>NZ_FYEC01000019.1:0-114128 GCF_900187635.1 Pseudomonas sp. Irchel 3H3 | reverse complement strand
GGGCGCCCCGTTAACCACGCTGGCCGAACGCAGGCTTGAAGCCGTGGGTAACCCGGCAGGACGCCGGGTTAGCCGCCCCGCGCCATGGATGGCGCGGGGCGGCGGCCCACGGATTCAAGCCGGAGTGAGGGCACACCGAGCCTAAGCGAGGTGCCGAGTGGTGGGGCAAGAGCCTTTTGCTTACTTTTGGGCTCCTCCAAAAGTGAGCCGCTGTAAAAGCGGAACCATAGGAGGCCGTTACCGCAAAAATGGATATGCACGCGGTCTAATCCAACATCCCTGACGGCCCACAGGTGCAACGTCGCACCACAGTGGTGTAGATACCTATGCCGCGATGAGGCAGTCCAACATTTGCGGCAGTTCAGGTAAGGAGTTGTATTCAGGCCTTGCCGGGAATCCCGTACTTGCGCAGCCGATGGGCGATGGCGGTGTGGGAGGTCTGCAGGCGGCTGGCCAGTTGGCGGGTCGAGGGATAGTTGACGTAGAGCTTTTCCAGCAGGCATTTCTCGAAGCTTTCCATGGCCTGCTCCAGGCTGTCGACCTCGCTGTCGCTCTGGCGCGCCACTGAGGTGCCGGCGATGTCCAGGTCGCCGATGTCCACCAGGCTGCTTTCGCAAATGGCCGCGGCGCGGAAGATCACGTTCTGCAACTGGCGCACATTCCCTGGCCAACGATTACCGAGCAGGGCCGGGTAGGTGCCGGGCGCCAGGCGGCAGACCGGACGCTGGATCTGCGCACAGGCCTGCTGCATGAAGTAGCGAGCCAGCAGCAGAATGTCCTGGCCGCGCTCGCGCAATGGCGGGACTTCGACGTTGAGCACATTGAGGCGGTAGAACAGGTCTTCGCGAAAGGTCCCCTCGCTGACCATCTTCTCCAGGTCACGGTGGGTCGCGCTGAGGATCCGCACGTTGACCTTGACCTCACGGTCCCCGCCCACCCGGCGAAAGCTGCCATCGTTGAGAAACCGCAGGAGCTTGGCCTGCAGATACGGCGACATCTCGCCAATCTCGTCGAGAAACACCGTGCCCTGGTTGGCCAGTTCCATCAGCCCCGGCTTACCACCGCGCTGGGCGCCGGTAAAGGCACCGGGGGCGTAGCCGAACAGTTCGCTTTCGGCGAGGTTTTCCGGCAAGGCCGCACAGTTCAACGCCAGGAACGGCGCGCTGTGGCGGGCGCTGATGGCATGGCAGGCGCGGGCCACCAGTTCCTTGCCGGTGCCGGTTTCACCCTGGATCAACAGTGGCGCGTCGAGGGCGGCTACCCGCTGCGCACGGGCCTTGAGTGTGCGGATCGCCGGCGACTCGCCGAGCAAGGCATCAAAACCTTCGGCGTGATCATGATGCAGTGCCGAGAGCTGTTCGCCGATCCGGTTGGGTGGATACAGGGTCAGCAGGGCGCCAGCGTCGGTGATCGGCGTGGCGCCCAGCAACAAGGTCTGGCCGTTGACCGTGATTTCCCGCAGCGGCAAGCGAAACCCGTGCTCCAGCAAGGTTTCCAGCAGGGCTGGGTCGGCAAACAGTTCGGCGACGTTTTCCCCGGCCGGTTCGCGGCCGTACAGGGCGATCAACGCCGGGTTGGCCAACAGAATGGTGCCGGCACTGTCGAGGGCCAGCACCGGGTCGGTCATGGCGGCCAGCAGGGCATCCAATTGCAGGTGGCGGCGTTGTCCGGGAAGGATGTCGACCACGGTCACCGCTTGCACACCACGTACGCTGAACAAGGCATCGCGCAGTTCTTCGAGCACTTGCGGGCTCAAGGTCGGGGCGTCGATGTAGACGTTCGGCGGGACCATTTCCACCGCATCCAGGTTGAGGTTGCGCCCACCGAGCAAGGCCAGGACTTCCTGGGTGATGCCGACGCGGTCGATGAAACTGACGTGGATACGCATGGGGCGTTTGTTGGTTCTGAGGTGCGGAGGGGGGCAAGTATGCCTTGGGGCGGGCGAATGGTGAAAGCCTGCTCGCGATAGCGCTGTGTCAGTCGACAGCGCGCCATCGCGAGCGGGATGGGATTACTCGAAGTGTTCGATATTCACCGGGTCGCCGGATTTCATGTTCAGTTGCACCCGGATGTCTTCAAACATCAGGTCGTAATGCTTGTGCACCGAGCCGATCTGGCTGTGGGTCTTTGGAATGCCGTACTTCTCGGCGATCTTCGTCACGTTGTTGGCAAAGTTGTAGGCCTCCTCCTTGGGCAGGAAGAACGTCTCGCTCATGTCCTTGCCCTGAATGTTGCCATGCATGGTGAACTGGATGCCCTTGTCGCCCTTGGGGCTCTTGCTGACTTCGTAGTCGAGGTGCACGTTGTAGCTGACATCATCCGGGGTCAGTGCATGACGCTCGATGTGCAAATGACCTGGCTCAAACTTTGCCATAGACGTCTCTCCTTACAGGTAAGTAATGCCAGGTTTGGACGTGCTGATTCGGGTGCCGGCCTTGCCCTGGACGATCGCTTCGATGTCCGAGAGTGAACCGATCACCGCGACTTTTCCAGTGTTGCGCGCGAAGTCGCAGGCGGCCTGGACTTTCGGCCCCATGGAGCCAGCGGCGAAGCCGAGTTTTTCCATTTCGTCGGGGTGCGCCTGGGCGATGGCTTTCTGGGTGGGCTTGCCGAAGTCGATGAACGCCGCGCTGACGTCGGTGGCAATCACCAGCAAGTCACCTTCCAGCTGTTCGGCCAGCAGCGCCGAGCACAGGTCCTTGTCGATCACCGCTTCGATGCCCTTGAGCTTGTGGTTCTCGTCGTACATGGTCGGGATCCCGCCACCCCCGGCGCAGATCACGATGCTGCCCTTTTCCAGCAACCACTTGATCGGGCGGATTTCGAAAATACGCTTGGGTTTCGGGCTGGCCACCACGCGGCGGAACTTGTCGCCATCGGGGGCGATGGCCCAGCCTTTTTCCGCCGCCAGCGCTTGGGCTTCAGCCTTGCTGTAGACCGGGCCGATCGGCTTGGTCGGGTTCTTGAACGCCGGGTCGTTGGCGTCGACTTCAACCTGGGTCAACAGGGTTGCGAACGGCACCTCGAAGTCCAGCAGATTGCCCAGTTCCTGTTCGATGATGTAGCCGATCATGCCTTCGGTTTCGGCACCGAGCACGTCCAGCGGGTAGGGGGAAACGGAGGTGTAGGCGGCTGCCTGCAGCGACAGCAGGCCGACTTGCGGGCCATTGCCGTGAGCGATCACCAGTTGATTGCCGGGGTGGATCTTGGCGATCTGTTCGGTGGCGATCCGGATGTTGGCGCGTTGATTGTCTGCCGTCATGGGTTCACCACGACGTAGGAGGGCGTTACCGCCCAGAGCAACGACGATACGCATAATGCAGTCCTTCTTCGAAGAGATATAAGCCGGTACGCGGTCCCCTGCAGGAGCGAGCTTGCTCGCGATAGCATCACCAAGGTCTGTCAGAAGCACCGGGGTGCTGCCATCGCAGGCAAGCCAGCTCCCACATTGACTGTGTCCAGTCAGTGGGAGCCGAGTGAGCTGTTACAGATCAGCCAGGGTCGATACCAGGATCGCCTTGATCGTGTGCATGCGGTTTTCCGCTTGCTCGAAGGCGATGCAGGCTGGCGACTCGAACACGTCATCGGTCACTTCGATGCCATTGGCCAGGTGCGGATACTGCTCGGCAATCTGCTTGCCGATCTTGGTATCGCTGTTGTGGAAGGCTGGCAGGCAGTGCATGAACTTGGTGCGTGGGTTGCCGGTGGCTTTCATCAGCTCGGCGTTGACCTGGTACGGCAGCAGTTGCTGGATCCGTTCGGCCCAGGCTTCGACAGGCTCGCCCATCGATACCCAGACGTCGGTGTGGATGAAGTCCACGCCCTTGACCGCGGCTTTCGGGTCTTCGGTCAGGGTGATGCGGGCGCCACTTTCTTCCGCGTATTTTTTGCAGCGAGCCACCAGGTCGTCGAGAGGCCACAGGGCTTTGGGTGCGCAGATGCGTACGTCCATGCCCAGCTTGGCGCCGACCAGCAGCAGCGAGTTGCCCATGTTGTTGCGCGCGTCGCCCAGGTAGGCGTAGCTGATCTCGTGGATCGGCTTGTCGGCGTGTTCACGCATGGTCAGCACGTCGGCGATCATTTGGGTCGGGTGGTATTCATCGGTCAGGCCGTTGAACACCGGTACGCCGGCGAACTTCGCCAGTTCTTCGACGATTTCCTGCTTGAAGCCACGGTATTCGATGGCGTCGTACATGCGCCCCAGTACGCGGGCGGTGTCCTTCATGCTTTCTTTGTGGCCGATCTGCGAGGAGTTCGGGTCGATGTAGGTGACGTTGGCGCCCTGGTCATAAGCGGCCACTTCGAACGCGCAGCGGGTGCGGGTCGAGGTTTTTTCGAAGATCAGCGCGATGTTGTTGCCTTTGAGGTGCTGCTGCTCGGTACCGGTGTACTTGGCGCGCTTGAGGTCGCGGGACAGGTCGAGCAGATAACGCAATTCGCGAGGGGTGTGGTGTTCCAGGCTCAGCAGATTGCGGTTATGAATGTTAAAAGCCATTTTGGATCTCCTTGGGTTTCGGTTATCCCCCTGGCCGCACTCGATAAGTGTCGGCCAGGGTTTATAGGTTAGTAGTCGATTGGGTCGCGGATGATCGGGCAGGTCATGCAGTGGCCGCCGCCACGGCCGCGACCGAGCTCGCCGGCGCTGATGGTGATGACCTCGATCCCGGCCTTGCGCAGCAGGGTGTTGGTGTAGGTGTTACGGTCGTAACCGATGACCACGCCTGGCTCCACGGCGACCACGTTGTTGCCGTCGTCCCACTGCTCGCGTTCGGCGGCGAAGCTGTTGCCGCCGGTTTCCACCACGCGCAACGCCTTGAGGTTGAGGGCCTTGGCCACGGTGTCGAGGAAACTGGTTTCCTCGCGGCGGATGTCGATGCCGCCCTGTTTGCTTTCGTCAGGTCGCAGGGTGAAGGCAACGATCTGGTTCACCACTTCCGGGAAGACCGTGACCAGGTCGCGGTCGCAGAAGCTGAACACGGTGTCCAGGTGCATGGCTGCGCGGGACTTCGGCAGGCCGGCAACGATCACTTTCTCGACGGCTTTGTTCTTGAACAGGTTCAGTGCCAGTTGGCCGATGGCCTGGCGGGACGAGCGCTCGCCCATGCCGATCAGGACCACACCGTTGCCGATCGGCATGACGTCGCCGCCTTCAAGGGTGGAGCTGCCGTGATCCAGGTCCGGGTCGCCGTACCAGATCTCGAAGTCGGCGTTGGTGAACTGAGGGTGGAACTTATAGATGGCGGTGGTCAGCAGGGTTTCCTGGCGACGGGCCGGCCAGTACATCGGGTTCAGCGTCACGCCACCGTAGATCCAGCAGGTGGTGTCGCGGGTGAACTGGGTGTTGGGCAGCGGTGGCAGGATGAAGCTGGTGTGGCCGAGGAAGTCGCGGAACATCTGGATGGTCTTGCCACCGAAGCTGTCCGGCAGATCATCGGCGGACACGCCACCGATCAGGTACTCGGCGATGTGCCGTGGCTCCAGGCTGCGCAGCCAGGATTTCACTTCGTTGATCAGGCCCAGGCCTACCGAGTCGGCGGTGACCTTGCGTTCCAGGATCCAGTCCAGCGCTTCGGGGATGGCAACGATGTCGGTCAGCAGGTTGTGCATTTCCAGCACGTCGATCCCGCGTTCGCGCATCTTGGTAACGAAGTCGAAATGGTCACGCTTGGCTTGGGCAACCCACAGCACATCATCGAAAAGCAGTTCGTCACAGTTGTTCGGGGTCAGCCGCTGGTGGGCCAGGCCGGGGGAGCAAACCATGACTTTGCGCAGTTTGCCGGCTTCGGAATGTACGCCGTACTTAACTTTTTCCGTGGTCATTACAGTGATCCTCCAGATGACAATACAAACTTGAGTGTTACAGGGTCAGGAAGCCGTCGTAGAGCCCATAGGCCGCTACCAGCGCACCTATGACTACCGCGGCGAAAATCAGCTTCTCGACGTTGGTGAAAATCGGTTTGCCCAACTCGCGCTTGGCCTTGGCGAACAGAATCACGCCAGGGGCATAGAGCAGGGCAGAGAGCAGCAGGTACTTCAGGCCGCCGGCGTAAATCAGCCAGACCGCATAGATCAGGGCTACGGCGCCGATGAACAGGTCTTTCTTGCGTTCGGCCAGGGCGTTCTCGTAAGTCTCGCCGCGCACTGCCAACAGCAGGGCGTAGGCCGCCGACCAGAGGTAAGGCACCAGGATCATCGAGGTCGCGAGGTAGATCAGCGACAGGTAGGTACTGGCCGAGAACAGGGTGATGATCAGGAAGATCTGCACCATGGCGTTGGTCAGCCACAGGGCGTTGACCGGTACGTGGTTCTCGTTTTCCTTGCGCAGGAACTCCGGCATGGTGTGGTCTTTGGCGGCGGCGAACATGATCTCCGCACACAGCAGGACCCACGACAGCAGGGCGCCCAGCAGGGAGATGATCAAGCCAACACTAATCAGCACCGCACCCCAGTGACCCACCACGTGCTCAAGCACGGCGGCCATCGACGGGTTCTGCAGCTTGGCCAGTTCCGGTTGAGTCATGATCCCCAGCGACAGGACGTTCACCAGCACCAGGAACAGCAGCACGGTAATGAAGCCGATCACCGTGGCTTTACCCACGTCCGAGCGTTTTTCCGCACGGGAGGAGAAGATGCTCGCGCCCTCGATACCGATGAACACCCAGACGGTGACCAGCATCATGTTGCGCACCTGGTCCATCACGCTGCCCAGGTCCGGGTTCTTGATCCCCCAGATATCGGCAGTGAAGATGTCCAGTTTGAAGGCGAAAATGGCGATCAGGACAAACAGCAGCAGCGGTACAACCTTGGCCACCGTGGTCACCAGGTTGATGAACGCTGCTTCCTTGATCCCGCGCAGGACCAGGAAGTGCACCGCCCACAACAGCACAGACGCACCGATGACGGCGGCGACGGTGTTGCCTTCGCCGAAAATCGGGAAGAAGTAACCCAGGGTGCTGAACAGCAATACGAAGTAACCGACGTTCCCCAACCAGGCACTGATCCAGTAGCCCCAGGCCGAGGAGAAACCCATGTAGTCGCCGAAACCGGCCTTGGCATAGGCGTAGACCCCGCCATCCAGATTCGGCTTGCGATTGGCCAGGGTCTGGAAGACAAAGGCCAGGGTCAACATACCGACAGCGGTGATAGCCCAGCCGATCAAAACAGCGCCGACATCGGCACTGGCGGCCATGTTCTGGGGCAAGGAAAAGATCCCGCCGCCAATCATGGAGCCGACCACAAGCGCGACCAGGGCACCTAGTCGTAGTTTTCCGGGAGATTCTGACATTGCATGACTCCAATGCAGGAGAAGTGAGTTCGCAGAGTAAATCCGCTGACGTTTCAAACAGCTGACTTAGATCAGTTCATTGCCACATTCCATTGTTGATGAATGACTTTCGTCGGTTTGTTAACGCGCTGAGAGGCCTCTCCTAGAGGCTTCCAGGTGAAACTAAAGGGAATGCATCGTATTGCAGCAAGATATGAAGCTAGTTGGTTTTTCAGAATGTGCAAATTTTTACCGGCGGTTCTCAGTACAGAATGGATTTATCGGAAATGCTTCACAAAACTGGCAAAATCCCCCGGCGGCATAGATGAGACAGTTCTAAGCGAAGTCTGATTTTTATCCTTTACTGATAAACGTTCGGCTGCGCTGGATATTTAATTGAGTGAACACTTGTTATGGTTCGCAAACATGACAAAACGTCGATTTGAGAGGTAACGATGTCGCAACCGGCGCAAAAGCTCCGACTCAGTGCCTTGATCGCCTTGGTGGTCGGCTCGATGATTGGCGGCGGGATCTTTTCCTTGCCGCAGAACATGGCCGCCCGCGCCGATGCCGGGGCCGTGTTGATCGGCTGGGCCATCACCGCCGTGGGCATGCTGACCCTGGCCTTTGTGTTCCAGACCCTGGCCAATCGCAAGCCTGAACTGGACTCGGGGGTGTACGCCTACGCCAAGGCCGGGTTTGGCGACTACATGGGGTTCTCCTCGGCCTGGGGCTACTGGATCAGTGCCTGGCTGGGCAACGTTGGCTATTTCGTGCTGCTGTTCAGCACCCTGGGTTACTTCTTTCCGGTGTTTGGCCAGGGCAATACGCCGATTGCCATCGGCTGCGCCTCGGTGCTGCTGTGGGCGGTGCATTTCCTGGTGATGCGCGGGATCAAGGAGGCGGCGTTCATCAACCAGGTGACCACGGTGGCCAAGATCGTGCCGCTGGTGATGTTCATCGTGATTGCCGCCGTGGCGTTCAAGGCTGACATCTTTACCCGGGATATCTGGGGGCGCAGTAACCCGAACTTCGGCAGCGTGATGGACCAGGTGCGCAACATGATGCTGGTCACGGTATTCGTGTTTATCGGCATCGAAGGCGCGAGCGTGTATTCGGCCCGCGCGGAAAAACGCTCCGACGTGGGCCGGGCCACCGTCATTGGCTTTATCGGGGTGCTGGCGCTGTTGGTGCTGGTGAACGTGCTGTCACTGGGGATCATGAGTCAGCCGGAGCTGGCCAACCTGCAGAACCCTTCGCTGGCGGCGGTGCTGGAGCACATTGTCGGGCCGTGGGGCGCTTTGCTGATCAGCGTCGGCCTGGCCATTTCGTTGCTTGGGGCATTGCTGTCGTGGGCGCTGCTGTGCGCTGAAATCCTGTTTGCCACGGCCCGGGACAAGACCATGCCGGCGTTCCTGAAAAAGGAAAACGCCAACCATGTACCGGTCAACGCGCTGTGGCTGACCAACGCGATGATCCAGCTGTTTCTGCTGATCACCCTGTTTTCTGCTGGTACCTACACCAGCCTGATCTACCTCGCCTCGTCGATGATCCTGGTGCCTTACTTGTGGTCGGCGGCTTACGCGGTGCTGTTGAGCGGGCGCGGTGAAACCTATGAAAACGCCTCGGGCGAGCGCACCAAGGATTTGCTGATTGGCTCGATCGCCCTGGTTTATGCGGTCTGGCTGCTGTATGCCGGAGGGGTCAAGTACCTGCTGCTGTCGGCGCTGCTGTATGCACCGGGGGTGATTCTGTTCGCCAAGGCCAAGCATGAGCAGGGCCAGCCGTTGTTCACCCACATCGAAAAAGGCATTTTCGCCTGCGTGGTTGTCGGTGCGTTGGTGGCGGCCTATGGCTTGTACAGCGGCGTGCTGAGTTTGTGAGGCTGACGCTCGACTATCAGGGGGCCTACGATTGGCCGGCGATGCTCGACTTCTTGGCGGCGCGGGCCATCGATGGGCTCGAGGTGGTTCGCTCCGGGTCGTACGCCCGCAGCTTCTGCCTGCACGGTTTGCAGGGGACGTTTGTCATCAGCCAGGCGCCGGGTCACGGCCTGGCGGTAGAGCTGGCCTATGCCGATTCGGCGGCGTTGCCGCAGATCGTGGCGCGCTTGCGGCGGATGTTCGACCTCGATGCGCACTTGCCGGCCATCCACCGGCACCTGGCCACAGACCCGCTGCTGGCGCCGTTGATTGCCCGGCGCCCGGGCTTGCGTGTGCCGGGCACCTGGGACGGCCTGGAGTTGGCGATGCGGGCGGTGCTGGGGCAGCAGATCAGTGTGGCGGCGGCGATCAGGCTGGCGGGTAAGCTGGTGGCGCAATACGGCGCGCCGCTGGTGGGGCCCGAGCCGTGGTTGCCGGGCCTGAGGCAGGTGTTTCCCGAGGCGCAGGTGTTGGCTTCGGCGGATCTGGCCACGCTGGGCATGCCCCGCAGCCGTGGGCGCACTTTGTCGGGTGTGGCCCAGGCGTTGCTGGAGAACCCTGAGTTGTTCGAGGCGCGCGAGCACCTGCCGGCGTCCGTGGCGCCGTTGCTGGCGTTATGGGGCGTGGGTGACTGGACGGCCCAGTACATTGCCTTGCGCCAGATGCGCGAGGCGGACGCGTTCCCGCCGGGGGATGTGGGGCTGCTCAAGGCGCTGGCCGCCCTCGAAGGCCAGCCAGTCAGCGCCCAGCACCTGTTGGCCCGGGCAGAAAGCTGGCGACCATACCGGGGTTATGCGGCGCAAGTGTTGTGGACGTCCTTGAGTCGGGGGGATTGAGGTGTAGCAAAGACCGGCTTCGCCGGATTGTGTGGGAGCGGGCTTGCCCGCGATGGACGTCAACGATAACGCGCAGATTCAGGATCAACGCAGCGCTCTTGAGACCATCGCGGGCAAGCCCGCTCCCACAGGATTTTTGGCTGCCAGCAGATTTTGCGGGCACCATCGCTGCCTGAATGCCCATAGCAGGCGCTGTTCACCACCGTGCCCGATGGGCCCCCAGTTCCCCGGCCGGCAGTGACCACTGCAGGGGCGTGCCGCTGATGGTTAGTGGCACCTGCAGTCGATTGGCCGGTCCCCAGGTTGTTTGTTCCAGCACGAGTCCCTGATCGCTGGCCTCTTCGGCACGCAGCGCCGGTTGTGGTGTGGCGGGCTGTTGCAGCAGCAGCTTCGCCGTGCGCGCCAATGACAGGCGGGCGGATCCGCCGCAGCCGCTGGCCAGGCGCTCGGTCAACAGCTTGAGACAGCTGGCCGCCATCAGGTACCCGGTGGCGTGGTCCAGGGCCTGCACCGGCAAGGGCGTCGGTTGGTCGCTGTGCTGCCAGGCCATGCCGGCTTCGGCGATGCCGGTGCTCATCTGCACCAGACTGTCGAAGCCCCGGCGATTCTGCCAGGGACCGCTCCAGCCATAGGCATTGAGGCTGACGTCGATCAGCCCCGGCGCCAGCGCCTGGCGTGCACGGGTGCCGTAGCCGAGGTTTTCCAGGGCGTCGGCGCGGTAGCCATGGAGCAGGATGTCGGCGTCCTTGAGCAGGGCTTCAAACACCTGGCGGTCGCTGCGTTGGTGCAGGTCAAGGTGGGCGCAGCGTTTGCCCAGGGTCATTTCCGCGACCACGCCCGGCTCGTGCCAGTGGGGTGGGTCGATGCGCAGCACATCGGCGCCCAGGCCGGCGAGAAAACGACTGGCTGCGGGGCCGGCAAGGACCCGGGTCAGGTCCAGCACCCTGAGCCCCGCCAGCGGCCTCGCGACTGATCCCGACCAGGCCTGCCGGCGTTGATCCTCAAGGGGCGCCAAGTGCACCAGCGGCTCGGCATTGACCGCCAGCCCCTGGGGATGGACCTGCCATTGCTGCCAGGAGCGCATGACCGCCGCGCAGCCCCCGGCGTCGACCACCGCCTGTTCCAGATCCTCCTTGGCCCACGGCGCAACCTTGGCGGCCATCGCGCTGCGGTCGCTGCAGGCACCCAGTACTTTTTCGGCGGCGCGTCGATGATGGGCAGCATTGGTGTGCAGGCGGATCCAGCCATCGCCCGTGGCATAGTCACCGGCGAGCGGATCCCACATCGGCGGCACCTTCCAGCCCAGCGGGCGCAAGGAGGTGGCGAACCAGAAGGAGGCAAGTCGGCGATCAACTTCGAGGGTCGGTAAACGGCCGGTCTGTTGCTGCAGCAGTTCGCTGAGGGCCTGGCCGGCCACCGCAATGCTGGCGCTGGCCAGCTCGGTGACGGCAAACGCCGAGGGCAGGGCGCCCTCGGCGGTGAACCGGATGGCAGTTTTCTGCAAGCCCAATGCGGCTTGCAGGGCAGTCAGCAAAGTGGTCATCGAGAGCCCTCCGAAAGAGGGCTCGAGCATAGAACAAAAGCGCTGTGGTGGAGGGCCTAAACCCGGAACTGGTCCATCAGTTTCATCTGGTGGGTGGCCAGGGAGTTGAGCTGGCTACTGATCTGCGCCGACTCGGTGGCTTGCTCGGTCAGGGTCTCGGTGACCGTGCGGATCGCCGAAACGTTGCGGTTGACCTCTTCGGCCACGGCGCTCTGCTGCTCGGCGGCACTGGCGATCTGCAGGTTCATGTCGCTGATCACCGTGACTGCCTCGCTGATCTTGCCCAGGGCCTGCACCGCTTGCTGGATCTGCCCGGCGTTGTTGTGCGCCTGGGTCTGGCTCGAATGCATGGTGGCGACCACGCCGCGGGTGCCGGTCTGGATCCGCTCGATCACCAGGCGGATCTCCTCGACCGAATCCTGGGTACGCTTGGCCAGGTTGCGCACTTCATCGGCGACCACCGCAAAGCCGCGTCCGCTTTCGCCGGCGCGAGCCGCCTCGATCGCGGCGTTGAGGGCCAGCAGGTTGGTCTGTTCGGCGATGCTACGGATCACTTCCAGCACCGAGCCGATCTGCTCGCTGTTGACGGCCAACGCTTCGACTTCGGTCACTGCCTTGCTGACTTCTTCGGCCAGTTGATTGATGTCGCGGGTGCTGCGTTCGATGATCGACATCCCGTCCCGGGCCGACTGGTCCGCGCCCCTGGCGGCGCTGGCGGCATTCGAGGCGCTGTTGGCGACGTCATGGGCGGTGGCGCTCATTTCGTTGGAGGCGGTGGCGACCTGGTCGATTTCGCGGAACTGCACCTGCATGCCTTCGCTGGTCTGGCGGGCGATTGCCGAGGACTGGTCGGCGGTGCCCCGGGCGTCGGTGATGCTTTGCTTGATCTGTGCGATGGTCGGCTGCAGTTTGTCGAGGAAGCGGTTGAACCAGCTCACCAGCTCGCCCAACTCGTCTTGCTTGCTGTAGTTCAGGCGTTGGGTGAGGTCGCCGTCGCCGCTGGCAATCGCCTTGAGCATGGTCGCCACGCTGTTGATTGGCCGGGTCACGCCGGAGGCAGTCAACCACATCAGCAGCAGGCCCAGCAGGCCGGCGCCGATGGCCACGGCCAGAGTCTTGTAGGTGCCAAGGTCCTGCGCCTCATCGAGCACCGTTTGCAGTTTCAGCGAGTCGGCCAGCAGCACTTGCCGGGGCAGGTCGATCACTACCCCCCAAGGCTTGGTGTCGGCAATCGGGCTGACCGGCAGCACCGCGCGGATCAGGTCGCCGTGCTGGAGAATTTTCGCCGTGTTGGCGTTGATCAGTTGCAGCACTTCCTTGCCATCGTTGCCCAGGGCCTCGACCAGGTTTTTCCCCAGTTTGCTGGCGTCGACGCTGTAGCCGGCCAGCGCACCGCTGCCAGACACGATCAGCATGTGCCCGGCACCGTTGAACAAGTCCCGCTGGGAGCTGAGGGCGGCCGCTTGCAGGGCGTCGAGGGAAATGTCGATACCGACCACGCCGATGGCCTTGCCATTGACCAGCAACGGCACGGAAATACTGGTCATCAGCATTTCCTTGCCGGCGACGGTGTCGGCATAGGGGTCGAGCAGGCAGGTACGCTTGCTGTCGCGGGGGCAGGTGTACCAGCTGTTGTACGGGGTGCCACTGAGATTGAGGGTGGTCTTGGTCATGTCCTCTTCGGTCATGATGGTGTTTTCCCCGGTCCCCCCGGCTCGGCTCCAGTAACTGGCGAATCGCCCGGCTTCGTTGGACAGGCGAGCGGCGTCGTCGACGAAGCCCTGGTCCTGGCCGTCCAGGCCATTGGGTTCGAATGCCAGCCAGATTCCCAAGACCCCGGTGTTGCGCTCGAAAGCGCTCTTCAGGCTCTGGTTCAACTCCTCGCGCAGGGCGCCGGGATCCAGGGCGCGCTTGCCGGCCAGACGACGCAGATCAGCGATCTGGTCGGCCAGGGCGGTCACTACCAGCAGGCTTTCGCCGAAGGTCTTCTGCACCCGCACCGCCTGCTCGGCAGCCTTGGCCTGCAGCAGGTTCTCGACGCTGGCCGTGAGCATCCGGGTGCTGGAGGCGCTGACCAGTTGATCGTTCTGATTGGTCTGGTAGATGTTCATGCCGACGATCAGGCCCACCACGCCCAACAGGCACAGTCCGGACAACAGCACGATTTTCAGGCGGATGGAAAGAGAGTCGAACATGGGGCGATCTCGCGAAGGGATGACTGGTGGGCTGAGGGTCTTGAGCGACCCGCTCGCCAAATCCATTCAGCGCCATGTGTGACACATCGGCTTACAAGAGCTGGGCATGAGCGACAGCCGACGAACGGTCGCTGGCGCGGCAGGGACTGGAGATATCAGGAGGCTTGAGGCAGGGACTCCGGGCGCGACCAGATCCACAGGTTGCCCAGGCTCATGCCGGCGATGGCGAGGTAGATCGGCCAGCCGTGGTCGAGCATCACCAGCATCAGGCCGGCACACAGCAGCATGCTCGCGGTGGCGCTGATCTTGGCCCGACGCGCGACAATCTTGCCGTTGCGCCAGTTTTTCAGGATCGGCCCGAACAGCCGATGGTTTTCCAGCCAGGCACTCAGGCGCGGCGAACTCTTGGTCGCCGCCCAGGCGGCCAACAGGATGAATTCGGTGGTCGGCAACCCCGGCACGACAATGGCGATCAGGCCAATGCCCAGGCTGACATAGGCCAGCAGGCCGAAGAGGATGCGCGCGAGTTTGGAGGAAGCGAGGCGAGACATGGATTATTCAGAGGTTGACCGCGAGGTTGGATCGCAAGGCTACAGGTTTGCCCTGCCCAACCAGGTTGGGCAGGGCAGGGGTTCAATCAGGCCAGTTCAGGTTCGGTGGCGTAAGCCTGTTCCAGCAATACGGTGAAGCGGTTGAAGGCGTCGATGGCGCCTTTATCGACTGCGGCTTCTTCTTCGGCGCTGAATACCAGGCCGTCGAGGGTCCTGACGAAGTTTTTCCAGCCTTCGGCGCGACCACCGGCCGGCTCGCCCAGGTGGCGGGCACCGAAGGTTTCGCTCAGGCCCAGGCCTACGGCACGCTTGATCAGGAACGCGGCACCGAGTTTCGAACCTTCGGAAACGAACAGCCAGCCCAGGGCTTCGGCCTTGCTCGGCTGTTGCACGGCACCTGCCACCGGGGCCGGGACCAGGGTGTCGAGGTCAGCCAGGTCGGCCTTGGCGGCTTCGGCGCGGCAGCGCTCTGCCAGGTCGGGGACGATGGCGATCAGCTCGGGATCGTTGTACAGCGACACCAGTTCCGACTGGAACAGGTACTGGGCCACCACAAAACGGGCGAAGTTGGCCTGGGTTTCAAACGGCGCATGGGCCTTGACCAGGGCGTCGAGCTTGGCATGGGGCTCGTGGGTGATCTGGTTCAGGCGTTGGGAACGCAGGCTCGGGCGTTGAGTAGGATCGGCAGCGGTCATGAAGAAGTCCTTGAGAATGAGATGCGCTTGGTAACTAGACGAACCAGCAGGCGCAGCACAGTAAAAAATCCTCGCTGCGCCTGGGAAAAAGGCGCAACGAGATTTCCATTAGCGGGTAACGATCAGATATCCCAGATCAGGTTGATCGCGAAGTTGCGGCCTGGCTCGGTCAGGCGATCGAGGTTGGCCGGGCTGAGCACGGCGGCCTCGCCGACGCTGTCGTAACCGCGCACGTTGTCCCACTGCCAGTATTTCTTGTCCGCCAGGTTGTACACGCCGGCGCTGAGGGTCACGTCGTCGCTGACCTTGTAGAAACCGGCCAGGTCGAGCACGCCATAGCCTGGGGTCTTGAACTGGCTGCTGACGCCGTCCGGCGACTTGAAGCTGCTGTCGTCCACCAGGTTTTTCTTCTGCACCAGGGTCCAGCTGAGCAAGGCGCCGTAGCTGTCCTGGTCATAGCCCAGGCCGAACACGCCGGTCAGCGGGTTGATCGAGTTGAGTGGCTCGCCAGTGTCATTGTTGCGACCGTGGGCGTAGGCGATCGAGCCCTTGGTGTAGAGGCCCTGTGGTGCGCCGAAGGTATCGAGGTTCAGGCGACCCTTGAGCTCCATGCCCTTGATGGTGGCGTGCTTGATGTTGTTGCTCTGGAACGTCAGCTCGTTGTAGCCGGGGGTCACGGCGTCTTCGTTGATGAAGTCGCGGTACTTGTTATAGAACACCACCATGTCGAAGTTGCCTGCCTCGAAGTTGCCGCGCAGGCCAGTCTCGTAGGTTTTGCTTTTTTCCGGTTCCAGGTCCGGGTTCGGCGCCACGCTGTAGCCCGGGTTGACGTTTTCGAAACGACCGTACAAGGCCTTGGCGGTCGGCGTCCGGAAACCTTCGCCGTACTGGCCGAACCAGGTGTAGTTGTCGTCCAGGGCGTAGGTCAGGCCGAACTTGGGCGAGAGCCGATGCCAGGTCTTGTTCTCGTCGCTGACCGTACCCAGGCCATCAGGCGCTACGGTGTTGAGGAACTCCTGGGTGACATGGGGCTTGAGCTTGGTGTAGTCGTAGCGCAGACCCGGGATGAAGGTCCAGTCGTTCCAGGTGATCTGGTCCTGGGCGAACAGGCTGTAGGTGTCGATGGTCGGGTCCGGGAAGTCGCTGGATTTTTTCAGCACATCGCTGGGGCTGATGGCACCCACGGCGCTGCAACCACGACCTACCGCCAGGCAGGTGCCGCTGCCGGTGCGCGAGCCGGTGACTTTCTGGTGTTTGAGGGTGGTGCCGTAGGTCAGCACATGGCCGGTCTCGCCGATGGCGAATGCCTTGTCCAGTTGCGCGTCGAACACCCACTGCTTTTCCTCGTAGAGGGTTTCGCGCGAGCGCATCACGTTGCGGCTGAACGGGAAGTAGTTTTCCAGGGTGGATTGGCCAGTCTTGGCGATCTGGTAGTTCAGGCTCCACTTCAGGTTGTCCACCAGCAGGGCATCGACGGCGAAGCTGTTTTCCAGGCCGAAACGTTCGCGGCTGACGGTCTCTTCACCGGTGCGCGAGCGGTACATGCCCATGGGTTGGCCATTGTTGAACGGGCCGCCGACGGCGCTTTGCAGGTCGGCGTCGCGGTGGTCCTTGTACTTCTCGTAGGTCAGGCCCAGGCGGGCGTCTTCGGCGTAGTTCCAGCCCGCCTTGGCCAGCACGTTAGTGGTGCGCACGTCTTCCGGGTTGGCCGCGGTGCGATCCAGGCCGGTGCCGTTGTTTTGGCCGTAGGATTCGGTTTCGTGACCGTCGCGCTGGCTGAAGTGCAGCAAGCCATCGAACTGATCGGCGCGTCCGGCGACGGTGGCGGATTTCAGCCAGCTGTCATCGGCGGAGCTGTAACCGGTTTTCAGGCGGGCGCCGACATCCTGGCCGGGCTTGATGATGTCTTCCGGGTCAAGGGTGAAGTAGCTCACCGCGCCGCCGATAGCGTTGCTGCCGTACAGCACCGAGGCCGGGCCGCGGAGGATTTCCACGCGCTTGACGATTTCCGGGTCAACGTAGTTGCGTTGGGTCTTGGCATATGGGCCGTTGAAGAAGCCGTTGGGAATCTCGACGCCGTCGACCTGGGTCAGGATCCGGTCGCCGTCGATGCCGCGAATGTTGTAGCCGCTGATGCCGCCCCGGGTGCCGGTACCGCCGACCGATACGCCTGGCTCATAGCGCACCAGGTCCTTGATGGTGTTGACGTTGTTGCGATCCAGCTCTTCGCGGGTGTGCACGGTCACGGTGCTGGGCACGCTGTCGACGCTCTGCTCCTGGCGCGTGGCGCTGATGGTCATCTGCTGCAGTGCGAGGGTGCCGCCGGCGGTGCGTTTTTCCAGCGCGATGTTGTTGCTGCCCAGCTTGCGATAGCTCAGGTTGGTCCCCACCAACAGGCGATCCAGGGCTTTTTCCGGGCTCAGTGCGCCGTGCACGCCTGGCGAGGCCACGCCTTCTGCCAGTTCTGCCGGCAAGCCGACCTGCCATCCGGTGACGGCGGTGAACTCGTTGAGCGCCGAGACCAGTGGCTGCTGGGCAATGGCGAAGCTGTAGTCGCCCATCTGGCGGCTTGGCTGTTGGGCCGGGGTGGCGGCCATCACAGGCGCAGCCTGGGTGCCGGCCAGCAGCATGGCGGCGGTCAGCAAGGACAGCGTGCAGTTGTGCACGCGGGCGGATGGTGAAGAGGACTGGCGGGTAAGGCGAGAGGACATCGATAGCGCTCCGTGTCGCACGAATCTTATAGGTGCAGATTGGCATCAAGGATGCGAATCAATTGCATTGGCTATAACGAGACGTACGGCGAATGACTATCGAGTAAAAATAATTCTCATTCAGTTCAAAATCACCAGCGCCGGGAACTCCTGGAGCTTGGCGGAGGTGATGTGAGCCAGCGACCGGACCACGTCCAGCGGCTGGTCGAGGCGGTAGTTACCGGTGACCGAAACGTTGGCCAACTGTTCGTTGTTGTTGATGATCCAGCCCGGGTAGTAGCGGCGCAACTCGGCCAGGACCTGGTTCAGCGGGCAGTTTTCGAACACCAGGCGGCCCTGGACCCACGCCAGGTCTGTCGCGGGATCGAGGCGGGCCGGTTGATCGAAACCATTGGGCCCGATACGGATACTTTCGCCTGCGCTCAAGCGCACCCGTGCATCGCTGTGGGTGCTGCGCAGGTCGACATCGCCGCGCTGCACCCGCACCTGGGCGACGCCGTCCAGGTAACGCACGGCGAAGGAGGTATCGCGCACGCTGGCGGTGACCGGCCCGGCATCGATTTCCAGGGGCAGGCCACGATTGGCGGCTACCTCGAAATAGGCTTCGCCCTGGAACAGGCGAGCCACGCGTTGTTGATCGTTGATGGTGCTGGAGAACGCCGAGTTGGTGTTGAGCAGGACTTTCGAGCCGTCCTCCAGTTGCAGGCGCTGGCGCTCGCCGACCACGGTCAGGTGATCGGCCTGCAGGCGCATGGGCAGGTTGCTGAAACTGAACAGGCCGAGCAGCAGCACTGCCGCGCTGGCCAGGGGTTTCCAGTGTGGGCGCAGGCGCCCGAGCACGCTGACCTTGCGCTTGGCGCTGTCCAGGGTCTGTGCGCACTGTGCCACTTGCGGGCCGTCCCAGACGGCCTGGGCCATGGCGAAGGCTTCGGCGTTGTGTGGGTCGGCGGCGAGCCAGGCGTGAAATTCACGGCTTTGCTCCTCGCTCGGACTGTCCAGCACGATCAGCCAGTCCAGGGCTTGATCCATCGCCGAGGTGCTGGCTGAATCCCGCGCCGGGGTTGGCGGGTGGGAGTGGTGGCTGTCCGTCACGGGTGTTCCTCGGCCACGTCTGCGCGCGGCTGGTTTTGGATAAGAGTGCTACAAACCTCGGCTAAGGGTAACAAAGCCGACGCCCTGACGCAGGTGTGCAAAACAATGGACCGAGCGACTCAACGGCCGTTGAGACGATCGGCGACACCGACACAGATCGCCATGATCAGCTTCAGGTCCTTTTGCACGGTGCTCAGGGACACGCTGAGCTTCTCGGCGATCTCCAGGTAGCTGTGGCCATGCAGACGGCTGAGGATGAAAATCTGTTGTTGGCGCGCAGTCAGTTGGTTGAGGCTGATGTTCAAGCGTTCGAGCATCTGTTCGGCATGGGCGGCGTCCTCGGCACTGCTCAGCGGCGCGGCAACGTTCTGCACCACCTCCAGCGGTACGTCCTCGAGCATCGTGCGTGATTGGATACGGCGGGCGCGCAGGTGGTCCAGCGCCAGGTTGCGGGCAGTTTGAAAGACGAAGGGTTCCAGGTGGTCGATGGCCCGCTCACTCAACGCCCGGGTCACGCGCAGGTAGGTTTCCTGCAACAGGTCCTCGGCGGTGCTGTGGTTATTGACCATCCGCTCCAATGTGCGCAGCAGCGAGACGCGCTGAGCGAGGAAGACGTGGTTGAAGTGCGCTTGACTCACAGTAGGACCTGATCGATTTCAAGCGAATGATAATGCTTATCATCTATGTCAAAGGTCAAGCGCTTCTTTCTGTAGGAATTATCGGCGACCTTGTAGGTAGGCTGGGTAATCAGGGATCCGGTGGGCGTGTGGCTGATCCAGCAGCGGGCTGCTGAGCAGGTAGTCGGCGCTGCATTCGTTGCAGGCCACTGGAATGTTCCAGACCGCGGCCACCCGCAGCAGCGCCTTGATGTCCGGGTCGTGGGGTTGTGGTTCGAAGGGGTCCCAGAAGAACACCAGCAGGTCTACGCGTTGCTCGGCGATTTGTGCCCCGAGCTGCTGATCGCCACCCAGTGGGCCGCTGATCATGCTTTCCACTGGCAGGTCCAGGCGTTGGCTGAGCAACATGCCGGTGGTGCCGGTGGCGACGAGTTGGTGTTGGGCGAGCTTGTGTTTCTGGCGCTCGGCCCAGTCGAGCAGGAACACCTTGCAGTGGTCATGGGCGACCAGGGCGATACGCTTGCGCGCCGCCATGGTTTTTTCGGTGAAGGTGATGCCGATCATCGGTGGGCTCCAACAAAACCAGAGGGGAGCTGCCGGTGGCAGCTCCCGCATTGCTTATTCGGCGTTGCACAGCGCCAGGCAGTTATCCAGCATGCGGTTGGAGAACCCCCATTCGTTGTCGTACCAGGCCAGCACCTTGAGCAGCTTGCCGCTGACTTTGGTGTGGTTGGCGTCGAAGATCGACGACAGCGGGTTGTGGTTGAAGTCGCTGGAAACCAGGGGCAGGGTGTTGTAGCCGAGGATTTTCGAGTGCTGGCTGGCTTCGCGCAGCAGCGCGTTGACCTCATCGGCCGTGACGTCGCGCTTGAGCTGCACGGTCAGATCCACCAAGGAGACGTTGATCACCGGCACGCGCACGGCCATGCCGGTCAGCTTGCCGGCCAGCTCTGGCAGCACCAGGCCCACCGCTTCCGCGGCGCCGGTCTTGCTCGGGATCATGTTCTGGGTGGCGGAGCGGGCGCGGTACGGGTCGCTGTGGTAGACGTCCGTCAGGTTCTGGTCGTTGGTGTAGGCATGGATGGTGGTCATCAGGCCACTCTCGATGCCCAGCTCGCGGTGCAGCACCTGGGCCACCGGGGCCAGGCAGTTGGTGGTGCACGAGGCGTTGGAGATGATCTGGTGCGACTGGCGCAGGATGTCGTGGTTGACCCCATACACCACGGTGGCATCGGCGCCCTTGGCCGGTGCTGAAATGATCACTTTGCGCGCGCCGGCGCTAATATGCGCGGCGGCTTTGGCCCGGTCGGTGAACAGACCGGTGCATTCGAACACTACGTCGATCTTTTCTGCAGCCCATGGCAGTTCGGCCGGGTTGCGAATGGCGCTGACCGCAATGCGGTCGCCGTTGACCGTCAGGCTCTCCTGGTCGTGTTCCACCTGGGCATCAAACGTGCCGTGCACGGTGTCGTACTTGAGCAGGTGGGCGTTCATCGAACTGTCGCCCAGATCGTTGATGGCGACGATCTGCAAATCCTGACGGTAGCCTTGGGTATACAGTGCCCGCAGGACGTTGCGGCCGATACGGCCAAAACCATTGATTGCGATTCGAAGAGTCATTTGAACAGCGCCGCCGTCGTTTTGTTGTTGGAATTACAAGATTATTCGCATAAAAATAGAAAACAAGCCTTTTTAGTGGCAATATTTTGTTCTATCTACAACGAGTGACCTGAATCAACTGGTCCGATTGGTCAAGAAAACCGTCAAACGCTGCCCGCGTGGACGCCTCTTGATCAGCATAGACACGAACAGGTCGCCATATCCGTTAGCCTGGAGTTCTACACATGCATCCCCGCGTACTTGAGGTCACCGAACGGCTTATCACCCGTAGCCGCGCTACCCGTGAGGCTTACCTTGCATTGATTCGCGGCGCCGCCAGTGATGGCCCGATGCGCGGCAAGCTGCAATGTGCCAACTTCGCCCACGGTGTGGCCGGATGTGGCACCGAAGACAAGCAAAGCCTGCGGATGATGAACGCGGCCAACGTGGCAATTGTTTCGTCATATAACGACATGCTCTCGGCGCACCAGCCCTACGAGACCTACCCGGAACAGATCAAGCAGGCGCTGCGCGAGATCGGCTCGGTTGGCCAGTTCGCCGGTGGTGTCCCGGCAATGTGTGACGGCGTGACCCAGGGCGAGCCGGGCATGGAGCTGGGGATTGCCAGCCGTGAAGTGATCGCCCTGTCGACCGCCGTGGCGCTGTCGCACAACATGTTCGACGCGGCGATGATGCTGGGCATCTGCGACAAGATCGTCCCGGGCCTGATGATGGGCTCGCTGCGTTTTGGTCACCTGCCGACCATCTTCGTCCCGGGCGGCCCGATGGTCTCGGGGATTTCCAACAAGGAAAAAGCCGACGTTCGCCAGCGTTACGCCGAAGGCAAGGCCAGCCGCGAAGAGCTGCTGGAGTCGGAAATGAAGTCCTACCACAGCCCTGGCACGTGCACCTTCTACGGCACTGCCAACACCAACCAGTTGCTGATGGAAGTCATGGGCCTGCACCTGCCGGGTGCTTCGTTCGTCAACCCGAACACCCCGTTGCGTGATGCCCTGACCCGCGAGGCGGCGTTCCAGATCACCCGCCTGACCAAGCAGAGCGGCAACTTCATGCCGATCGGCGAAATCGTCGACGAACGCTCGCTGGTCAACTCGATCGTGGCCCTGCACGCCACCGGCGGCTCGACCAACCACACCCTGCACATGCCGGCGATTGCCATGGCGGCGGGCATCCAACTGACCTGGCAGGACATGGCCGACCTCTCCGAGGTGGTGCCGACCCTGAGCCACGTCTACCCGAACGGCAAGGCCGACATCAACCACTTCCAGGCGGCTGGCGGCATGTCGTTCCTGATTCGTGAGCTGCTGGCGGCCGGCCTGCTGCATGAAAACGTCAACACCGTGGCCGGCCACGGCCTGAGCCGCTACACCCAGGAGCCGTTCCTCGAGGACGGTCAGTTGGTATGGCGCGAAGGCCCGAGCGAAAGCCTCGATGAAAACATCCTGCGGCCGGTGGCCCGGGCGTTCTCGGCCGAAGGCGGCCTGCGGGTGATGGAAGGCAACCTGGGGCGCGGTGTGATGAAAGTCTCGGCGGTAGCCCCGGAACATCAGGTGGTCGAGGCTCCGGCCATGGTGTTCCAGGATCAGCAGGACCTGGCCGATGCGTTCAAGGCTGGCCTGTTGGAGAAGGATTTTGTCGCCGTGATGCGCTTCCAGGGCCCGCGTTCCAATGGCATGCCGGAACTGCACAAGATGACCCCGTTCCTTGGCGTGCTGCAGGATCGCGGCTTCAAAGTGGCACTGGTCACGGACGGGCGGATGTCCGGCGCGTCGGGGAAAATCCCGGCGGCCATTCACGTCAGCCCTGAAGCTTTTGTCGGTGGCGCTTTGGCCCGCGTGCAAGAGGGCGATATCATCCGCGTCGATGGCGTCAAAGGCACTTTGCAAGTGCTGGTGGACGCCGCTGAATTTGACGCGCGTACCCCGGCCACTGGCCTGCTGGATAACGGCATTGGTTGCGGGCGCGAACTGTTCGGTTTCATGCGCATGGCCTTCAGCTCGGCAGAGCAGGGCGCCAGCGCCTTTACCTCTGCCCTGGAGACCCTTAAGTGAAACTAGCGCTGGTCGGTGACATTGGCGGTACCAATGCACGTTTTGCCTTGTGGAAAGACCAGCAACTGGAGTCGGTCCAGGTGCTGGCGACAGCCGACTTTGCCTGTCCGCAAGATGCCATTGGTGCCTATCTCCAGGGTCTGGGCCTGGCGCCCGGAGCGATCGGTGCGGTCTGCCTGTCGGTGGCCGGCCCGGTCAGTGGCGATGAGTTTCGTTTCACCAACAACCACTGGCGCCTGAGTCGCAAGGCGTTCTGCCAGGCCTTGCAACTGGAGCAACTGTTGCTGGTGAATGATTTCTCGGCCATGGCCCTGGGCATGACGCGCCTGCAGCCGGGGGAGTTTCGCCTGGTCTGCGCCGGCACCCCCGAGCCGCTACGCCCGGCGGTGGTGATCGGCCCGGGCACGGGCCTGGGTGTCGGCACCTTGCTCGATCAGGGGCAGGGGCGTTGGGCGGCCCTGCCGGGTGAGGGCGGGCATGTCGACCTGCCGTTGAGCAGCGTGCGGGAAACCCAGTTGTGGCAGCACCTGCATAACGAAATTGGCCATGTCAGCGCAGAAAGCGTGCTCAGCGGCGGTGGTTTGCCACGGCTGTACCGGGCGATCTGCGCGGTGGACGGGCACGCGCCAACACTCGACACCCCGCAAGCCATCACCGCCGCTGGCCTGGCCGGCGACCCGATTGCCCGCGAAGTACTTGAGCAGTTCAGCTGCTGGCTGGGTCGGGTGGCGGGCAACAACGTGCTGACCACCGGTGCCCGTGGCGGGGTCTACATTGTCGGTGGGGTGATCCCGCGGTTTGCCGATTTTTTCCTGGAAAGTGGCTTCGCCCGTTGCTTTGCCGACAAGGGCTGCATGAGCGATTACTTCAAGGGCATTCCGGTGTGGCTGGTGACAGCCCCGTATTCCGGCCTGGTGGGCGCGGGTGTGGCGCTCGAACAAGCATAATCCGCCCCCTTCATAACAATAAGGAAGTCGCCCGTGAGCTCAGTCAACAAGTCGATTTTGTTGGTCGATGACGATCAGGAAATACGCGAGTTGCTGGACACGTACCTCAGTCGTGCCGGCTTTCAGGTGCGTACCACGCCTGATGGCGCGGGGTTTCGCCAGGCGCTGAACGATGCGCCTTGCGACCTGGTGATCCTCGACGTGATGCTGCCCGACGAAGACGGCTTCAGCCTGTGTCGCTGGGTGCGCCAGCACCCACGCCAGGCCCATGTGCCGATCATCATGCTCACCGCCAGTTCCGACGAGGCCGACCGGGTCATCGGCCTGGAACTGGGCGCCGACGACTACCTGGGCAAACCCTTCAGTCCCCGTGAATTGCAGGCACGGATCAAGGCCCTGCTGCGCCGGGCCCAGTTCGGCCAGGAGCGTTCGGGCGGCGAAGTGCTGGCTTTCGACGAGTGGCGGCTGGACATGGTCAGCCACCGGCTGTTTCACACCGACGGCGAGGAGGTGATTCTCTCCGGCGCCGATTTTGCCTTGCTGAAACTGTTCCTCGATAACCCCCAGGCCATCCTCGACCGCGACACCATCGGCAACGCCACCCGGGGCCGCGACCTGATGCCCCTGGACCGGATTGTCGACATGGCGGTCAGCCGCTTGCGCCAGCGCCTGCGCGACACCGAAAAGCCGCCACGGCTGATCCGTACCGTGCGCGGCAGCGGTTATCAACTGGCGGCCAGCGTGGTCGCCAGCAATGGTCACTGAGTTTTTCGCCCGGCTGCTGCGCAAGGTCCCGGTACCGCGCTCGCTGCTGGGGCGGATGCTGTTGCTGACGTTGCTGGCGGTACTGTTTGCCCAAGCCCTGTCGAGCGTGATCTGGGTCTCGCAGTTGCGCGCCACCCAGCTCGAAGGGCTGGTGACCGCCGCCCGCAGCCTGGCTCATTCGATGAACGCCAGCGTCAGTTACTTCCGCTCGTTGCCGGTGGCCTATCGGCCGCTGGTGCTGGACCAATTGCGCAGCATGGGCGGCACCCGATTTGTGGTCACCCTCAACGACAAGCCCCTGGATATGCAACTGCTGCCCGCCACCCCGCGCAAGCAGGCGGTGCTGGCCGCGGTGGACGAGGTGCTGCGCACGTCGCTGGGGGCCGACACCGATATTTCCGTGCAGTTTGTCAGCCCGGATGATCTGCGGATCTTCAATGGCGGCTTGAAGCTCGATGAATTGCCGCGCTCCTGGGCGCACTACGCGCTGACGCTGGAGCCGGTCAACCCGCCGGTGCTGGTGACCCAGATCAAACTGGCCAAGGGCGAATGGCTGTACATCGCCTCCCTGTTGCCCGAGCCCTACACCAGCCTTGAAGAACAGGGCCTGCCGTCGCAGCAGGTGTGGTTCATCGTGCTCACCAGCGGCTTCCTGCTGCTGTTCATCGGGCTGCTGGTGCATTGGCAAAGCCGGCCGCTCAAGCGCCTGGCGCGGGCAGCGCGGGACATGTCCCTGGGCGCCGACGTGCTGCCGGTGGCCGAGGGCGGCGGCAGCGAAGTGGTCGAAGTGGGCCGTGCATTCAATGCGATGCGCGAACGCATCAGCCGCTACCTGACCGAGCGCAGCCAGTTGTTCAGCGCGATTTCCCATGACCTGCGTACGCCGATCACGCGCTTGCGGCTGCGGGTCGAACTGCTGGACGACGAGCAGTTGCAGGCCAAGTTCGGCCGCGACCTGGACGAGCTGGAGCTGCTGGTCAAGGGCGCGCTGCAATGCGTCAAGGACACCGACATTCACGAGAACATCGAGCCGGTGGACCTCAATCACGTGCTCGAATGCCTGGTCGAACCTTACCTGGCGCCCAACGGCAACGGCCGCGTGACCCAGCAGGGGCGGGCGCTCACGGCGTATCCGGGCAAACCGCTGGCGCTCAAGCGCTGCATCGGCAACCTGATCGACAATGCGCTGAAGTACGGACAGACCGCCCACCTGCACATCGATGACGATGACAGCGCGTTTATCCTGCATGTCGACGACGAGGGCCCGGGTGTGCCGGAGCAGCGCCTGGAGCAAGTGTTCGAGCCACACTTTCGCCTGGCCGGGAAGCAGCAGGGGTATGGCCTGGGGTTGGGGATTGCGCGCAACATCGCCCATAGCCATGGCGGCGAAGTGAGTTTGCAGAATTTGCGCGAGGGTGGGTTGCGGGTGACGCTGCAGTTGCCGCGCAGTGTGGATTAATCAGGGATCGCGTAATCGTTGATCGCGGGCAAGCCCGCTCCCACAGGGACGGATGGTGGATTTCCTGTGGGAGCGGGCTTGCCCGCGATGGCACCCGAAGCCAATGTCACAGCCTGGTGACATAACTCGGCGCCTTCGTTACCTGGCCGTCACGACCTGTTGTTTAGACTGCTGGCAGTCATAACAACAAAAAAAGGTCCACCATGTACTCACCTGCCCACCAACAATGGCTGGCTGCCGAGGGCTTGCGCCTGTTGGCGTTCGCCAAGGCTTCCAGGCTGCCCACAGGTTTCGGCAATCTCGACGAGCGCGGCCACCTGCCGCCGGACGCGCAAGCTGAAACCATGAACACCGCGCGCATGACCCACAGCTTCGCCCTGGCCCATATCCAGGGCTTGCCAGGGTTTGCCGAGCTGGTGGATCACGGTATCCAGGCCCTCACTGGGCCGCTGCGTGACGCCGAACACGGCGGCTGGTTCGCCTCGCCCGAGCACCGCGACGGCAATACCGGTAAAGCCGCTTACCTGCATGCGTTCGTCGCATTGGCCGCGAGTTCCGCGCGGGTCGCTCGGCGCCCTGGTGCCCAGGCGTTGCTTGACGATGCGATCGAGATCATCGACCGGCATTTCTGGTGCGAGGAGGAGGGCGCGATGCGCGAGTCGTTCAATCGCGACTGGAGCGTCGAGGAAGCCTATCGCGGCGCCAACAGCAACATGCACGCCACCGAAGCCTTTCTCGCCCTGGCCGACGTCACCCAGGACAGCCGCTGGCTGAACCGCGCCTTGCGCATTGCCGAGCGACTGATCCACGGTCACGGCGCCGCCAATCAGTACCTGGTGGTCGAGCATTTCGACCGTCAATGGCAGCCGCTGCACGCCTACAATCAGGCCAATCCGGCCGATGGTTTCCGCCCCTTTGGCACCACCCCGGGCCACGGGTTTGAATGGGCGCGGCTGCTGTTGCACCTGGAGGCGGCGCGGGTCCAGGCCGGCATGCTCACCCCCGGCTGGCTGCTGCGCGATGCGCAGCAGCTGTTCGCCAACAACTGCCAGCACGCCTGGCAGGTCGATGGTGCGCCGGGCATGGTCTACACCCTCGACTGGGACCGTCGCCCAGTGGTGCGTCAGCGTTTGCATTGGGTGCACTGCGAGGCGAGCGCGGCGGCCAGTGCCTTGCTCCAGCGCACCGGCGAGGGCCTATACGAAACCTGGTATCGGCGGCTTTGGGAGTACAGCGAGCAGTACCTGATCGACCTCGTCCATGGCAGTTGGCACCACGAACTGGATACCGACAATCGCCCGAGTGCGCAGATCTGGGGTGGCAAGCCGGACCTTTATCACGCCTGGCAGGCGGTGCTGATTCCGCGGCTGCCGTTGGCCCCGAGCATGGCTACGGCGTTGGCGCAGGGCTCTGGGTCACGGGTTATGTAACCATGCGGTGACATTTCGCCGTCGCTTCGTTACCTGCGGCGGATCCCAGCCTGTTTAAACTCGTTTGCAGCGCAAGCACCAGACTTGCATGCATAACAACAAGAAAGGTACTTCAGATGAATGCGATTTCTCGCCTCGCCACAGTCATTTCCCTCGCCTCCATGTTCCCCCTCAGCGCCCTGGCCGCCGACCCCAAAGGTTCCGTGGAGGTTGTGCACTGGTGGACCTCGGGTGGTGAAAAAGCAGCGGTCGACGTACTCAAGGCCCAGGTTGAAAAAGACGGCTTTATCTGGAAGGACGGTGCGGTGGCAGGCGGCGGTGGCGCAACGGCCATGACCGTACTCAAGAGCCGCGCCGTGGCCGGCAACCCACCGGGCGTGGCCCAGATCAAGGGCCCGGATATCCAGGAGTGGGGCAGCACCGGCCTGCTCAGCACCGACGCGCTGACCGAGGTCGCCAAGGCGGAAAACTGGGACGGCCTGCTGTCGAAAAAAGTCTCTGACACCGTCAAATACGAAGGTGACTACGTCGCAGTACCGGTGAACATCCACCGCGTCAACTGGCTGTGGATCAACCCAGAAGTGTTCAAGAAAGCCGGGATCGACAAGGCCCCGACCACCCTCGAAGAATTCTACGTCGCTGCCGACAAGCTCAAGGCGGCCGGCTTCATTGCCCTGGCCCACGGCGGCCAGCCATGGCAGGACAGCACCGTGTTCGAAGACGTGGTGCTCTCGGTCATGGGCGCTGAAGGCTACAAGAAAGCCCTGGTCGACCTGGACCAGAAAACCCTCTCCGGCCCCGAGATGGTCAAGTCCTTCACCGTGCTGAAAAAACTCATCGGCTACATGGACCCCAACCGCGCGGGCCGTGACTGGAACATCGCTGCCGCCGACGTGATCAACGGCAAGGCTGGCATGCAGATGATGGGTGACTGGGCCAAGAGCGAGTGGACCGCGGCGAACAAAGTCGCCGGCAAGGATTACCAGTGCGTGCCGTTCCCAGGCACTGAAAACGCCTTCACCTACAACATCGACTCCCTGGCGGTGTTCAAGTTGAAAGCCGATCGCAAGGGTGACATCGCCGCGCAGCAGGACCTGGCCAAAGTCGCGCTGGGCAAGGACTTCCAGAAGGTCTTCAGCATCAACAAGGGCTCGATCCCGGTGCGCACCGACATGCTCAACGACATGAGCGCGCTGGGCTTCGACTCCTGCGCCCAGGCCGCGGCCAAGGACTTCCTGGCGGACGACAAGTCCGGCGGCCTGCAACCGAGCATGGCCCACAACATGGCCACTTCGCTAGCGGTGCAGGGGGCGATCTTCGACGTCGTCACCAACTTCATGAACGACAAGGACGCCGACCCGGCCAAGGCCAGCGCCCAGTTGGCCTCGGCGGTCAAAGCCGCGCAGTAATCCTGGACCCTGAGTAACCCTGTGGGAGCGGGCTTGCCCGCGATAGCTGACTGACATTCAACAGCAGTGTCGACTGTTGCATCGCTATCGCGGGCAAGCCCGCTCCCACAAGGGTTCTCCTCGACTCCGACTCTTACTCCTTTCACTTGGATAATCCCGATGAGCTCTGTGGCGGTTTTCAGCAAAGCCTCACCGTTCGATGCACTGCAGCGCTGGCTGCCCAAACTGGTTTTGGCGCCCAGCATGCTGATCGTTCTGGTCGGCTTCTACGGTTACATCATCTGGACATTCGTTCTGTCCTTCACCAATTCCAGCTTCATGCCGAGCTACAAGTGGGTCGGCCTGCAGCAGTACACCCGCCTGCTGGACAACGATCGCTGGTGGGTGGCGAGCAAGAACCTCGCGCTGTTCGGCGGCCTGTTCATCGGCATCAGCCTGGTGCTGGGGGTGTTCCTCGCGGTGCTGCTGGACCAGCGCATTCGCAAGGAAGGCTTCATCCGCACCATCTACCTGTACCCGATGGCGCTGTCGATGATCGTCACCGGTACCGCCTGGAAGTGGCTGCTAAACCCGGGCCTGGGCCTGGACAAGATGCTGCGTGACTGGGGCTGGGAAGGCTTTCGCCTGGACTGGCTGGTGGATCAGGATCGCGTGGTGTACTGCCTGGTGATCGCCGCCGTGTGGCAAGCCTCGGGTTTTGTCATGGCGATGTTCCTCGCCGGTCTGCGCGGGGTCGACCAGTCGATCATCCGCGCCGCCCAGGTCGATGGTGCAAGCCTGCCGACCATCTACCTGAAGATCGTCCTGCCGAGCCTGCGCCCGGTGTTTTTCAGCGCCTTCATGATCCTCGCGCACATCGCGATCAAGAGCTTCGACCTGGTCGCGGCCATGACCGCGGGCGGCCCGGGGTACTCCTCCGACCTGCCGGCGATGTTCATGTATTCCTTCACTTTCAGCCGTGGCCAGATGGGCATCGGTTCCGCCAGCGCAATGATGATGCTCGGCGCGATCCTGGCGATCCTGGTGCCGTACCTGTACTCCGAACTGCGGGGCAAACGCCATGAATAACTCGCTTGCCACCCCGCGCCTGAGCGTCAGCCGGATCGCCATCTACGCGACGCTGCTGCTGGCCGCTGCGGTGTACCTGATCCCGTTGGTGGTGATGTTGTTGACCAGCTTCAAGTCGCCGGAAGACATCCGTACCGGCAACCTGCTGAGCTGGCCGCAAGTGATCGACGGCATCGGCTGGCTAAAGGCCTGGGACAGCGTAGGAGGGTACTTCTGGAACTCGGTGAAAATCACCGTGCCGGCGGTACTGATCTCGACCTTTATTGGCGCGATGAACGGCTACGTACTGTCGATGTGGCGCTTCCGTGGCTCGCAGCTGTTCTTCGGCCTGCTGCTGTTCGGCTGCTTCCTGCCGTTCCAGACCGTGCTGCTGCCAGCCTCGTTCACCATCGGCAAGCTCGGCCTGGCCAACACCACCACCGGGCTGGTGCTGGTGCACATCGTCTACGGGCTGGCGTTCACCACGCTGTTCTTCCGTAACTACTACGTGAGCATTCCCGATGCCCTGGTCAAGGCGGCACGCCTGGACGGCGCGGGCTTCTTCACGATTTTCTGGAAGATCCTGCTGCCGATGTCGATCCCGATCGTGATGGTCTGCCTGATCTGGCAGTTCACCCAGATCTGGAATGACTTCCTGTTTGGCGTGGTCTTCGCCAGTGGCGACGCGCAACCGATCACCGTGGCCTTGAACAACCTGGTCAACACCAGCACCGGGGCCAAGGAATACAACGTTGATATGGCGGCGGCGATGATCGCCGGGTTGCCGACACTGCTGGTCTACATATTCGCTGGCAAGTATTTCCTGCGTGGGCTGACGTCCGGCGCGGTCAAGGGGTAGAACATGGCAACTCTCGAATTACGCAACGTCAACAAGACCTATGGCGCCGGCTTGCCGGACACCTTGAAAAACATCGAGCTGAAGATCGACGACGGTGAGTTCCTGATCCTGGTCGGCCCGTCCGGGTGCGGCAAGTCGACCCTGATGAACTGTATTGCCGGCCTTGAGAACATCAGCGGCGGGGCGATCCTGGTGGACGACGCCGACATCAGCGGCATGAGCCCCAAGGACCGAGACATCGCCATGGTGTTCCAGTCCTACGCGCTGTACCCGACCATGAGCGTGCGCGACAACATCGCCTTCGGCCTGAAGATTCGCAAAATGCCGACCGCCGAAATCGATGAGGAAGTGGCGCGGGTGTCCAAGCTGCTGCAGATCGAACACCTGCTCGGGCGCAAGCCGGGCCAGCTTTCCGGCGGCCAGCAACAGCGCGTGGCGATGGGCCGGGCGTTGGCGCGGCGGCCGAAGATCTATCTGTTCGACGAACCACTGTCCAACCTCGACGCCAAGCTGCGGGTCGAGATGCGTACCGAAATGAAGCTGATGCACCAGCGCCTGAAAACCACCACGGTCTACGTCACCCACGACCAGATCGAAGCCATGACCCTGGGGGACAAGGTGGCGGTGATGAAGGACGGGATCATCCAGCAGTTCGGCACGCCGAAGCAGATCTACAACGACCCGGCCAACCTGTTCGTCGCGAGCTTCATTGGCTCGCCGCCGATGAACTTCATTCCCCTGCGCCTGCAGCGCAAGGACGGCCGCCTGCTGGCCCTGCTCGACAGTGGCCAGGCGCGCGTCGAGCTGCCATTGAGCATGCAGGACGCTGGCCTCGAGGATCGCGAAGTGATCCTCGGCATGCGTCCGGAGCAGATTGTGCTGGCGTCTGGCGAAACCAACGGTTTGCCGACGATCCGGGCCGAGGTCCAGGTCACCGAGCCGACCGGGCCGGACACGCTGGTGTTCGTCAACCTGAATCATACCAAGGTCTGCTGCCGCCTGGCGCCGGATGTGGCTCCCGCCGTGGGCGAGACCCTGACCCTGCAATTCGATCCGGCCAAGGTGCTGCTGTTCGATGCCAAGACCGGTGAACGCCTGGGGGCGGCGGGTTTGCCAAGGATTGAGGCACACAGCGCCAACGTGACCCAATTCAAAGGCCGCTGAAACACAAGACTGTCGTGAACCATGGCGTGCACCGCCTGAACAAACGCGGTGCAGTCGAGACCATCGCGAGCAAGCTCGCTCCCACAGGGGATTGTAGGAGCGAGCCTGCTCGCGATGGACGTGAACGATGGCCTGCACCGTCTGAATGAGCGCGGTGCAGTTGAGACCATCGCGAGCGAGCTCCCACAGGGGATGCCAGTTAATAACAATAAAACGAGGAAGTAGGGATGAAGATCAAGAACAACGCTCAACTCATCTGCCAGCTGTCGGCGGTCGCAGCTATGTGCCTGGCAGCCAACGCGCATGCCGCTGACGCGTTCAGCGCTGACTCCAAGTGGATGACCGGCGATTGGGGCGGCGAGCGTACCCGGCTGATCGAGCAAGGCATCGACATCAAGGCCGACTACGTGGGTGAAGTCGGTGGCAACCTCAACGGTGGCTACAACGACGACAAGACCGCGCGCTATGCCGACCAGTTTGGCCTCGGCGTGGCGCTGGACCTGCAGAAACTCTGGGGCTGGGACAACACCCAGGCCAAGATCCAGCTGACCAACCGCAATGGCGAAAACATCTCCAACGACCGTATCGGCGACCCGCGCGCGGGCACCTTGAGTTCCTCCCAGGAAGTCTACGGTCGCGGCCATATGGTGCGTCTGACCCAGTTGTGGATCCAGCATCAGTTCCTCGACAACAAGCTCGACGTCAAGGCCGGTTACTTCGGCGAGGGCGAGGACTTCAATACCTTCCCGTGCGAGTTCCAGAACCTGGCGTTCTGTGGTTCCCAGGTGGGTAACTGGGCCACCAACATCTGGTACAACTGGCCGGTCAGCCAGGCGGCGATCCGCGTGAAGTACAACATCACGCCAGAGTTCTTCGCGCAGATCGGTGCCTACAACCAGAACCCGTCGCAACTGGAGCACGGCAACGGCTTCAAGCTCAGCGGCAGCGGCACTCAGGGCACCGTGTTGCCGGTCGAGTTGGTCTGGTCGCCGAAGGTCAACAACCTGCCGGGTGAATACCGTGTGGGCTACTACAAGAGCACGGCCGCAGCCAATGACGTGCGCGAGGACGACAACGGCCAGGATGCCGCAACCAGCGGTGACAGCTACCGCGAGCACAGCAGCAAGCACGGTTACTGGTTCGTCGCCCAGCAGCAACTGACCAGCCACAACGGCGACGCTTCCCGCGGCTTGAACATCGCGGCCAACGCGACCTTCCACGACAAGGACACCAACGTCGTCGACAACTATCAGTCGCTGATGTTCGTGTACAAGGGCCCGTTCGATGCACGGCCAAAAGATGACGTCGGCATCGGCTTCGCCCGTATCCACGTCAACGAAGACGTGAAGAAAAACGCCGAGCTGGTCAACGCGGCCAATGGCGTCAGCGACTATGCCGATCCGCTGTTCTCGCCATTGCGGACCACCGAGTACAACTACGAGATCAACTACGGTTTCCACGTCACCAATTGGCTGACGGTGCGTCCTAATCTGCAATACGTCACCCACCCGGGCGGTGTCGATGAAGTCGACAACGCGCTGGTGGCCGGCCTGAAAATTCAGTCGGTGTTCTAACGCGGTTGCGATAAGCTCTTCTCCATGTGCGCATTTTTGCGGACAGCCCAGGCTGTCCGCTTTTTTTTGGGGGCGCGCGCCCTCTGGTTACCGCTGATTTTCAGGACCGTGGCACATGCAAGAGCATCCGCTACAACGTTTCTTCAAATCCTTGCGCGAACGTCCGGTGTTTGCGTGGGAGCGCTATCAGAAGCGCGATGTGTTGGTGATCGATCATCCGCTGTGCCAGGCGGTGTTCAGTCGCCAGGGCGCGCAGTTGCTGCATTTCCAGCCCTCGGGGCACAAGCCCTGGTTGTGGTGTGCGGCGAAGTGGCCACAGGTCGGCGCCATCCGTGGCGGCGTGCCGGTGTGCTGGCCGTGGTATGGCCGCCACCCGAGCGAAAACGCCTGGCCGTCCCATGGTTGGGCGCGGCTGATCGACTGGAAGCTGATCGACAGCAGCAGCGATGCCGACGGCGTACGCCTGCACTGGCAGTTGCAGCTGTGTGACTGGCAAGTGGACCTGCACGCGCACCTGGGCGAGCGCATGGAATTGCGCCTGAGCACTGAGCACCAGGACAGCCTGCCGTGCCAGTTGAGCCATGCTTTGCACGCTTACTGGCGTATTGGTGACGTCGGTGAGGTAGCGCTGTCTGGGCTCGATGGCGCCCAGGGTTATGACCAGCTCAAGCGGGAAAATTGCCAGCAGCAGGGCGAGTTGCGGGTCGAGGGCGGCTGTCAGCGGGTGTTCCAGCACGAGGGGGAACTGCAGCTCAAGGACCACGCCTGGCAGCGCCAGTTGTGCATCGACACCGGTGCCAGCGCTGACACGGTGGTCTGGCATCCCGGCTCACGGCCGTTGCTGGGGGTGAGCTGGAACGAGATTTCCGAGTTTGTCTGTGTCGAAGCCGCCAGTGGTGGCACCGACAGCTTGTGCCTGGCGCCGGGGGAGCGGGCGCATTTGAGCCTGCAGGCGTGGGCGGCGGCTTAGTTTAAGATATTGCGGTGTCTGGACTGGCCCCTTCGCGGGCAAGCCCGCTCCCACAGCGTCCACGTCGAGCACAAAACCTGCGGCTGCCATTGAACCTGTGGGAGCGGGCTTGCCCGCGATGAGGTCTGAGCGGGCAATGAAGCTGTTGGATCAGTTGAACTCGTCACCTACCGGATAGCGGCTGGCGTTCAAGCTCTCTTTGATTTTGCGCAAGTGCGGCTGGAAATCGACGCCGCGGCGCAGGGTCATGCCGGTGGCGAGGACGTCGAGCACGGTCAGTTGAATGATCCGCGAGGTCATCGGCATGTAGATGTCGGTGTCTTCCGGCAACGGGATGTTCAGGCTCAAGGTGCTGGCCTTGGCCAGTGGCGAGCCCTCGGCGGTCAGGCCGAGGACCGAAGCGCCATTTTCCCGAGCGATGCGCGCCACTTCCACCAGTTCACGGGTGCGTCCGGTGTAGGAAATGATCACGAACAACTCGCCGGTGTGGGCCACCGAGGCAATCATCCGCTGCATCAGTACGTCGGCGTGGGCGGTGACCGCCAGGTTGAAGCGGAAGAACTTGTGCTGGGCGTCCAGGGCCACCGGGGCGGAAGCACCGAGGCCGAAGAAGTGGATCTGCCGGGCCTGGATCAACAGGTCGACGGCGCGGCTGATCAGGTTCGGGTCCAGTGCCTGGCAGGCGCTGTCGAGGGAGGCGATGGCGCTGCCGAAGATTTTCTGGGTGTAGGCTTCGGGATTGTCATCGGCCTCCACCGCGCGGCTGACGTAGGCCGCGCCGCTGGCCAGGCTCTGCGCCAGTTGCAGCTTGAGCTCCGGGTAGCCGCTGACCCCGAATGAACGGCAGAAACGGTTGACCGTCGGCTCACTGACCGAGGCGGCCTGGGCGAGGGCGGCGATGCTGAAGCGAGTGGCCTGCTGTGGGTTGAGCAGGATCACTTCGGCGACCTTGCGCTCGGCCTTGTTCAGGTCGGCAAGGCGATTCTGGATCTGTTCCAGTAAGTTCCGCACGCGGTCCATATGAAATTCCTTGGTTCAGCTCTGCAAAGAGGGGGCTTGGCTATGCCAATTGAGACTTTGATCGGGCCCATAACGGTGGCCTATCCTACTGATGGCCCCGACTGACCACCACTCGGAATCTGTATTTTGGAAAAATGTTGTGGTTATTACTACATTTTTCCTTGAGCGATGCCTTGAAAAAAGGTATTTGTAGCTTAACTTGATAAAAGAACAAACATCATGCCTTCGATTACGGTTGAACCGTGCACCTTTGCCTTGTTCGGCGCCCTCGGCGATCTGGCCCTGCGCAAGCTGTTTCCTGCCTTGTATCAACTTGATGGCGCGGGCCTGCTGCATGAGGACACGCGCATTATCGCACTGGCCCGTGAAGCGGGCACGGAGCAGGAACACCTGGCTTTCATCGCCCGGGAACTGCGGCGCTATGTAGAGGCCAAGGAGCTTGACGAAGCCGTGGTCGAGCGCTTCCTGGCACGCCTGACGTACCTGCACGTCGACTTCCTCAAGGCGGACGACTATGTCGCCCTGGCCGAACTGGCGGGCACCGCGCAGCGGATGATTGCCTACTTCGCTACCCCGGCAGCGGTGTACGGCGCTATCTGCGAGAACCTGGCGCAAGTGGGCCTGACGGAAAACACCCGGGTGGTGCTGGAAAAGCCCATCGGTTCGGACCTGGAGTCCTCGCGCAAGGTCAACGATGCCGTGGCGCGGTACTTCCCGGAAAACCGTACCTATCGCATCGACCACTACCTGGGCAAAGAGACGGTACAGAACCTGATCGCCCTGCGTTTCGCCAACAGCCTGTTCGAAACCCAGTGGAACCAGAACTACATTTCCCACGTGGAAATCACGGTCGCCGAGAAAGTCGGGATCGAAGGTCGCTGGGGCTACTTCGACAAAGCCGGCCAACTGCGCGACATGATCCAGAATCATCTGTTGCAGCTGCTCTGCCTGATCGCCATGGACCCGCCGGCCGACCTGTCCGCCGACAGCATCCGTGACGAGAAGGTCAAGGTGCTCAAGGCGCTGGCGCCGATCAGCCCGGAAGGCCTGACTACCCAGGTGGTGCGCGGCCAGTACATCGCGGGCTACAGCGCGGGCAAGCCGGTGCCGGGTTACCTGGAAGAAGAGAACTCCAACACCCAGAGCGATACCGAAACCTTCGTTGCGCTGCGGGCCGACATTCGTAACTGGCGTTGGGCCGGCGTGCCGTTCTACCTGCGTACCGGCAAGCGTATGCCGGACAAGCTGTCGCAGATAGTCATTCACTTCAAGGAACCGTCGCACTACATCTTCGCCCCCGAGCAGCGCTTGCAGATCAGCAACAAGCTGATCATCCGCCTGCAGCCGGACGAAGGTATTTCCTTGCGTGTGATGACCAAGGAACAAGGCCTGGACAAGGGCATGCAGCTACGCAGCGGACCGTTGCAGCTGAATTTTTCCGATACCTATCGCAGTGCGCGGATTCCCGATGCCTACGAGCGGTTGTTGCTGGAAGTGATGCGCGGCAATCAGAACCTGTTTGTCCGTAAAGATGAAATCGAAGCCGCGTGGAAGTGGTGCGACCAGTTGATCGCCGGATGGAAAAAATCCGGAGATGCCCCCAAGCCGTACGCGGCGGGGTCCTGGGGGCCGATGAGCTCCATTGCACTGATCACGCGGGACGGGAGGTCGTGGTATGGCGATATCTGAATTAAAACTGCCCGAGGGCGTCAGCGCCCATGCATTCAAAAGCCCGGTGCTGCTGGCCGAGAGCCTGGCGCTGGCAGTGGCCCGGCAACTGGGCGACGCCATCGAAGCCCGGGGCACGGCGACCCTGGTGGTCTCCGGTGGGCGCAGTCCGGTGGCGTTTTTCCAGCATCTGGCCAAGCAGAAACTCGACTGGGCCAACGTCGTGGTCAGCCTGGCTGACGAACGCTGGGTGCCGGTCGAACACGCCGACAGCAATGCCGGCCTGCTCAAGCGTTATCTGCTGCAGGGGCCGGCCGCCAAGGCGCAGTTCCTCAGCCTGTACAGCGCCAGCGCGAACCTTGAGCAAGCCGCCGAACAGGCCGACCGCCTGCTCGCCGAGCTGCCGAAGATTGATGTGCTGGTGCTGGGCATGGGTGACGACGGGCATACCGCTTCGTTGTTCCCCAACAGTCCGCATCTGGCCGAGGCCCTGCAGGTCGACGGCACGCGCCGGTGCTGGCCGATGCTGGCGCCGACCGTACCCCATCAGCGCCTGACCATGAGTCGTGCGTTGCTGGCGTCGGCGCAGGTCACGGTTCTTTCGATTTCCGGTCAGTCCAAGCTGGCCACCCTGAGTGACGCACTGGCCGGTGACGATGTCGCCGCAATGCCGATTCGTGCCTTTCTGCAACCTACGTTAGAGATTTACTGGTGCCCATGAGCCAAGGATCAGCCGCTATGAAAAACCCATCCCCGACCGTTTCCATGGCGGACAAAGTTGCCCTGATCGACAGCCTCTGCGCCAAGGCGCGGATCCTGCCGGTGATTACCATTGCCCGCGAGCAGGATGTCCTGCCTCTGGCTGACGCCCTGGCGGCCGGTGGTCTGACCGCCCTGGAAGTGACCTTGCGCTCGCAGTTCGGCCTCAAGGCGATCCAGATCCTGCGTGAGCAGCGTCCGGAGCTGGTCACCGGTGCCGGCACGGTGCTGGATCGCACCACGCTGGCTGCCGCTGAAGCTGCGGGTTCGCAGTTTATCGTCACTCCGGGGATTACCCGTGAGCTGCTGGAAGCCAGCGTAGCCAGCTCGATCCCGTTGTTGCCGGGGATCAGCAATGCCTCGGGGATCATGGAGGGTTATGCCTTGGGTTATCGGCGCTTCAAGTTGTTCCCGGCCGAGGTCAGCGGCGGTGTCGCGGCCATCAAGGCCCTGGGCGGTCCGTTCGGTGAAGTGAAGTTCTGCCCGACGGGTGGGGTGGGTCCGGGGAACATCAAGAGCTACATGGCGTTGAAGAACGTGATGTGTGTGGGCGGGAGCTGGATGCTGGATCCGGAGTGGATCAAGAACGGTGACTGGGCGCGTATTCAAGAGTGTACGGCTGAGGCGCTGGCTCTGTTGGATTGATGGTTTTTGCAGGATCGTTGTAGTTGTTCTGTGTTTTACGGCTATTTGGCGCACTTGGTCGGTGCGCCTTTTTTTTTGTTCTCGTTGGCGTCTCAGCTCAATTCGATCAACGCCTGTGTCAGCAGCCGCATGTCCCGTGCGGTGCTGGTCAGGCCCGGGGTGATGCGGATGCACGGGCCGCAGGCCGAGCCGCTGCGGGCCACAGTGAATAGGTTGTAGTCCTTGAGCAGGCGCTCGACCATCGGTTGCTGATCCGCCTGGTGGGTAAACCGTACGGAGCTGATCGCGCAGTACAGGCGCGGGTCATCCGGGGTCATGACTTCAATCCCCGGTACCTTGCGCACGGCGCTGACCCACAGGTTGCGCAGGTAGTTGAGGCGCGCGCCTTTGGCTGCGGCGCCGCCCATGGCTCGATGCTCTTCGAACACCAGGGGCAGGGTCAGCAGGGCTGGAATGTTCGGGGTGCTGTAGGGCGTGCGGCAGCGGATGTCGCTCGTGGGGAAATGGAACTCGCCCATGTCCGGATCGATCGCGCCCAGGCGCTGCGGCGCGATGTAGATGAACCCCAGGGTCAACGGGCCGCCGATCCATTTGTGCAGGTTGTAGCCGGCAAACTCGATGCCCAGTTCATCCAGGTCGAACTCGATCTGGCCGAGAGCGTGGGCGCCGTCGAGGATTACGTCGATCCCGTGTTCTCGGGCAGCGCTGGCAATGGCCTGGACCGGCAGCACCAGGCCGGTGCGGTGGGTGACGTGGGTCAGGGCCATTAGCTTGAGACGTGGGTACTGCTCGAATGCCGCGCGATAGCTTGCCAGCAGGGTCTCGAAACTCGCCGGGTGGTCATGCTGGATTTCAATCACTTCCACGCCACGATGGCGGGCCAGCCAGCGCATCGCACTTTTTACCGTGTCGTATTCCAGGTCGCAGAGCAGTACCTGGTCGCCCGGTTGCAGGCCGTTGTAATTGCGAATCAGCGCTTGCAACCCATCGGACGCGCAGCGGGTGAAGGCGACCGCCTCGGCGGGTACCCGCAGCAAGTCGGCCAGGTGCTCGCGCACGGTCACGCTCTCGAACTGTTCGAAGCGCTGGCGCACATGCACCGAGTTACTGCGGTTGATCAGTTCGATATTGCGCTGGTACTCGTCGATCACCGTACGCGACATACGGCCGAAATAGCCGTTTTCCAGGTTGATCGGACCTGGCTGGACATCGTAGCGATCAGCGAAGGTTTGCCAGAAAGCTTCATCACGGGCGCGTAGCGTGTTATCGGGCATGGGGCGACTCGGTGCGGGTTCAGTGGCTCAGTGACGAGGTTTGGGTTTGCCGTGTTTGGCCCGCAATGGGTCCAGCAGATCGGACAACCCGTTGTGGTCGATTTCCTGCATCAATGCCAGCAGGCCGCCGAGTTCACCGTGGGGGAAACCCTCGCGGGCGAACCAGTTGAGGTAGGGGCCAGGCAGGTCGGCGATGATGCGTCCCTTGTATTTGCCAAAGGGCATTTCGCGGGTGATCAGTAATTCGAGCTTTTCAGGGTTCATCGGTCAGCGGTCCTGGTTCAGACACTTTGGAAAATACAGGCATTCTGCATGCAGGCCAATTGACAGATCATGCAAATAGCGTGGATACAGATTCCATCTAAAATACTAAGTCATTGAAAAATAACGGAAATTTATCAATTCAAAAGCTGGCACACGAGCTGCAACTCCTTATGCAACTCTCTCAACCCGCAAGGAATTGAAAAATGACCGACATTAATAAAGAAGCGATTTCAGTCCTCAACGACTTGATCGAGACCAGCAAGGACGGCCAGGAAGGGTTCAAGACCTGCGCCGAAGACATCAAGCATCCTGAACTCAAGGCGCTGTTTGTCAAACGTTCTACCGACTGCGCCACCGCCGCCGCGGAACTGCAGAGCACCGTGCGTTCGATGGGTGGCGATCCGGAAACCTCCACCAGTGTAAGCGGCGACCTGCACCGTCGCTGGGTCGACCTCAAGTCGCTGGTGACCGGCAAGGACGAGGAGGCGGTACTTAACGAAGCCGAGCGCGGCGAAGATCATGCCCTGAAGGCTTACAAAGAAGCGCTGGAGAAAATCAACAAACACAACCTGGTGAACATTCGTGACCTGGTTGAACGTCAGTACCACGGCGTGCAACGCAATCACGATCAGGTCAAAGCCCTGCGCAACCAGGCGCGTGCTCGCTCGTAAGCTTGTAGCTGTGTAAAAACGCCGCTCGTCCAGCCATGGACGGCGGCGTTTTTTTGGCCCAGCCACTGCAATCAGGTTGGATTAAATCCGGTCCACAGCCAGACGACTTTTTCACCTTCAATCCGTGGCATCGCAGTGGCGTAGTCGAGCCAGTGTCATGGGCAGTCGGACGGGGCTGTCATGGATGTAGGGTTGTTTTAAGAAGTGGCGATGTACAGGTAGGCGCGAGCTAGCGGTTCGCCTGAATTAATCTCATGGACATAAAAAATCCGCAGGCCTTATCGGGCTGCGGATTTTTCTTGGCAGGGCGAATCAGCCGATGCTGATTGCGGGCAGGGTTGGCAGGGTCACGGTCTGCTGCTTGCGCGGGGCGAGGATCTCGGCTTCGCCATCGACCACCAGTTCATCACGCTGGTTGAACACTCGAGTGGCGATGCGTACGCGGAACTTTGGCAGTTTTTCGAGGATTTCCAGGCGCACGGTCAGGGTGTCGCCGATCTTCACCGGCTTCTGGAAACTCATTTGTTGACCGAGATAGATGGTGCCCGGCCCAGGTAGTTCGCAGGCGACTGCGGCGCTGATCAGCGCACCGCTGAACATGCCGTGGGCGATACGTTCCTTGAACATGCTGGCGGCCGCGAATTCAGGGTCCAGGTGCACCGGGTTGTGGTCGCCGGACATCGCCGCGAACAGCTGGATATCGCGCTCTTCCACGGTCTTGCTGTAGCTGGCGGTCTGGCCGACTTCGAGGGCTTCGTACGGCGTGTTGGTAACCTGGGTCATGTGTCTTGGATCCTGTGACGAGTTAAGTGAAAAAAACCGAAGGTCATTCGGTCCTGGCAGGACGGCGATGGCTCAAGGCCCCGGCCAGCCAGGTGAGCAGGTCCGCAGTCACTTCATCGCGGTTGCTCTCATTGAACAGTTCGTGCCGGGCCTGGGGGTAGATCTTCAGTTCCAGACCCTGGCTGCCGGCGCGGCGTAGCGCCTCGGCCAAAGAGGTGAGACGCTTGCCCTCACTCACCGGATCACATTCACCGCCGATCACCAGCAACGGCAGGCCCGGATCGATCTGGGCGAGATTGGACGCTTTGCTGATCTGCTGCAAGCCGCCCAGCATGTCGATCCACAGCTGATTGCTGCAGCGAAAGCCGCAGAGCGGGTCGCGGACGTACTGGTCGACTTCGTCGGGATCGCGGCTGAGCCAGTCGAACGCGGTGCGATTGGGCTTGAACGCCTTGTTGAATGAACCGAACGACAACCACTCCAGCAACGCACTACGCCCGGTAGGGCCCTGGCGCCAGCGTTCGAAACGGGCGATCAGGCGCGCTGCGCGGTACAGCGCCACCGGCTGGAAATTCGAACCGCTGAGGACCGCGCCATGCAGGCTGGCGCTGTGGTGCAGCAGGTACGCCTGGGCGATGTAGCTGCCCATGCTGTGGCCCAGCAGCACTATGGGCACGCCTGGATGCTGTTGGCCGATGTGCTGGTTGAGGCTGGCCAGGTCACCCACCACTTTGCACCAGCCGTCGGCGTCGGCGTAGTGCCCCAGGACCCCGTTGGTGGCGGTCTGGCCGTGTCCGCGCTGGTCCAGGGCATACACGCCGTACCCCTGGTTACACAATTGTTCGGCCAGGCGTGCGTAGCGTGCGCTATGTTCCGCCATTCCATGGGACACCAGGATCACCGCCTTGAGCGTACCTTCCGGCAACCATTGGTTGACGAACAGTTGGCTGTGGTCGTTCGCGGTCAACCAGAACGTATCGTGGATCATGGCGATTCCTTTGCGCGGGGTCGCTGCATTGTATAGCGCAACAACCCGGGGACGGGTAATGCGCAAAGCCCGCGGCAGCAAGATTCACGCGATCAATGACGCCGGTGCTGATATTTGCCTGATTCACCATAACTGCTAGTGTCCCAGAAGCTCCGCTCAGGCGGCCCGGATTGGCTCAGGTATAGAGGACAATAATAATGCAAGCTGATTTCTGGAATGATAAACGCCCGGCCGGCGTACCCATCGATATCGACCTGGGTGCCTACAAGTCGGTGATCGAGGTGTTCGAACGTTCCTGCAAGAAATTCGCTGATCGTCCCGCGTTCAGCAACATGGGCGTGACCCTGACCTACGCTGACCTCGAACGCTACAGCGCGGCGTTCGCCGGCTTCCTGCAAAGCCAGACTGACTTGGTGCCCGGCGATCGCATCGCGGTGCAGATGCCCAACGTCCTGCATTACCCGATTGCCGTGTTTGGTGCCATGCGCGCCGGCCTGATCGTGGTCAACACCAACCCGCTGTACACCGCGCGCGAGATGCGCCACCAGTTCAAGGACTCCGGTGCCCGGGCGCTGGTGTACCTGAACATGTTCGGGCAGAAAGTCCAGGAAGTGCTGCCCGACACCGAGATCCAGTACCTGATCGAAGCGAAGATGGGTGACCTGATGCCTACCGCCAAGGGCTGGCTGGTCAATACCCTGGTGGACAAGGTCAAGAAGATGGTCCCGGCTTACAATCTGCCCCAGGCGATCTCCTTCAAAAGTGCCTTGCGCATGGGCCGTGGGCAGAGCATCAAGCCACTTCAGGTCGGTCTCGATGACGTCGCCGTGCTGCAATACACCGGCGGCACCACGGGTCTGGCCAAGGGCGCGATGCTGACCCACGGTAACCTGGTCGCCAACATGCAGCAGGCCCGTGCCTGCCTGGGCCAGTTCGGTCGCGACGGACAACCGCTGTTGCGCGAAGGCCAGGAAGTGATGATCGCGCCGCTGCCGCTGTACCACATCTATGCCTTCACGGCGAACTGCATGTGCATGATGGTGACTGGCAACCATAACGTGCTGATCACCAACCCTAGGGACATCGCCGGCTTTATCAAGGAACTGAAGAACTGGCGCTTCTCGGCCTTGCTTGGGCTCAACACCCTGTTCGTCGCGTTGATGGATCACCCGGACTTCAAGACCCTGGACTTCTCCAGCCTGAAGCTGACCAACTCCGGCGGCACGGCACTGGTCAAGGCCACCGCCGAGCGCTGGGAAAAGCTCACCGGTTGCCGGATTACTGAAGGCTACGGCCTGACCGAGACGTCGCCGGTGGCCTGCACCAACCCCTATGGCGACCTGTCGCGCATCGGCACCGTGGGCATGCCGGTACCGGGCACCACGCTGAAGGTGATCAACGACGATGGTGTCGAGCAAGCCATGGGCGAGCGCGGCGAGTTGTGCATCAAGGGCCCGCAGATCATGAAGGGCTACTGGCAGAAACCCGAGGCCACCGAGGAGGTGCTGGATGCCGAGGGTTGGTTCAAGTCGGGTGACATTGCGGTGATCGATCCGGATGGTTTTGTGCGCATCGTCGATCGCAAGAAAGACATGATCATCGTCTCGGGTTTCAACGTGTACCCCAACGAGATCGAAGACGTGGTCATGGCCCACCCCAACGTTGCCAATTGCGCGGTAATCGGTGTGCCGGACGAGCGTTCCGGGGAAGCGGTGAAGCTGTTCGTGGTGGCGCGTGAAGCCGGGGTCAGCCTGGAAGAGCTCAAGGCCTACTGCAAAGAGAACTTCACCGCCTACAAGGTGCCCAAGCACATCGTGCTGCGAGATTCGTTGCCGATGACCCCCGTGGGCAAGATCCTGCGGCGGGAGTTGCGCGATATCGCGTAATGAATTGTTAGCGATGCAGCAGCAAGAAGGGGCGCTCGAGTTGGAGCGCCCCTTTTTTTGTCCCAGTAAAAGCGCGCGAAGCCCTGTAGAACGGGGCTTTCACGGCATATAGAATTTTTACTCTAAAAATGACCATTGATTGGTCTTGAGTCATTATCGTGACCGTAGAGCCTTCGTTTGGCTCTAGTAGGCCCTTGGCAAAGCTGCTACTCTCGGCGCGCTTTGTGACTTCTCGGCCTTGAGTAAAAGCCAGATTCACCAAAAAACACACACCAATAATAATCGCATCAAATGCGGTGAAGAATTCGCGTTGCTGAGGAGTGGGCTTCCATGATCGAAGACTTTTGGAAGGATAAGTACCCAGCTGGGATTGCTGCCGACATCAATCCAGACGAGTATCCGAATATTCAGGCAGTGTTGAAGCAATCCTGCCAACGCTTCGCCAACAAACCGGCTTTTAGCAACCTCGGCAAGACACTCACCTACGGTGAGCTGTACGAACTGTCCGGGGCATTTGCCGCTTATCTGCAACAGCATACCGATTTGCAGCCCGGTGATCGAATCGCCGTACAGTTGCCTAACCTGTTGCAATACCCGATCGCCGTGTTTGGTGCCATCCGCGCCGGCTTGATCGTGGTCAACACCAACCCGCTGTACACCGCGCGGGAAATGGAACACCAGTTCAACGATTCCGGGGCCAAGGCCCTGGTCTGCCTGGCGAACATGGCGCACCTGGCCGAGGCCGTGGTACCCAAGACCGGCGTCAAGCATGTGATCGTCACCGAAGTGGCGGACCTGCTGCCGCCACTCAAGCGCCTGTTGATCAACAGCGTGATCAAGTACGTGAAGAAGATGGTGCCGGCGTTCAACCTGCCCAAGGCCATCAAGTTCAATGACGTGCTGAGCAAAGGCCAGGGGCAACCCGTGACCGAGGCCAACCCGGCCAGCAGCGACGTCGCCGTACTGCAATACACCGGCGGCACCACCGGCGTGGCCAAGGGCGCAATGCTGACCCACCGCAACCTGGTGGCGAACATGTTGCAGTGCAAGGCGTTGATGGGCTCGAACCTGCACGAAGGCTGCGAGATCCTGATTACCCCGCTGCCGCTGTACCACATCTATGCCTTCACCTTTCATTGCATGGCAATGATGCTGATCGGCAACCACAATATCCTGATCAGCAACCCGCGCGACCTGCCGGCGATGGTCAAGGAACTGTCGAAGTGGAAGTTCAGCGGGTTTGTCGGCTTGAACACTTTGTTTGTCGCGCTGTGCAACAACGAAGCCTTCCGCAAGCTGGACTTCTCGGCGCTCAAGGTCACCCTGTCCGGTGGCATGGCCTTGCAACTGGCCGCCGCCGAACGCTGGAAAGAAGTCACCGGCTGCCCGATCTGCGAAGGCTACGGCATGACCGAGACCAGCCCGGTGGCCACGGTCAACCCGATCCAGAACATCCAGATCGGTACCATCGGGATTCCGGTTCCTTCGACGTTGTGCAAGGTCATCAACGACGAGGGCGTCGAGCAGCCGCTGGGCGAAATCGGCGAGCTTTGCGTGAAGGGGCCGCAGGTGATGAAGGGCTACTGGCAGCGCCAGGACGCCACCGATGAAATGCTCGACAGCGAAGGCTGGTTGAAGACCGGTGACATCGCGCTGATCCAGCCGGATGGCTACATGCGCATTGTCGATCGCAAGAAAGACATGATTCTGGTCTCCGGTTTCAACGTCTATCCGAATGAACTGGAAGACGTGCTGGCGACTCTGCCAGGCGTACTGCAGTGCGCAGCCATCGGCGTGCCGGACGACAAGTCGGGCGAGGCGATCAAGATTTTCATCGTTGCCAAACCTGGCGTGACCCTGACCAAGGAACAGGTGATGACGCACATGCGTGCCAACGTCACGGGTTACAAGGTGCCCAAGGCTGTCGAGTTCCGCGATGCGCTGCCGACCACCAACGTCGGCAAGATCCTGCGTCGCGAGCTGCGGGACGAAGAGCTGAAGAAGCTCGGCTTGAAGAAGGTCAGCGCCTGACCCATAAAAAACCCCGCCGATGCGGGGTTTTTTGTGGGTGGAACGTTACTGCTGGAACTGCGCGAAATTCACATTGGTGCCGGCCGGACGCATGTCCTGCAGGTACGAGTCCTTGTCGGCACTCAGTTCCAGGCTCAGGGCAGCCTTGCGCTTGCCTTCGTTGCGCACTACCAGGCCTTCGAGTTTTTCCCGCAGGAACACGGTTGGCACTTTCAAGTGCAGCAACTGGTCGGTGTCCGGGGTGTGCATCAGCAGGTGAATCCACTCGTACTGACCCACGGCCAGGCGGGCCACCGGGATATCGAACCACCAGATGTTGCGGTTGCGGTTCAGTTCAGTGAAGTGGCAGTTGTTGACGCCAAGCACGGCACCACCCAGTTCCTGGTTTCTGCGGGCAATGGCCTGCTTTTTATCGAGTTTCATAACGTTCCTACGGGATTGGACGTTCAGCGCCAAGGCCTGAATACGTTGCGCATTCTCCCGGCAAAGCCCAAAAACATAAAGCCCAACCTGCATCTGGCGATGAAATGACGCGGTGAAAATAAATGAAACTCCGCCTGACGCCCGCCGGTCAACCTCTACGTAACGACACTGACCTTTGAATGTTCACAGGAGCAAGACCATGAGCAGCACTGGCGATAAAGCGAAAGGTTTGGCCAACGAAGCGATCGGCAACATCAAGCAGGGTGTCGGTAAAGCCACCGATAATCCCAAGCTGCAGACCGAAGGCAAGATCCAGGAAAAGAAAGGTGAGGCCCAGCAAGCGCTCGGCGACGCCAAGGACGCGGTGAAGAAAACAGTCGACAAGGCCTGATAGCCGCAAGGCAGGGCGACGGCCATCCGCGGGTGGCCGTTTTTTTGTCGACTATGGTTAAGCAACGCGTGGAAATTGTTTCAAGGTCGCCAAACAGGTTACCTTGTTGTAGAAAACGGCCCCTGAGTCGCCCCCGACTACAACCTGATTGCGGCGAAAGGAGACGCTATGATTTTCCCGGATTTGAAAGGCTTGCCCCTGCATCGCGTGATGATGCGCACGGTCACCGAGTTCGTCGACGACGAAATGTCGACCTATGCCTCGGCGCTGGCCTATCAGATGCTGTTCTCGCTGTTTCCTTTCATCCTGTTCCTGATCGCCCTGATCGGGTTCCTGCACTTGCCGGACTTCTTCTCCTGGCTGCGCCTGCAATCGGAATTGGTGTTGCCGCCCCAGGCCCTGGAGCAAGTGAACCCGGTGATTGACCAGTTGCAGCAATCCAAAGGCGGGTTGCTCTCGGTGGGTATCGTCATCGCCCTGTGGACCGCCTCGGCCGGTGTGCGGCTGATGATGAGCGCGATGAATGCCGCCTACGACGTGGTCGAAGGACGGCCGATCTGGAAGCGCTTCCCGCTGTCGATTTTCTACACCGTCGGTATCGCCGGCATGCTGCTGGTGGCCGCGGCCTTGATGGTGCTTGGCCCGCAGGTGATGGAATGGATCGCATCGCAGATTGGCATGCAGGAATTCATCGTCACGGTCTGGACCATTCTGCGTTGGCCGGTGATCGTGATTCTGCTGATGATCGCGGTGGCCTTGATCTACTACGTGATGCCCGACGTGAAGCAGGAGTTCCGCTTCATCACCCCAGGTTCGGTGCTGGCGGTGGTGGTGTGGATCATCGCTTCCCTGGGCTTTGGTTTCTACGTGAAAACCTTCGCCAACTACAACGCCATGTATGGCAGTATCGGCGCGATCATCGTGCTGTTGCTGTACTTCTATATCTCCGCTGCAGTGCTGTTGCTGGGGGCGGAGATGAATGCGGTGATCGAACACATGTCGAGCGAAGGCAAGGACCCTGGCGAAAAGGTCCCGGGCGACCACGACCATGCACATAAACACCACGTTTCGGGACTGGGACGGGACCACTCGCTCAAACCGACCACTGACGAAGCCTGACCATGATCCGTGAAATTCTCAAAATGGGCGATCCGCGCCTGCTGCGTATTGCCCCGCCGGTTCCGGCGCAGATGTTCGACAGCCCTGAGTTGTGGCAGTTGATCGACGACATGTTCCAGACCATGGAAAGCGTCGGCGGGGTCGGCCTGGCCGCGCCGCAGATTGGCGTCGACCTGCAACTGGTGATCTTCGGCTTTGAACACAGCGAGCGATACCCCGACGCGGAAGCCGTGCCGCAGACCATCCTGATCAACCCGCTGATCACCCCGCTGGAGCCCACCCTGGAGGAGGGCTTCGAAGGTTGCCTGTCAGTGCCCGGGTTACGGGGTGCGGTGCAGCGCTACCAGCACATTCGTTATGAGGGCGTCGATCCCAAGGGCGAGCCGATCGTGCGTATGGCCTCGGGGTTTCATGCCCGCGTGGTGCAACACGAATGTGATCACCTGATTGGCCGTCTGTACCCGTCGCGGATCAGCGACTTTGCCAAGTTCGGCTTTACCGAGGTGATGTTCCCCGAACTCGACCCAGCGGCGGACGACTGATCACGATCAGCTACGCCCCATGGCAATCATCGGCTTGCTGCGGCTGTAGCGCAGCAGGCGCTCGGCCAACGCATAGGGCAGTTGCGGGCTGGCGCTGAAGCCGTTGCCCTGATAGAACTCACGCAGGTCCGGGTGGCACAACAGCCACACCGGCTGGGTGACCGTTGCCAGCGCCTCGGCCATCAAGGCCGCTGCCACGCCCTGGCCGCGACAGGCCGGAGCAACCAGCAGGCCCGTCAGCCACAACCCTTCGGCCATGGGTCGCAAGCACAGGCCGGCGACTATCTCATCACGTTTACCGACCCACAATTGTGCATCCCGTACCGCTTTCATCGATGACTGATGACGGCGGTAGAACTTGTTCATCAAGGGCCACAGCGCGTCATCTAGCTGTGTGTACTGGGTGTGGGGCATGAAAGAGGCCATCGGTGCGCAAAGCCGTGGATTATAAAAGAACGGGCGCTCTGCGATAGGTGTATACCTGAACTCACATCCTGTATGAGTGGAGTAAGTATCATGGCCAAAGGCATGGATTCAAAAAAAGCCGCGAAGAAAAAACCGGCAAAAAGCGCCGATGAAAAACGCGCAGACAAGAAAGCCAAGAAGGTCGGCATATTCGGCCACTAATCAGACCCGTCTCGACGGAGCCCGGCAAGCGGGCTCCGTATTCAGTTCCAAGCCAATAACCCCTCGCTGCCAGATTTTCCTGCGCTGATGTACTGACGTCGGGCGGGTGCTGAACCGATTTTGTCCTCGATGGTGGCTTATTAGTGGCCTTGCATCCATGCCGAGCCTGTCTATGCTCAGCACTGATCTTCCTGATCAGGATGTCCGGGGCCAGAACGTTGCCCCCACGGACTCTCCGATTACCCATCATTTATCACCTTATCTGTCCTTGCGCTGGAGGAAGGCGTGTACCTGTTCCATGGAACGTTGTGGTGGATCCGTTGAAAGACCGAAGTACTTTCATCAATCAAAAGACCGCGCTTAGGGTGATATGACCATGTTTAACCTACATCACAAGTCTGACCTGCTCGAAATCCAACGCTTCAGTTGTGCTTTGAGCGAGGCCAACGCCAAGCTGGCGGCGGTCAGTCGCTCGATGGCGATGATCGAGTTCGACCCTGCCGGGGTGATCCTCGATGCCAATGAAAACTTCTGCAAGGCAATGGGTTACTCCCTCGAAGAAATACGCGGCAAGCACCATCGGATCTTTTGCGAGGGCGATTACGCCAAGAGCGAGGAATACCAACGCTTCTGGCGTGAACTGGAGCGTGGCGAACCCAACAGCGGGACGTTCCAGCGCCTGGACAGGCAAGGGCGGGAGGTTTGGCTCGAAGCCAGCTACATGCCGGTGATCGGTGCCGACCGGCAGGTGCACAGCGTGATCAAGGTGGCCACGGACATCACCGCCCGAATCATCAAGGAGCATGAGAACCAGGCACTGGTGAATGCCTTGGGCCGGGCGATGGCGGTGATCGAGTTCTCCCCCGACGGCAAAGTCATCAGTGCTAACGATAACTTCCTGCAGACCATGCATTACTCCGCGGGCGAAGTGATGGGCCAGCACCACAGCCTGTTCTGTCACCGTGCGGAAAGCGAGTCGTCGGCCTACAAGGCATTCTGGGCCTCGCTCAACCGTGGCGAATATCACTCACACCGCTTCGAGCGGGTCGACAAGTTCGGGCGCATCGTGTTTCTGGAAGCCTCCTACAACCCGATCTTCGACGCCAAGGGCCGACTGTACAAGGTGGTCAAGTTTGCCAGCGACATCACCCAGCAGGTGACCACCCTGCAATCTGCTGCTGAAGCCGCGCATTCGACCTCGGTGCAAAACGACGCCTGTGCCCAGAAGGGCTCGCAGGTGGTGCAGCAGACGGTGCAGATCATCGAGCAGATCTCCCAGGACCTGAACGAGGCTGCGCTGAGCATCGATGCGGTCAGCAAACAGTCAGACATCATCGGCACCATCGTGCAGACCATTCGCGGCATCGCCGACCAGACCAATCTGCTAGCCCTCAACGCCGCTATCGAAGCCGCGCGGGCCGGGGAGCATGGACGCGGATTTGCCGTGGTGGCCGACGAAGTGCGCAGCCTGGCGGCGCGCACCAGCAAGGCGACCCTGGAAATTGTCGACGTGGTGCGCAAGAACCACGACCTCTCGTTGAGTGCGGTGTCGAGCATGCAATCGAGCTTGAGCCGTACCGGGTTGGGGGTGGAGTTGGCCAACGAGGCCGGCGAGGTAATCCTGGAGATCCAGCAGGGGTCACGGCATGTGGTGGATGCCATCAGCCAGTTCAATGAGACCCTGCAGTTGCACTGACGGGTGAGGGGGGCGAAGGCTGCGCAAGTGTTCGCCAGCCTTGTCCGCGCCTCTGGCTTCAGGCTGGGTCGGGCAGTGCCGAGGTTGGCAAACCAAAGGTGCGGTCGAACAGCCAGTTGAAGGCAAAGGTGTAGCAGGGGATGAAGATGATCAGCGCCAGGTCCAGCAGGAAGGCCTGCACCAGGCTGATGTGCATCCACCAGGCAATCAACGGGATCAGGAATACGATCAACGTCAGTTGAAAACCGACGGCATGGGCGATCCGCCGTCTGACGGTGCGGGTACGTGATACCTGGCGGCTTTCCCAGCGCTCGAACAGCGAGGTGTAGATGAAATTCCAGCTCACCGCGATGCTGGTGATGATCACCGCCAGCGGCCCGGTGCTGCCTGGCGAAGTGCCGGACAGCAAGGCCAGGCCGAGGGCGGAGAAGGTCATGCCGATCACCTCGTAGAGTGAAACGTAGACCAGTTTGCGTTTGACGCCTTGCATGGATTTGCCTCTTTTTCAGTGCTTGATGGCCAGTGGGGCTGGCGCAGGCGGCGAAAGATAGCTTCAATGCAGATGACAGAAAAAGTCAGTAGCTTTCAGTTTTATTGATAGGTTGATTTAGTGAACTTCAACAGCGACAGCATCGAACTGTTTCTCGCCGTGATTGAGCGCGGCTCTTTTTCCGCGGCCGCCCGGGCCTTGGGCAAGGTCCCTTCGGCGGTGAGCATGGGCATTGCCAATCTGGAGGCAGAGCTCGGTTATCCATTGTTCGACCGCAGCCACCGCGAACCCCAACCCACCGCCATGGCCAATTCGCTGGTGCCCCACGCACGGCTGATTGCCGGGCAGCTCAAGCAATTGCAGGTGCACGCGGTGCAGTTGTCGCTGGGGCTGGAAAGCAAGCTGTCGATTGGCGTGGTCGCGGACATCGATCGGCGCCGCTTGCTGGCGGCGATCAAGGTGCTTGCCGAGCGCCATCCGTTGCTCGACATCGAAGTGCTGACGGCGCCGCAGGATGACGTGCTGGCGATGCTGCACAGTGGGCGCGTCAGCCTGTGCCTGGCGTTTGCCGGGCTGAGCATGAATGTGCTGGAGCGCTTTCAATTCGTCGGCAGCGAACGCATGATCGCCACGCTGGCGGCGGACAGTCCGTTGCTGCAGGGACAGGATCTGTTTCTCGAGGACCTGGTGCACGTGCGGCAGATTTTCGTCGCCAGCCGCGATCTGCCGATCAGCGAGACCCGGCCGCTGGTGGCCGAATCCTGCTGGCGCACCGACAACCTGGAAACGGCACTGGAGATGGTCGAGGCGGGGTTGGGCTGGGGCAATTTCCCGCTGTCGGTGGTGCAGGCACGCCTGGATTCAGGGCGCTTGAAACGGCTGAACTTCCGCAATATCGAAAACGGCCTGGTGCTGCCGGTGCATGCGGTATGGCTCAAGAGCCAGCCGCTGCAAAAGGGCGCATTGGCCCTGGTCGATCTGCTCGGCCAGACGGTGTAGGCGCCAGTCTCAGCTGCTTTCGCGAATCTTCAGCTCAAACCCCATGTCTTCCACCGGCCGCGCCACCTTGTTGCCCGCCATCAACGTCAGCATCTGTTCCGCCGCGCGCCGGCCAATGGCTTCGCGGGGGGTATAGATGCTGCTCAGGCGCGGCACCATGTGCTCGGACATCGGCAAGTCGTTGAAACCGAGAATCGCCACCTGCTGGGGAATCTGGATGCCATGGCGCAGGGCCTCAAGCAATGCGCCCTGGGCCAGGTCGTCGTTGCCGAAAAAGATCCCGTCGACATCCGGCTGGGCCGCCAGCAGTTGCAGGAACAACTCGCCGCCCAGGCCCACGGAAGACGCGCGCGGGGTCAGTACTTCCAGGTCCGGGTCGTAGCGACCGGCCTTCTGCAAGGCCCGGCGGAACCCTTCACCGCGCAGCAAGGTGCGCTGATCCAGCTGCGCGCCGATGTACGCCAGGCGCTTGCGGCCGCGGGACAACAAGTGCTCGGCCGCCGTTTCGCCGGCGCTGAGTTGGGAAAAACCGACGCAGTTCACCCCGGCAGCGTGGTCCAGTTCCATCATGTACACGCAGGGGATGTTGCTGGCCTCGATCATCCGTCGCGAACTTTCGGTGCGATCAAAACCGGTCAGCAGTAAACCGCGTGGCTGATAGGCCATGTAGTTGCGCAGCAGGTTTTCTTCTTCGTCACGGGAGTAGTGGAAGTTGCCGATCAGCACTTCGAAGCCTTTGGGCCGCAGTACCTGGTGAATGGCTTCCAGGGTTTCGATGAACAGCAGGTTCGACAGTGAGGGCACCAGCACCACCACCGAATGGCTCTGGGCCGAGGCCAGCGCACGCGCGGCCGGGTTGACCACATAATTGAGTTCGAGGGCGGCCTGCTGGACCTTTTCCACCAGTTCGGTGGCCACCGTACTGACCCCACGCAGGGCGCGGGAAGCGGTGATCGGGCTGACCCCCGCCAGGCGAGCAACTTCATTGAGGGTAGGGCGGCCAGTGGTGCGGGGATTTTTATCGTTTTTAGTGGAGGTCATCGGGCGGCTTGCCAAACAAAATTCAAGGCACTAAGGTAGCGCTGTCTCGATGCGTCTGCAAATGAATGAGCGGGGGTTGCCTGATCCCTACAATTTGGCGTTGAGCAAGAACGTGCTGCAACCCATAAAAATGACAAGAAGACGTCGACGATGGCTGCGTTTGCACTAGAGTCTCAATGAGCAAAGGTAGCGCTGTCTTCGCGCTGAGGTGTTACATGAGTCAACCAATCTCCGCCCTGGTCATCATGGGCGTGGCCGGCTGCGGCAAGTCCAGCGTCAGCGAGGCCTTGTGCCAGCTCAGCGGCGCGACCGGCATCGAAGGCGATAGCTTTCACCCTGCGGCCAACATCGAAAAGATGAGTGCCGGTATTCCCCTGAACGACGACGACCGTGCCGGCTGGCTCGACAGCCTGTGCGCCGAATTGCGTCGCGTCGACGCCACGGGCCAGCGCCCGGTGCTGACCTGTTCGGCGCTCAAGCTCAGCTATCGCGAGCGCTTGCGTAGCGCCTTGCCGGGCCTGGGCTTCGTGTTCCTGGAACTGACCCGGGAAGTGGCCGCGGATCGGGTGTCCCACCGTCCGGGCCACTTCATGCCGTCGACCCTGATCGACAGCCAGTTCGCCACGCTCGAGTCCCCGGTCGGCGAAGCGCTGACCCTGGCGCTGGATGCTTCGACCCACAGCGTCGAGCAATTGGCCGCGCAAGCCCACCATTGGTGGCTTGGGCATGGCCTGAAGCTCGCCGTATGAGTTTTGTTTTTAAAGGTAGCGCTGTCCTGATGGCTTTCGAATTACCCGCTTTAATAACAACAACAACCAGGAGTCACCCCTAATGTTCGGTATGTCCCACGACTCGTTCCTGCTGCTTGATGCAGTGGTCACGGTGATCGGCTTAATTGTCCTGATCACCAAGTTCAAGTTCCACCCCTTCATTGCGCTGATCATCGCCGCGGCGTTCCTCGGCCTGACATCGGGCATGCCGATAGGCACCATCATCAAGGCGTTCCAGGACGGCTTTGGCGGGGTACTGGGGTTTGTCGGCATCATCCTGGCGCTGGGGACCATGCTCGGCAAAATGATGGCCGAATCGGGCGGGGCCGACCAGATCGCCCAGACCCTGATCCGCTCGTTCGGTAAAGAGCGGGTGCAGTGGGCGATGATGTTTGCCGCATTCCTGGTGGGCATTCCGCTGTTCTTCGAAATCGGCTTCGTGCTGCTGATCCCGTTGGTGTTCATCGTGGCCCGGCGCACTGGCGTGTCGATCATCAAGATCGGTATCCCGCTGCTGGCTGGCCTGTCGGCGGTGCACGGGCTGGTGCCGCCACACCCGGGGCCGTTGCTGGCCATTGGGGTATTTGGCGCCGACATCGGTAAAACCATTCTGTACGGCCTGATCGTGGCTCTGCCGACGGCGATCATTGCCGGTCCGATCTACGGTACGTTCATTGCCAAGTACATCCCCGGTCACCCTAACCAGGAACTGGTGGACCAACTGGCCCGCGAACCGGATTCGGCCAGCCTGCCAAGCTTCAGCATCACCCTGTTCACCGTGCTGTTGCCGGTGTTCCTGATGCTGCTCAAGACCTTCGCTGACGTCGCGCTGCCGGACGGCAACTTCTTCCGCACCTGGATGGACATGATCGGTCACCCGATCTCGGCGCTGCTGCTGGCGTTGCTGTTGTCGCTGTACACCTTCGGCCATCGCCAGGGCATCGACTCCAAACGCATCCTCAAGCTGCTGGATGCCAGCCTCGCACCAACCGCCGCGATCATTCTGATCATCGGTGCCGGTGGTGGCTTCAAGCAGATGCTGGTGACCAGCGGTGTGGGTGATGTGATCGGGCATATGGCCGTAAGCGCCCAGATTTCGCCGATCCTGCTGGCATGGCTGGTGGCGGCAGTGATTCGTATCGCGACCGGTTCGGCGACTGTCGCAACCATTACCGGTGCGGGCATCGTGGTGCCGGTGGTGGGGATGATTCCAGGGGTCAACCGTGAGCTGCTGGTGCTGGCCACCGGTGCCGGCTCGCTGATCCTGTCCCACGTCAACGACGCGGGCTTCTGGCTGGTCAAGCAGTACTTCAACATGACCGTGGCGGAAACCTTCAAGACCTGGACCGCGATGGAAACCATCCTGTCCATCGTCGCGCTGGGCTTTATCCTGCTGTTGTCGTTGTTCGTCTAAGCGTTTCGCAGCCACAAAAAAACCGCAGCGATGCGGTTTTTTTGTGGCTGATCGTCTTACTTAGTGACTAACCCATCCGCGCGGAACATCCCGCGAATCCCCCGCACCGCCTGGCGAATCCGGTCCTGGTTCTCGATCAGGGCGAAGCGCACGTGGTCGTCGCCGTACTCACCAAAACCCACCCCGGGCGATACACAGACCTTGGCCTCGGCCAGCAGCTTCTTGGCGAATTCCAGCGAACCCAGGTGGGCATAAGCTTCGGGGATCTTTGCCCAGACGTACATCGAAGCTTTCGGGTTCTCGACCATCCAGCCCAGTTCATGCAGGCCCTTGACCAGCACGTTGCGGCGTTGCCGGTATTGCTCGGCGATGTCCTTGACGCACTGCTGGTCGCCTTCCAGTGCCGCGATGGCCGCCACTTGCAGCGGGGTGAAGGTGCCGTAGTCGTGGTAGCTCTTGATCCGCGCCAGGGCGTTGACCAGTTCCGGGTTGCCGACCATGAAGCCGATGCGCCAGCCCGCCATGTTGTAGCTCTTGGACAGGGTGAAGAACTCCACGGCAATGTCCTTGGCGCCTGGTACCTGCATGATCGACGGGGCTTTCCAACCGTCGTAGACGATGTCGGCGTAGGCCAGGTCGTGCACGACGAGGACGTCGTACTGCTTGGCGAGGGCGATTACCCGTTCGAAGAAATCCAGCTCCACGCACTGCGCGGTAGGGTTGGACGGGAACCCGAGGATCATCATCTTCGGTTTCGGGATCGAGCCACGAATGGCTCGCTCCAGCTCTGCGAAGAAGTCCACGCCCGGAATCAGCGGCACCGAACGCACCTGGGCACCGGCAATCACGGCACCGTAGATGTGGATCGGGTAGCTCGGGTTGGGCACCAGTACCGTGTCGCCCTGGTCGAGGGTGGCGAGCATCAGGTGCGCCAGGCCTTCCTTGGAACCGATGGTGACGATGGCTTCGTTTTCCGGGTCGATGTCGACCTCGTAGCGATCCTTGTACCAGCGGGAAATAGCCCGGCGCAGGCGTGGAATACCTTTGGACGTGGAGTAGCCGTGGGTGTCTTCGCGCTGGGCGACGGTGACCAATTTGTCGACGATGTGGGGCGGGGTCGGGCCGTCGGGGTTGCCCATGCTCAAGTCGATGATGTCTTCGCCACGACGACGGGCGGCCATCTTCAGCTCGGCAGTGATATTGAATACGTAAGGGGGGAGTCGATCTATGCGCGCAAAGCGGCGCGGCGAACCTTGGTCTGCCATTGTTGCCTCTGATAACGTGAGCGCCCGGAACCGTCCGAGCGACGCCGACCACTGCGGTGGTCTGGGCGCACGATAAGGGCGCCGATGGCCGCTTGTCCAGAGGCACCCAGCAACTTTTTTCCCCGGCACTGACAGCAACAGGATAAAAAAATGGAGTTTTCCAGCGGCTTTTTACTGAGCCTTTCGCTGTGCCTGGATATCGGCGTGGCCAACATTGCAATGATCACCCTGGCCATGCAGCGCGGCTATTTCCAAGGGTTTGCCCTGGGCCTGGGCACCTGTGTCGGCGACCTGGTCTACGCGGTGCTGGCGCTGGCCGGCATGACCGTTCTGCTGCAGTACTCGGCGGTGCGCTGGGTGTTGTGGGTCGGCGGTTCGCTGCTGTTGTTGTACTTCGCGGCGAAGATGATCTACTCGGCGATCCACCACAGCGCCGCCCTGGCGCAGACGGCAGAGGTCAGTGGTGGCTCCCATCGCCGGGAGTTCTTTCGCGGGATTTTCCTGGCGATGTCCTCGCCCAGTGCCATTCTCTGGTTCGCCGCGGTGGGCGGGACCCTGATTGCCCGCGCAGGCGGCAGCAGCCTGGCCAGTGCCGGGTTGTTCCTGGCCGGGTTCTTTTGCGCCGGAATTCTCTGGTGCCTGGCCTTGTGCTTGGCTGCGACCCAGGGCGGCAAGTTGCTGGGCGATAAACTGCTGCGCTATAGCTACCTGGCATCTGCAGCGATCTTCTGCTATTTCGCGGTCTACGTGATCCTATCGGGTTACCAGGAGTTTATCGGCGCGGCTGGCGTGGCAGAACTTCCTGGGCTTTGACTGGGGGAATCCGGTTTCGCTTCTATACTCCCAGCCGAACCCAATTTTCAGTGGCAGGAGGTGATTCGTGGATCAGCCAAAACAGCAGGTAGCGGCACAGCCGCGCTTCGAAACGGGGCATTTTATGCTGATCGCCGGACTGGGCGGACGATTTGCCGTGGACGCCACCGAGGGCATTCCCAAGCTCTGGGAGCGTTTTATTCCGCACATCGGCAAGGTGCCGGGGCAAACGGGCGACTTGACCTACGGCGTGTGTTGCAACCCGGATGGCAAGGGTGGCTTCGAGTACGTCGCCGGGGTCGAAATCAGCAAGCTCGACGACCTGCCCGAGACCTATCGCTGGGTGGAAATCCAGCCCCAGCAGTATGCAGTGTTCACCCATCAAGGTGGCCTCGACAGCCTCGCGCAAACCTTTGAGTACATCTGGAAAAGCTGGCTGCCGGCCTCAGGCCGCGAGGCTGCGGATGCACCCGAGTTCGAGCGCTACAGCGCCGACTTCGACCCGCAAACCGGGCAGGGCGTGCTGGAGATCTGGGTACCCCTCAAAGCCGCTTGAGCCACGCGAGAACGGGGCGCAGGATCGATATGCGCGGCGGATTGAATTATGCTTGCGCCCCCTTTTTTCGCTGACTGGACCCCCGCCATGAACGCTCCCACGACTGTCATTCGCCAGGTCACGCCGGCTGATCTGGACCGCTGTTTCGCCATCGAAACCGAGGCCTACGAGGGCGATGAAGCGGCCACCCGGGAGAAAATCGCCACCCGCATCGAGACCTGGCCGCAGGGTTTTATCGTGGCCGAGGTCGAGGGTGTCGTGGCGGGCTTCATCAATTCCGGCGCCGCCTACCAGGTGGAAATGGCCGACGAAGCCTTCAAGGAAATGATCGGCCATGACCCCGACGGTCCACAGGTGGTGATCATGTCGGTGGTGGTGCACCCGGACTTCCAGGGACTGGGCCTGGCCAAGCAGTTGATGAGCGCGTTCATCGCGCACATGCGCGAGTTGGGCAAGATCCGCATCAACCTGATGTGCCGCGAGCAGCACGTTGGCCTGTATGCCGGGTTCGGTTTTGCCTACCTCAAGGAGTCCGCCTCGGAGCATGGCGGGTTGGCCTGGCACGAGATGGCGCTGGACCTGTAGGGACTGGCGTCCGCATCAGTGATGCACAGCACGTGTGGTTGATTCAGAAGGCCAGGGCCATGCGCCGCTCATAGCCGATCCGGCCTTTGTAGGCGTCCCCGCTGTCGATCCAGCCCTGCTTGAGATAAAGCCCCAGCGCCGCCTCATTGTGGGTATCCACGGACAACTCCAGGCCATTGATCTCGGGCCAGGCCTGCCGCGCAACCTCGGGCAGGGCTTGCAGGCAGGCCTTGCCGTAGCCCTGGCCCTGGCAGCGACGGTCGACCTGCAAGGCATGCAGGGTGGCGGTGTCCTGGCTGGCCCAGGCCGGCAGGAAGGGCGGGCGCTTGAGCAGCAGGAAGGCCACGGGGATGTCGTCGGCGACCAGCGCAAAACCGCGGATGGCATCGCCTGCGGCTGCGCTCAGCGAGTGCAGCGCGCCATGGATATCGCCGGCGAATGACTTCTGCAACGGATCGATCTCGATGCACTCCACCTGTTGGCGTTGCAGCGCCGAAAGCTGTTGGTAGGGCACGAGGTGCGTGGCCATTGGCGGGATCCCTGCGGCGAAAAACTGAGGCTCGGATTTTAGCCAGTTTGGCGCAGTCGCAATTATTTTTTTTGGCCTGTCGATTTGCCTTTGCACCAGTCGACTAAGAGTGTCTTCACAGTAAACACTCGGAGTTGCGTCATGAATGCGTTAACCGAAAACACTGAGATCCAGACCCTGATCGAACGCTACCGACAAGCGATAGTCGCCAAGGACCTTGAGGCGCTGATGGGCTTTTATGCCGACGACATCGTCTCGTTCGATGCGGTCAAGGCCCTGCAATTCAAGGGCAAGGCGGCTTACCGCGCACACTGGGAAGAGTGCCTGAACTATTGCCCGGGACCGCACCTGTTCGAGTTCGCACAACTGCAGGTGGCGCAAGGCCAGGACCTGGCTTTCGCCCACTGGCTGGTGCACTGCGGCGGGGCGGATGAGCAGGGTCAGGTCAAGGGCAGTTGGATGCGTGCCACCGCCGGCTATCAGCGGATCGGCGGGCAATGGCGAATCGTCCACGAGCATTGGTCGGCGCCCTTCGACATGGCCAGTGGCGCGGCGTTGTTCGAACTGCAGCCCTGATCGTCGGGTTTTTTACCCAACCTGCAATCTGCAGCCATAGTTGATCAGCCTGATGTGGGAGAGCCTGATGAAATATCTATGCCTGGTCTACAGCGACGAGCGTGTGCTGCACAGTTCACCTGACAGCCCCGAAGACGCTGAGTGTATGGCGTATGCCGAGTCGGTCCAGGGCAGTGGGCGGATGCTCGCCGCCGAGGCCTTGCAGCCAGTGCAAAGCGCCACCACGTTGCGCCTGCGGGGCGGCAAGCTGTCGATCACCGACGGTCCGTTCGCCGAAACCAAGGAGCAATTGGCCGGTTTCTACCTGATCGAGGCCAAGGACCTCAATGAGGCGATCCAGGTGGCCGGGAAGATCCCGGCGGCCCGGGTCGGCAGCGTGGAAGTGCGTCCGGTACGCCAGCTGAATCCCTGATCACCCCCCTAAGAACAATAATCAAGCAGGAGTCTATGTATGAGCATCCCTCACGCTGGCGCCCAGCCAGCAGCCTTCGAGTTGTCCATCAGCCGCCTGATCGATGCGCCGCGCAGCAAGGTGTTCCGTGCCTGGACGGAGCCGCAGTGGCTCGCCCAATGGTGGGGGCCGCACGGCATGACCACGCCGGAGTGCGAAATGGACCTGTGGGTCGGCGGCCGGTTTCGCACACTGATGCGCGCACCCGATGGCAGCGAGTACCCCACCAGCGGGGTGTTCCTGGAGATTCATGCGCCGCAGCGGCTGGTGTTCACCGATGCCTATGCACCTGGCTGGATTCCTTCGGGCAAACCGTTCATGACCGCTGAAGTGACCTTTGACGACGTCGACGGCAAGACCCTCTACACCGCACGCGCCATGCACTGGAGCGAGGCCGATCGGCAGGCCCACGAGGGCATGGGTTTTCATGACGGTTGGGGCCAGAGCCTCGACCGGCTGGAGGCCCTGGTGACCAGCGGCATGCCGGACTGATGCCGGACGAGGCGGTCAAGGCGCTGGTCGAGACGGTCTACCGCAACGACTCGCGGCGTATCCTCGCCACCCTGATTCGTTTGCTGGGGGATTTCGACCTGGCGGAAGAGGCCCTGCAGGAAGCCTTCTTCGTCGCGGTCGAACGCTGGCAGCGGGATGGGGTGCCGGACAATCCGCGGGCCTGGCTGGTGTCTACCGGGCGCTTCAAGGCCATCGATGGCCTGCGTCGACGGGCCCGGTTTGCCGCGTCCCAGGCACAATTGGTGGCGCAACTCGAAGAGCTCGAGGAGGCGCAATGGAGTGTCGAGGACGTGCAAGACGATCGCTTGCGCTTGATCTTCACCTGTTGTCACCCGGCACTGGCCGCCGATGCGCAAGTGCCGCTGACGCTGCGTGAAGTCTGCGACCTGACCACCGAAGAAATTGCCCGCGCCTTTCTTGCCGCGCCGGCCACCATTGCCCAGCGAATCGTGCGGGCCAAGGCCAAGATTCGCGACGCCAGGATCCCCTATCAAGTGCCATCCCTGGCTGAGTTGCCCGAGCGCCTGGACAGTGTTCTGCGGGTGATTTACCTGGTGTTCAACGAAGGTTACTCGGCCTCGGTGGGCAGTGAGCTGACCCGCGAAGACCTGACCCGCGAGGCGATTCGCCTGGGGCGCCTGCTCCTGGAGTTGCTGCCGGAGCCGGAGGTGATGGGGTTGCTGGCCCTGATGCTACTCAACGAGTCGCGGCGCCCGGCGCGCGCCTCGGCCAGCGGAGAGTTGATCGTGCTCGATGAACAGGACCGTTCGCTGTGGGATGCGCAGATGATTGCCGAGGGCTGTGCCTTGATCGAGCATGCGCTGGGCCGGGGGGAGATCGGCCCGTATTGCCTGCAGGCGGCGATCTCGGCGGTGCATGCCGAGGCACCCACCGCCGGGGACACGGATTGGGCGCAGATCGTCGGTTTGTACGACGTCTTGCTGCAGGCGCTGCCTTCGCCGGTGATTGAACTCAATCGGGCCGCCGCGCTATCCCGGCGTGACGGGCCCTTGGCGGGGTTGACCCTGGTCGATGGGATTTTGCAGCGTGGCGAGTTGCTCGATTACCACCTGGCGCATTCGGCGCGTGCCGAGTTCTGTCGGCAATTGGGTCGCGTTGCGGAGGCGAGGGCGGCCTATCAGCGTGCCCTGGAACTGACCCAGCAAGTGCCGGAACGCCGCTTCATCGAGCGGCGCCTGGCCGAGTTGGCGCGCACCTGAGGCGGGCGTCACTCGAGCATCCTGTCCAGCAACCAGCGGCCTGCCGGACCCGGCGGGTGCAAGCGTGACCAGAGCGCATCCACCGAGACCGGTCGGGGCCAGCCGCGAACCTTGAGCTCCTGCAAAGTGCCGGCGCCAAAACGCTCGACCAGCCAACGCGGCAGGGGTGCCCAACCGAACCCACCCTGGGCCATTTCCAGCAGCATCAGGTAACTGGGGGCCGACCAGACCCGCCCCTGGGCCCGGACCTCATACGGATTGATGATGGTCGCCAGGCGCAATTCGCGGTGTTGTTGCAGGGTTTGCCGATCGATTTTCTGCAGGCTCGCCAACGGGTGTGTGGGCGCGACGAACAGGGCGATCTCGGTGTGCTCATCGACGGTGGCGCTGTCCAGGTCCGGCGGGTAGCGCTCCTGCATTTCGGCGAACGCCAAGTGCGCGCGCCCGCGTTGCACCAGGGCAATCAAGTCGTCGCATTCGGCGATCAGGCATTCCAGCTCGAGGTCCGGATAACGCTGTTCGAAAGCCTGCAAGGCGGCTTCGAAGCGATCCGATTGGTAGGTGTCGGAAAGCGCGACGGTGAGTTTCGGTTCAACCCCCAGGGACAATTGCGCGGCGCTCATTTCCAGGCGGCTGGTGGCGGCGAGGATGTCCTCGGCGCGTTGCAACAACACATGCCCGGCCAAGGTCAGGGCGGGCTTGCGGCTGCTGCGGTCGAACAGTGTCAGGTCGAGGTCGATTTCCAGGCTGGCCACCGCCGCGCTGATGGTCGACTGGCTCTTGCCCAGCTTGCGCGCCGCAGCGGAAAACGAGCCTTGGGTGGCTGCCTGGACGAATGCCAGCAGGACTTCATGTGAGGCCATAAACTATCGCCTTGATCGATGGTTAATGGTTATGAAGTATCGGTGCTGTGCCGGATGATGGCAACACATTCACCCACCGGAGCCGGCTCATGAGTCCTCATAAATCCCTCACTGAACGTGTGTTGCAAGCCATCGGTTTTGAACTGCTGGCGGTCATGCTGTGTACGCCTTTGCTGGCGTGGCTGATGGACAAGCCGCTGGTCGACATGGGCGTCGCGACCATTGCCATCGGCCTGATTGCCCTGGCCTGGAACGTGTTGTTCAACGGTCTGTTCGACCGCTTGCTCAAGCGTCTGGCGCTGGTGCCCAGTGCCGCGACCCGGGTGTTGCATGCCTTGCTGTTCGAGGGCGGCCTGGTGGCAATCAGTGTGCCGCTGATTGCCTGGTGGCTGAACGTCAGCCTGCTGCAGGCGCTGATTCTCGACATCGGGGTGCTGCTGTTTTTCCTGCCGTACACCTACGTCTACCACTGGGTTTATGACGTGCTGCGGGAGCGGATGTTGCTGGCACGGGCAGTGTCGTGATTGACCTGATCTTGCAAGTGCGCCCCACCTCAGCGTCTGCTCGACAGTTGTTGCGGGGCCAGGAACGCATCGTGGAAGTAATCCCGGAACGCCTGCATCGCCGGGGTAAATTCCCGCTCGCGGTGCCAGGCCAGGCCCACACTCATGGGGGTCACTGGATCGGTGATGGTGAGGGTCTCGATGCGCTTGCCCTCCAGTGACCAGGGGCGGTGCACCAGGTCCGAAAGGATCGCCACGCCGCTGCCATTGGCGACCATGCTGCGCACCGCTTCCACGGAGCTGGTGCGCACCCGCACTTTCGGTTGCTGGTGGGCGTGTTCCCAGTAGCGCATTGCCGCCTGCTCGGCCTCGTCGACGGTCAGCAGGATGTAGGGCTCCTGGGCCACATCAGCCAGGCTGACAGCCGAGCGCTCGCACAGCGGGTGATGGCTGGGCAGCCACAGGCGTCGCTCGGAGTTGAACAGGATTTCCGAGACGATATCGGGGTGCGTGAGGTTCGCGGTCAGCACCACCGCCATGTCGAAACGTCCCTCCAGCAAGCCTTGTTCGATGGCCTGGCGCTCCTGTTCGTGGACTTCGATGGCGACATCCGGGTGCCAGTGTTCCAGGCGTTGCAGATGGTGAGGCAGGAAGTAGCCGATGACCGTGTAGCTGGCTGCCAGGCGCAGCCGGCCGCTGGCACGCACATCCGGCAGCGGGCTGTTGAGGGCATCATCGACGCTGCGCAGAATCACGTAGGCGCGGTTGAGAAAGTGCCGGCCGGCATCGGTCAGGCTCATGCCCTGGGCCGAGCGCTGGAACAGCAGGGTGCCGAGCATGCCCTCCAGCTCCTTGATCGCGGTGGTCACCGCTGACTGGGAGATGTTCAAGTGAATCGCCGCTTGGGAAATCTGCCCGATCTCGGCGGTGGCGACGAAATAGCGGACCTGGCGCAGGGTCAGTGACATTGAGACTCCGATCGAACAGGTATCTGTTTTTCAGAAGATACCCTATCTGTTAATAGATCTTCCCAAGGGGGGTGAGCGGAATTTAACGTGGCCTGCATGAAGTCACAAGCGTCAGGAGCACGTGTCATGCAGGCAGTAGATTTCAATTCGGACATGGGTGAAGGCTTCGGCCCATGGACCATCGGCGATGGTGTCGACACTGAGCTGATGGGGTTCATCAGTTCGGCCAATATCGCCACCGGTTTCCATGCCGGCGACCCCGGCACCATGCGCCGCACCGTCGAACAGGCCAAGCGCCTCGGCGTGGCCATCGGCGCACACCCGGGGTTCCGCGACCTGGTAGGTTTCGGTCGCCGGCACATCAATGCACCGGCCCAGGAACTGGTCGACGACATGCTCTATCAACTCGGCGCCCTGCGCGAACTGGCGCGAGTCCAGGGCGTGGCCCTGCAACACATCAAGCCCCACGGCGCGTTGTACATGCACCTGGCACGGGACGAGGAAGCGGCTCGGTTGCTGGTGGAAAACCTGCAGCGCCTGGAGCCCGACCTGCTGCTGTATTGCATGCCCGGCTCAGTCATCTGGCGCGTCGCGACAGAACTCGGCCAGCCGGTGATTCGCGAGTTCTACGCCGACCGCGAGTACGACCTCAGCGGCTCCATTGTCTTTACCCGCAATGTGCGCGCCCACGATCCGGACCAGGTCGCCGCGCGGGTGCTGCGTGCCTGCCAGGAAGGCCTGGTGCGCACGGTCGAGGGCCAGGACCTGGCGATCGACTTCGACTCAATTTGTCTGCACAGCGATACGCCGGGTGCCCTGGCGTTGGTCGAGGCGACACGCAAGGCGCTGGACGCAGCCGGGATCACGGTGCGCGCCCCTCGCTGAAGCTGGGTTTGGTACCGGGCGCTACAGACGCCCGGGCTGCCCATCGATGAATTTTTTGCCTGCCTTTCTACAACTATTCCAAAAGGAACAGACATGGCCGAACACACAGTTATCACCCCACTCCCAGGGACCTTCTATCGCAAAGCCACGCCGGAGTCGGCGAACTTCGTCGAGGTCGGTGCGCAGGTCAGCGCCGACACGGTGATTGGCCTGATCGAGGTCATGAAGCAGTTTTCCGAACTGACCGCCGGGACGGCCGGTCGTCTGAGTGCATTCCTGATAGAAGACGGCGATCCGGTGGAACCGGGTCAGGTCGTCGCAACACTCGACGACGAGTGAGGGCACGATCATGACCCAAGGCATCACGAAACTGCTGGTCGCCAACCGTGGCGAAATCGCCGTGCGGATTATCCGCGCCGCCCAGGAACTGGGAATTCCCACCGTTGCCGCGTGCAGTGAGGCAGACCTCGATTCCCAGGCCGCGCGTTTGGCCGACGAAGTGCACCTGCTCGGCCCGGCCCGTGCCGACAAAAGCTACCTGAATGTCGAGGCCCTGCTGGGCGCCTTGAAGGCCACTGGGGCCAACGCGGTGCACCCAGGCTATGGGTTTCTCTCGGAGAACGCCGACTTCGCCGAAGCGGTCCAGGCCGCCGGGGCAATTTTTGTCGGGCCCAGCCCACAAACGATCCGCCGCATGGGCGACAAGGCCGAGGCGCGTCGCACCGCACAAGCGGCGGGCGTGCCGGTGGTGCCGGGTTCGCCTGGTGAGTTGTTTGACGTCGAGGCCGCACTCGCGGCAGCCGAACTGGTGGGTTTCCCCCTGCTGATCAAAGCCTCGGCCGGTGGTGGCGGACGGGGTATTCGCCTGGCGCAGAGTCCCGCGCAACTGCGTGAAGAGTTCCCCCGTTCCCAGCGCGAAGCCCAGGCGGCCTTTGGCAATGGCGCGGTGTACCTGGAGCGTTTCATCAGCCGTGCCCGGCACATTGAAGTGCAGGTGCTGGGCGACGGTAAACACGCGGTGCACCTGTTCGAGCGCGAGTGTTCGCTGCAACGGCGGCGGCAGAAGATCTTCGAGGAAGCGCCGTCGCCGGCCCTCGATCAGCAACAGCGCGAAACCCTCTGTGCCAGCGCCGTACGCTTGACTGAGTCCCTCGGCTATCAAGGAGCCGGGACCTTGGAGTACCTGTATGACGACGCCAGCGGCGAGTTTTTCTTCATCGAGATGAACACGCGGATTCAGGTCGAGCACCCGGTCAGCGAGCTGATCACCGGCATCGACCTGGTTCAGGCGATGTTGCGAATCGCCGGCGGCGAGCCATTGGGTTTGCGCCAGAGTGATATCCGACTCAATGGCGCGGCCCTGCAAATGCGCCTGAATGCCGAAGACCCGGCGCGGGACTTCTTCCCCAGCCCAGGCCTGGTCGAAGAGTTGTCGTGGCCGCAAGGTCCGGGCGTGCGGGTCGACAGCCATCTGTATCAAGGCTATCGGGTGCCGCCGTATTATGATTCGCTGCTGGCCAAGCTGATTGTCCACGGTTGCGACCGTGCACAAGCGTTGGCCCGGGCGCGGGTTGCCGTGGCCCAGACCCGCTTGAGCGGCATGGCGACGACACTGGGGTTGCATGCCGAGCTGCTGGAGCAACCCTGGCTGCACGACGCCGACTTCCACACCGGCACCCTGGAAACCTGGCTGGCCGCGCGCCGTAGTGGAGGTGCAGCATGAACAAGCCGATCCGCTACAGCTTTGGCGCCGATGAACATCTGTTCGCCGAAGTCAGTGACAGCATGTCCCTGGAAGCATTCTTCAAGGGCATGGCCGTGACCCGTGCGGTCGAGCGCCTGGCCCTGGATGGCGTGCTGGATGTGTGCCTGGCCAACGCCTCGTTCCAGATCCGCTTCGATCCGGACCGCATCGCGCCCCATGACCTGCTCGAAGCGGTCAAGGGCGCAGAGGCCGAAGCGATTGCCGAACGCACCCTGCACACGCGGATCATCGAGATTCCGGTGCTCTACAACGACCCCTGGACCCACGAGACCCTGATGCGTTTTCGCGACCGGCATCAGGACCCGAGTGCCACGGACCTGGAGTACGCGGCGCGGATCAATGGCCTGGCGGACGTCGATGCGTTCATTGCCGCCCACAGTGGTGCGCCCTGGTTCGTCTCGATGGTCGGCTTTGTCGCCGGCCTGCCGTTCATGTTCCAGATGGTCGAGCGCGAGCGCCAGTTGCAGGTGCCCAAGTACCTGCGGCCGCGCACCGACACGCCGAAGCTGACCCTGGGCCACGGCGGCTGCTTCGGCTGTATCTACTCGGTGCGTGGCGCCGGTGGTTATCAGATGTTTGGCGTGACGCCGGCACCGATCTACGATCCGCAGCAGAACCTGGCGTACCTGAAAGAGCACATGGTGTTTTTCCGCCCCGGCGACATCGTGCAGTTCAAACCCATGGACCGCGCGGCCTATGACCAGGCCGTGGCCGAAGTGGATGCGGGGCGCTTCGACCTGCGGATTCGACCGGTGGAGTTTTCCCTGGACGCGTTCCTCGCCGACCCCGTTGGTTATCCCAAGTCGTTGCAGGAGGTGCTGGCATGATCAAGGTACTCAAACCCGGTCTTGCCACCTCGGTACAGGACCTGGGCCGCGAAGGTTTTTACCACCTGGGGATTCCGCCCTCCGGTGCGCTCGACCAATACGCCTTGAGCGCCGCCAACCAACTGGTGGGCAACCCGGCCGGGGCAGCGGCGCTGGAGTGCACGCTGCTGGGGCCGGAGCTGGAGTTTGCCGAAGACGCGTTGGTGGCGGTGTGCGGTGCGCACATGACACCACGGGTCGATGGCGTGGAAATGCATGCCGACACCGCGTTCACGGTCAAGGCCGGCCAAGTGCTGCGTTTTGATTTCCCCAAGGCCGGTGCCCGCGCGTACTTGGCGGTGGCTGGTGGCATTGATGTGCCGCTGGTGTTGGGCAGTCGCTCAACCTATGCGTTGGGGGCGCTGGGCGGGTTCCAGGGTCGCCGCTTGGTGGCCGGTGACGAGTTGCCGGTGGGTGTTGCCAGTGGCAAGAGCCGTGCGGGGGCCAGTCTGCCCATGGCCTTGCGGCAGTCGCTGGGGGGCGAAATCAGCTTGCGGGTGGTGCCGGGCCTGTACTACGAGCGCCTGAGCGAAGCGGCGGCCAGCAGCTTTTTCGCTGAACCCTGGACGGTCGGCTCGGAGGCGGACCGCATCGGCTATCGCTTCAAGGGTGGCAGCGCCTTGAGTTTCCAACCCCGAGAGCAGCCGTTCGGGGCCGGCTCCGATCCGTCGAACATCGTCGACAGTTGTTACCCGATCGGCTCGATCCAGGTTCCGGCCGGGCTCGAACCGATCGTGCTGCACCGCGATGCGGTGTCCGGTGGTGGCTACGCGATGATTGGTACGGTGATCAGCGCTGACCTCGACCTGATCGGCCAGATGCAGCCCAACCAGAAGGCGCGGTTTGTCGCGGTGACCCTGGAGCAGGCGCTGGAAGCACGACGTTCCTACAAGAAAAAACTCAGCTGCCTGAGCAAGCTGTTCCCTTCCTGATTCTGCCCGCCGCATCGCGCGGGCCATGCCAAACGGTACGCCAACGCCGCACTTCGGTGCGGTGACGGCTGCCCGCGCTTCAACCTTTGACTGGTTCTGGAGTTCACGCATATGGCTGCTTTATCGCAATCGAGTCAAACCGGGCAGGACCCGGCCAACCACCCGGTCCCTGCTGGAGCACGCATGGGCCGACTGTCCCTGACCATGGCCTGGTGGGCCGTGTGCAGCGCCATGTTCTACATCGTGGTCGGCGCGTCGCTGGCTTTATCCTATGGCACCCGCAATGCGCTGATCGGCATGCTCCTGTCGGTGCTCAGCTACGGGCTGATCAACAGTGTGCTCAGTCGGTTTGCGATTCGCAGCGGCCTGTCCGTGGCGCTGTTTTCGCGGTTGTTGTTTGGCAGCACCGGTGCCTGCCTGGCGACGCTGATCTTCTTTTCTACGGCGATCTACTACGCGGTGTTCGAGGGTTCGGTGATCGCCGTGGCGCTCAACCACTTGTACCCGGAACTGGTCTACCCGCTGGCCGCCTTGCTGGTGGTGCTGTACAGCGTGCCGATGATCCTGGGGAGCGTGCAGCACTGGCTGGACAAGCTCAATGGCGTGTTGTTGCCGATCTATCTCGGCGGTCTGCTGGTGGCGGTGGGCTTGTCCATCAGTCGCTACGGTTACCAGCCGCAGTGGCTGGATTTCGGGCCGGCCAATCCCAGTGCGTTTGGCTGGTGGGATTGCTTCGTCGCGTACATGGGCGTCTGGGTGTTGATGCTGTTCACCTTCGACTATGCCCGCTTCGGCAAGCCCGAGGATCAGACGTACCACGGCCGTTGGAACTTCGGCATGCCGTTCTATGCGGTGACTTTTTTGCTCAATGGCGCGGCGGGAATTTACCTGGTCAGCAGCATTCCCCATGAGGGCGCGTTGAACGAAGTCTCGGTGGTAATGGCAATCCTGCAACTGATGGGGCTGTGGGGCTTGTTGTTTGTCTGGGCCACGCAGACCCGGATCAACACCGCCAACTACTACCTGGCGACGCTGAACATGCAGGCGTTTTTCGGCCGGTTCGGTGTACGGGGTTCGTACCTGGTGTGGGCGCTGGCGGTGGGGGTGATCGTCTACGCCCTGATGCTGGCCGATGTGTTTGCCTACCTGCTGAAGGCGCTGGCCTATCAAGGGATTTTTGTGGTGGCCTGGGTCGGCGTGGCGCTGGCGCAGATCCTCTATGGGCGCAGTGATGTGGCGTCGCTTGCGCGTGTCTCGGCCTACAACCCGGCAGGTTTGGTGGCGTGGTTTGGCGGCACGGCGCTGGGGCTGATGCTGATGTTTGCCGGTCCGGGGCTGAGCAGCTTCTCCGCGCCGTTGACCGGGGTGCTGGCGTTCGGGTTGCAGTTCGCACTCTCGCGCAGGCAGGCGACAACCGTGGTGACCCCAACCTTGTAGCTGTCGAGCCCGCGAGGCTGCGTTAACGGCCGCAGTGCACAGACGGCGTCAGCAATCCCCACGCTTGCGAAACGCCCAGCGTCCGGCAATCACGGTAAAGCTGGCGACCAGCGCCACCAACACCCAGAATCCGTGCGGGTCGCCAGACAGCGGTACGCCGCCGACGTTCATGCCGAAGAAGCCGGCAATGATGTTGATCGGCAGGGCCAGTACGGTGACCACGGTCAGGGTGAACAGGGTGCGGTTGCTCTGTTCGTTGAGGTTGGCGGCGATTTCCTCCTGCAGCAGCTTGATCCGCTCGCCCAGGGCCGTGAGGTCGTTGATGATCAGCGCAAATTCTTCGGTGGATTTGCGCAACTCCTTGACGTCGTCCTTCTGCAACCACTGCGGCGGACGGTTGAGCAGGCGCAGCAGGGAACCGGGTTCCAGCGCCAGCAGGCGTTGCAGGCGCACCAGCACGCGACGGTTGGCACCGAGTTCGGCACGGTTGGTGGACAGTCGCGAGGACAGCAACTGGTCCTCGACCTGATCCACGCTGAGGCTGGTCTTGCGCACGATCTGGGTCAGCACCTCGCCCTGGTCGCGCAGCAGATGCACCAGCAACTCCAGGGGGGAGCGAAAGCGCTCACCGGCCTTGACCGAGGAGCGCAGTTTGTCCACCGAGTGCAGCGGTTGCAGGCGTGCGCTGATGATCAGCCGACTGCGGGCGCAGACCCACAGAGTCGAGACATCCGATGACACCAGGTTGCTGAGGTTGAACACCACATCGTTGACCACCGCCAGCAAGGCCGAGTCGACGTGCTCGATGCGGGTCGAGCGCGAGCCCTCATGCAGGGCTTCGAAGAATTCTTCGGGTAATGCCAGGTGCGCTTTCATCCAGCGCTCGCAGGCCGCGTGGGCCAGGTTCAGGTGCAGCCAGAGAAACTCATCGGCACTGTCGGGCTGTTGCAGGCGCTGCAGGGCCTGGGCCGAGGTGATTTCCCGAGCGGGTTCGCCGGGGCGAAAGCTGAACCCGTAGAGCAGGCCAAAAAGATCGGCGTCGCGGTGGCGTTGGTCGATGCTGTGGTTCATGGCGTCTCCGGCCGCCATGCAATTCACAGCGGCGCTTGAGCGGCATCATGGCAAGCCAATCTGACCGTTTCGTGACGCTTTGACGAACGGCGGACGAGGCTCTAAACCGCTGGTCAGCGCGATTCAAGAAATCCTCGTCAGGGCCGATGACGGCTAGGCTGGTCTGTGCACTTCGGTGTCCGCCTTATTCCTGTCATGAGATATCACTCGATGTTTTTGCAAAAATCCCTGAGAGCCAAAATCCTCGCGTTGCTGAGCGGTAGCCTGTTGGCGATGTTGTTGATCGCCCTGGCCAGCTTTCACTTCCTCTCCGCCGGGGTGCAGAGTTACCGCAACCTGATCGAAGGTCCCCTGCATACCTCGCAGTTGATCGATGAGGCCAACCTGCAATTCAAGGTGCAGGTCCAGGAGTGGAAAAACGTGCTGTTGCGCGGCAAGCAACCGGCTGAAGGGGACAAGTACTGGGCGCAGTTCCAGGCGCGCCAGGGCGACGTGCAGAACATCCTTGGCGAACTGGTGCGCCAACCCGGGCTCGAGCCCGCGCTGAAGGCGCGCATCGACAGTCTGCGTGAGGCCCATCGAGTCCTGGGTGGCGCCTACCAGCAAGGTCGCGCGGCGTATCTGGCGGCGGGTGCCGATCCAGCCGCCGGCGACATTGCGGTCAAGGGGGTGGACCGTGCCACCAGCGAGCAGATGAGCGAGCTGGTCAGTGAGTTGCGCCAGCGCGGCAACCAGCAATCACTGCAGATCAGCGCCAGTGCCGAGCGCACCGTGTTGCTGGGAATGGTGGTGATGCTGGTCTCGGCGCTGCTGATCGGGCTGTTCAGCCTGTGGCTGGTCAATCGTCATCTGGTGGAGCCGATCCGCCAATTGATCGACTATGTTGCCCAGTTGAGCCAGGGCCGATTCAGCGCCCGGGTCGCCAGTGATCGGCAGGATGAGCTGGGTCGCCTGGCGGTCGCCGCCAACACCCTGCGCGACTTTCTCGCTGAAACCTTTGCCCGCCTGCAGCGCAGTGCCACGGACCTGGACAGCGCCAGCGGCGAACTCAATTCCATCGCCGGGCTGATGTCCCAGGGCACCAACGAGCAGTTCAGCCGCACCGATCAGGTGGCGACCGCGATGAACGAAATGTCCGCCACCGCCCAGGAGGTTGCGCGCCATGCCGCCGCTGCCGCGCGTGCGGCGGATGATGCGGACCAGTCGGCCCAGCAGGGGGAACTGGTGATGCAGAGCACCATTGATTCGATCACCCAGATGCGCGGGGAAATTGCCAACACCGCCACCGTGATCCGCCGCCTGGAAACCGACAGCGGGCGTATCGGCAAGGTCCTGGAAGTGATCCGCGGGATTGCCGAACAGACCAATCTGCTGGCGCTCAACGCGGCCATCGAAGCGGCGCGCGCCGGTGAAGCCGGGCGCGGTTTTGCCGTGGTCGCCGATGAAGTACGCAGCCTGGCCCAACGCACGGCGGCCTCGATCATCGAGATCAACCAGATCATCCAGAGCGTGCAGACCGGTGCCGTGGACGCGGCACTGGCGATTGAAAGCGGTCAGTCGCGCAGCAACGAGAGTGTCGAGCAGGTGACCCAGGCCGGGCTGATGCTGGAGCGCATCACCGAGTCGGTGGAAGCGATTCGCGACATGAACCGCCAGATCGCCACCGCAGCCGAGGAGCAGACCTCGGTGGCCGAGGATATTTCACGCAACCTGACCGAGATCACCAGCATCGCCAGCACCAACCTGGACAACGTGCAGCGCACTGAAGCGGCGAGCAATAACCTGCACGGTTTGTCTGGCCAACTCAATGCAGTGACGGCGCGCCTGAGTGCCTGAGGCGTTGGCCGCTCAGTGCTGGGCAGTGAGCGGCAGGCTGAAGGTGAACAGGGTGCCGTCCTGTTCAGAGGAGGTCACCTGGAGGTCACCGGCATGGGAGCGGGCGATCTGGCTGGCAATGTACAAGCCCAGGCCGAGGCCGGCCTGGGGTGTTCCGCTGGCCGGTCTGGAGTAGGGCTGGAACAACTGGGGCAGGACTGATTCGGCAATCTGGCCCTGGTTTTTCACCTGGAGCACAAAACGTCCCTGCTCGACCTGTGCGCTGACTTCAATGGTGCCATCGGCGGCGCCATGGACGACCGCGTTGGCGACCAGGTTGGAGAGCAGTTGTGCGACTCTTTCGCGGTCACAGTGAATGGCTGTCAGCTCGCCAAAACGGGCGACGATCTGGCGCTGCGGATGGACGCAACGCACTTCGCTGATCACCTGCTGCAGGGTTTGTTCGAGGTCCGGGCAGGCGGCGATCACCACCGGAATCCCGCCACCCATGCGCCCACGGGCAAAGTCGAGGATGTCCTCGACCAGCTGCGAGGCCCGGCGTCCGCTGTCGAGGATGTGTTGGAGCAGGGTGTCGGTGGTCGGGTTGGGATGTTTGTGCAACACGCGTTCGGCAGCCATGGTGATGGCAAACAGCGGGTTGCGCAGGTCATGGCCGAGCACGGCGATGAACTGTTCACGCAACTCGGCCGAGTGGCGTTCCTCGCGTAGCTGGGCCTCGGTTTGCTGCAGGTTCTCTTCGGCCTCGATCTGCAACGACAGCAGGCGCGCAAAAGATTCCACGGTGCTCTGGATGGTGCTGGACCTGAGCTCGGCGGGATTGGGGTCGAGTGCGCAAATGGTGCCGAAGAAACGTCCATCGGTGCGGAACACCGGCACCGAGATGTAACTTTCGAACTGGTACAGCCTGGGGGTGTGGTGCTGGCAATACAGGGGATCGTCACTGGCCTTGTCGATCACCACCGGCAGATGGCTGGCGCGAACCTGGTGGCAGAGGGTGCTGGCAATGTCCAGTTCGCCGCCCACCAACAGGCCGAAATCCAGCTGGTCGAGCACCGCACAGGCGGTCCAGGAGGTTCCGGTGACCCGCGCCACCGCCGCGAAACGCAGGCCGGTCATGTCTCGAATGACCTGGAGCATGGCGGGCACTGCACTGATGCGACCGATGGTCGCGATATCGGCTGCCACTGTTGGGCTCATGGGCCAAGGGTCTCTGCAAAGGGGGGCTGGTCGGAGTCTAGCCAACCAGCGTACGCCTTGTGCAGTTTTGAGGTGTGGCTATTTCGTCCACGTAAAAAAGCCGCACATCCCAAAGGTTGTGCGGCTTTTTTACAGCGTGTTTTTACTTGTCTTGCACGTTGCTCAGGACTGCGCCGGTCTTGGCGTCGAGCTTGACGTCCCACTCGACATTCTTGGCATCACGGATTTCCACTTCGTAGACATAGGCGCCGGTGGTGGCGTTATGGTCCAGTTCGGTGTCGGTGATGTTGGCCGCGGTGGTGCCTGGGTGTTGGGCGAGGGCCGCCTGGTTGAGCTTTTCAAAGTCCATGACGGTGCCGGCCTTGAGCAGCCCCGGGATCTGGTCCGGGCGCACGTCAGCCATGGCGAAACCGGCGGTCAGGGTCAGGGCAGCGGCGGTGAACAGGGTGGTCAACTTTTTCATGGGGTCATTCCTTGGTTGAGCTGTTTAAGTGGGATCAGGTTAACCGGCGCAACTTAATTGATCCTTAATCCACGCCGGCCGCGCTTTGCGCCATTTGTTCAATCCTCGCATATCAAAGCGTTTCATGCTGGACCCACGTCAAGGGAGGTTCATATGAAACGCTGGTTAACAACGCTGTATGCCCCGGTTTTCCTGGGTGGATTCCTCGCTCTCGGTATCGCTGTGGTCGGTGTCGCAGGCCGTTCGTCCGGGTGGCTGCTGGTGATTTTTCTCTGTGCCCTGCTGGTGTCGTTCCTGGCCGAACGGGCGCTGCCGTATGAACCGCAGTGGAACCGCAACCAGGGTGATGGCTGGCGCGATGTGGCCCATGCACTGGTCAACGAAGCCTGCAATGGGCTGGCGTTGCTGATTTTACCGGGGCTGGTGGCGCTGTTGTCGTTCGAGGGCCTGTGGCCCGGCAGTTGGCCGCTGTGGGGGCAGTTGCTGCTGGCGATCGGGATTGCCGATGCGGGCGTCAGCCTGACCCACTACGTCAGTCACCACGTGCCCTGGATGTGGCGGTTGCATGCGGTGCATCACAGTGTCCAGCGGCTCTATGGCTTCAACGGCTTGATGAAACATCCGCTGCACCAGATGCTCGAGGCGGCGGTGGGGTTTTTGCCCTTGATCGTGCTGGGTATTCCGCTGGACGTGGCCTTGCTGCTGGCGTTCGCCATCAGTCTGCAGTTGCTGTTGCAGCACTCCAACGTCGACATGACCCCGGGAGTGTTGTCCCAGGTGTTCGCCTGGGCGCCGGTCCACCGCCTGCATCACATGAAGTACGGTGCAGCGGGCAATGTGAATTTCGGTCTGTTTTTCAATCTGTGGGACCGTTTGCTCGGCACTGCCCTGCACGCCAGCGCGTATTCGATCAGGCAGGGTGAATTGGGGATTGGCAATCGCGCGGATTATCCCCAGGGGTATGTCGAGCAACTGCTGGAGCCGTTCAAGCCCGAGCAATTCACTGACGAGCCGCAGGTGCCAGAGGCGTTGCGTCGCTAACGGCTCAGTCGAGCAGGCGGATATCCAGGCCGTGCAAGCCCTGGCTGGCGGTCACCCCGAAGATTTTCTTCAGGCTGCGCGACAGGTGCGCGGCGTCGGCGAACCCCGCATCGTGGGCGGCCACTGTGAGATTGCTGCCAGACAGCATCAGCGCCATGGCCAGGCGCAGACGGCGCCAGAGCACCAGGCGCCGAACGGGTAGGCCAACCTGGCGGGCGAACAGCCGTTCGAGTTGGCTCAGGGAAACATGGGCCTGCGCGGCCAGGGATGCCGCCGAGACCTTGCCTACCAGCAAGCCATCCAATGCCTGCAGGGCACGGCCGATGCGTGGGTCGTTGAAAGGGCGCCGTGGGCACTGCAGCACAGCCTGGGCAATGGCCGGCAAGGACGGCTCGACGTCGGCCAGGCAGTCCTGCAGGGCCTGGGCCTCGAACATCAAGGGCTCGGCGTAGATACACAGGACGTTGTCCGAGCCGTGCATGATGGCGTGCGTGCGCAGTGATTCGATAAACAGTCGGTCGGTGACCTGGGGGGTACCCTCCAGGCTGACCTGTAGCGGTTGGCCGCCAGCGATGATCAACTGATGGGCGTAGTGCGCATGGGGCGCGGTGCGCCCCAATCTGCCGTGGACCAGGCCATAGTCGCGGCCCAGCCACAGTTGGCCTTTCCACTCGTGCTCGTTGCTCACTCAGTAGCCGTTGCGTTCAAGCAACTGGGCCACGCTGCCGGTTGCCGGGCGCTGGTAGTACTTGAGCAGTTCGCTGGCGCGGTTGGTGAAGATGCCGTCGACTCCGGCGTCCATCACTTTCTGGAAGTCGACGTCTTCGTCGATGGTGTAGACGTGCACCAGCAGGCCCTGGTCGTGGGTGTACTGGTTCATCCAGGGCTGTACGAGGTTGGCATAACTCTGGTCACCGAGGTGCGTCAGGGTCGCGGACGGGCCCGTGCCGATTGCGCCCTGGGCCTTGGCGTAGTCGACCCATTGCTCGAAGGCGGCGTGGTCCTTGGGTTGCTGCCTGGCATAGAAGGTGGCCTTGTCCTTGTCTCCGGACTCGGCGAACTTGACCTTGGACTTGGGCTCGATGCTGCCCTCGGCGACCCACAGCAGCAGGATCTTCGGCACCTGGGGCATTTCCTGGTGCAGCATCTGCAGGCTGTTTTTGTCGAAGGTCTGCAGCACGACCTTGCCTTTGCCCTGGCCCACACCCAGCGCGCTCTTGGCCAGTTTGGAGCCGGCTGGGCTGAGCCAGCCGCGGTCTTGCAGCTTGTCCTTGAGGTCGCGTTCGATCCCCGGGAATTGCTGGGGCTCCTTGGTCTCGATGTATAAGCCGGGTTTGTGCAGCGGGTTGCCTTGGGCGATGTCGATGACTTCGTCCAGAGTCAGGATTTTCAGGCCTGCATACGCAGGGCGGGCGCGATCGGGGTAGGCGCTGTTGAACCAGCTGCCAGCATCGAGGGTTTTCAGCTCGGCGAGGGTGAAGGCGTTGGCCGGGCTGTCCTTGCGATCGGGGAATTTGCTGGCAACGTCGGTGGTGCGTTGCAGGTCGTCGTCGTGCAGGGCGAACAACACGCCGTCCTTGCTGCGTTGCAGGTCCAGTTCCAGGTAGTCGGCCCCCAGGTCGCGCGCCAGTTTGTAAGCGGCGGCGGTGGATTCCGGGGCATCGAAGGAGGCGCCGCGGTGGGCGATCACGGCCGGGTGCGGGATGCCGTTGGCGGTGGCCAGCGCGTTCGGACCGGGTTGGCTGAGAGCCTGTGCCTGGCCGACGCCGAGCATCAGGCTCAGCAGCAGGGCGCTGTGGGTGAAGTTGACAGGCATGGTCGAGGTCCTTTCGTCAGTCGTTTTGCAAAGGACTACCTTTTAACAACTGAGCGACAGTTGTGCTATCGCAGCACCGACATAAACCCCGCTCCAGACGCTTTTTCCGCGCTTTTGTGCGCGACTTTGCAGTATTCTTGGCCCCGGCAGTTTCCCCGGCAGAGGGAAACCCGGATGCTTGCCCTGCGTGTAAACCATTGATCAGCGGTCCATTGGGACCTTTCGTGAGGTTTATCATGCGCATCACTTCGCAACTCATCTGCCAGGCCGCCGACCAACTCCACGGCTTTGTCGGCCTCAACCGCAAGACCGGTCAGTACATCGTGCGCTTCAGCGAAGACTCGTTCGGCATGGACGTCGCCGATGACGGCATCATCCCCACCAGCGAGTTCGTCTGGGCCCCAGGCCCGGATCAGGCCATGACCCTCAAGCGCCAATTGATCCAGCTGTTGCTGGATCAGAACATCGACGACCGAATCAACATCAGCGAGCCTCTGCGGGTATACATGCGCCGCGCCGATGTGCCGGAGATTTCGGCGCTGCGCCAGCGGGTGCCGGCTTAGGTTGCGAAGGCATACGAGCGCTCGACCTTGCACACCCTAGTGTGAAACGCCTGATACCAGGTGGCGCGGCCTTGCTCGCGGACGGCACTGTGTTCGGCGTGGCGCTTCCAGGCGAGGATCGCCGCTTCGTCGCTCCAGTAGGAAACCGTGATGCCCAGGCCATCCTCACCACGTGCTGATTCCACGCCGAGAAACCCCGGTTGCTCGCGGGCCAGCTCGACCATGCGCTGGGCCGCCTGGTCGTAGCCTTGATCGCCTGCCGTGCGCAGCGAGGTAAAGATCACCGCGTAATAGGGGGCGGCTGGGGTGCTGGCGATCATCGCGGATTCCTCGCGCAGGCCTCGACAAAGGCGTTGACCAAGGGCGGTAACCGGCCCTTGAGCGCAGCCCGTTCGGGTTGAAACAGGCTGGCGACGAAGAACGGATGGCCCTGCAATTCGATGACCCGCAGATCACCTCCAGAGTCATGGCCCGTGGCGCGCAGGCCGTGGCTCTGCAGGGCGTCGGCGAACTCGGGGTTGATCCCGTACCGGCAGCGGTAGCCTTCGCTGATGTGCTGGCTGGCGTAGGCCGCGGCAATCAGCGAGCCCTCGCGCAACTGGATGCTGTCGACGGCCTCGACCAAGGCGCAAGCCAGGGGCGTGATCACGGCGCGCGTGGCTTCGGGCGAGGTTTCGCCATGCTCGGCATCGGTCCAGCCCAGGACATGGCGGGCGAACTCCAGCACCGCGTGTTGAAATCCACCGCAGGTGCCAAGGAACGGCCGCTGCGCTTGCCGGGCAAACTGAATCGCCCGCAACGCACCGTCGGTGTTGCGGTAAGGGCTGGCGGGCACGCACCAGAAGCCGTCGAAGTCGCTGAAGTGGGTCTGGCTGTCGATCCGCTCGGTGGCCAGCCACTGCGACTGTACGTCCCGCCCCAAGTGTTGGGCGGCCAGGTTCAGGGCCAGGGGAGTGGCCTGGTGGGCGAGGACCTGCGGGTCGTAGTCGCCGATCAGGGCAATGCGCAGGTGGGCTGGATTGGACATGGCGTCTCCAAGACTTGTCGGTGGTTGGGGGGCACTATAGATTGGCGTTCACGCAATCAATATTGGCGTTTACCCAAGTGATCAATGCAGCTACGCACTATCAACTGGACTACCCCGACCTGGTGCTGGTCCTGGCGTTGGTCCGCGGCGGTTCGCTGGCCCGAGCCGCCGCGTTGCTCAAGGTTGACGTCTCGACGGTGTTTCGTGCGGTCCGGCGCCTGGAAGCCGGCTTGGGTCAGGCGCTGTTCGAGAAAAGTCGCGCCGGCTACTTGCCCACCAGCCTCGCGCAAACCCTGGCCGAGCAGGCCGAACGTGCCGAACAGGCGCTGGATGCGGCGCGGGTCGGGGTGGAGCAAGGCGGCGAAGTCATCAGCGGCACGGTGCGCCTGACCTGCACCGACTCGGTCCTGCACGCTTTGTTGTTGCCAGCCCTGGCGCAGTTCATGCCGGGCTATCCGGCGTTGACCCTGGAGCTGAGCACCTCCAACGACTTTGCCAACCTCAGCCGCCGCGATGCTGACATTGCCCTGCGCCTGACCCGGGCGCCACCAGAGCATCTGGTGGGCCGACGCCTGGCGACCGTGTCCTATCGGGTGTGCGCCAGCGTGAATTACCTGCAGTCGGTCGATCCGGGCGACCTCGCACGCCTGAGCTGGATCGCGCCGGATGACTTCCTCCCGGACCATCCCACCGTCACCTGGCGACGCCAGCAACTACCGGGCGTGCAGCCGAGCTATCGCTGCAACAGCATGCTCGCGGTGACTGAGTTGGTGCGGGCGGGGTTGGGGGTCGCGGCCTTGCCGGACTTTCTGATCGATCCAGGCCAGGGGCTGCGCCCGCTGACCGAACCCTTGATGGGCTACGACACCAGCCTGTGGTTGCTGACCCGTCCGGACTGCCGCGCGCTGCGCTCGGTAGTGACCCTGTTCGATGAGCTGGCGCGGGCCATTCGTTTGCCCGCCTAGGGTAGCGTCAGGCTTGGGGTGGTTGCTGGCCCAGGACGTGCTGATGCACCTGTGAGGTGAGGTTTTCAATGCGCTCGGTCAGGGTCTTGGTCATTTCTGTGAGTCGGGTGTTCTGTTCCAGCAGTTCCAGCAATTGGGCGGCATTCTGCGCCGCTTGCGCCTGGCGTTCGGCATTGGCCACGGCCAGCGCCTCTCGGTGTTGCGCGTCGGCATCGGACTGGGCCTTGTCGCGCGCGGCCTGACGGGTTTGCGCCAGCAGGATCAAAGGCGCAGCGTAGGCCGCCTGCAGGCTGAATGCCAGGTTGAGCAGGATGAATGGGTAGACATCGAAGCGGGTCACCCCAGTAACGTTGAGGACGATCCAGGCGGCGACGATCAGGGTCTGGGCACCGAGAAAGGTCGGCGTGCCGAAAAAGCGCGCAAAGGCCTCGGCTTTCAAGGCGAAGGTATCGTTACCGAAGGTCGCGGCCAGATGCGCATGGGGACGGTGAAAACGCAGGTGGTCGACGGGGGCTGCGGGGGATGTCGGCGTTTTGGTTGGGTTCATGAGGGTCTCTGCAGGGCCGGGGGGACTGAGGTTCACTATAACCCCCACGGTGCTGCACTCATGCCGGATCTGTGGTGCTGGCGTGGGCGCTGCTGGTTCTGTTGCGACCATTGCTCTTGGCACTGTACAGCGCCTTGTCGGCAGCCTCGAGCCACTGCCCGGCCTCGCTGAAATTCGTCTGATAGGTGGCCAGGCCAATGCTCAGGCTGACCTTCAACTGCGCGATGGCAGGGTGGCGATAGTCGGCGAAGACCAGGCGTAGACGCTCCATCACCTCGATGGCCTGGTCCTGGGGCAGGTTCGGCAGAATCACACAGAATTCATCGCCGCCGTAGCGTCCCGCCAGGTCGTTTTGCCGCAGGTTGAGCTTGAGTTCGGCGCTGAGTTGGCGCAATACGCCGTCGCCGACAATATGCCCGTAGGTGTCATTGATGGCCTTGAAGTGATCGATGTCGATCAGGCCAATGGTGGCCTGGACTTGTTGCCGTTGGCACTCGTGGAAGCTGTCTTGCAGCAGGTCTTTCCAGGCGCCGTGATTGAGCAGGCCGGTCAGGCTGTCTGTGCGGCTCAAGGCACTCAGGGCGCGTTTGTGCTCGGACAGCTTGATCGTCAGTCGATAGCAGACCATGCCCACCGCAAGCGGGTAGAGGGTCAGCATCGGCAGGCAGGCATACACCTGGAGCTGGCTGACTTGCGGTGAGAAGCCGGCCCCCAGCAGCGCCCATGAAATGCCGATGCCCAGCAGTTGGGCGAGGCTGCCCTGGACCAACAGGCGCACCCCACCGGCGGCCACATTGTTCATGGCCATCATCGAGAGGATGGTCACGGTGGCCAGCGGGTTGAAGTGCATCGTCGCGGCCCAGAAACCGCCCAGCAACGAGTCGACCAGCAGGTTGCGACGTTCCGCCTGGTAGGGGAACGCGGAGCGGGTCGCCAGATGATAGGCCAGGTGCGCCCAGCACACGGCATTGAAGCCCAGCAGTACCCAGACCCAGGTGGGCACTCCCAAGGGATAAAGCGCCGCGGCGACACTGATGCAGCCAATGCCCAGGCCAATAATCCGCGGTTTATAGATACGTTTGGCAAATGACAGGCCTTTGCCACGTTGATTTTGCATAGCTCACTGCGCTCATGTCGCCCTGAAACACTTTGTGGTGTTTTACCCTGGGCTGCGATCCATCGAAGAAACAGGTCAATAGTGTCATTTATTGCAGATGCGATCATCAGCCAGATGATGGTCAGGTGCACGCACCCGGCACTTGCCCGCGGCATGACAGCGTAGTACAGGGTAGCTGGCGCGGCGGATCAGCGCTGATAACAGGCCAGGAACATGTCCAGCGCCGACTCGATGACAGTGCTCTGCATCTCGGCGGACAGAACTGGCTGGTTCATGGAGATCTGTGGCCAGAAGGCGAAAGCCTTGAGCATCCCATGCAACTGCTGGGCGGCGAAGTCGGGATCGACCGGCTTGAGTGTGCCATCAGCCTGTGCCGCACGAATCCAGGCGGTCAGGGCTTCCTCGCGTTCGCCGATGCGCAGGACAATGTCCTGGGCACGCTCGGGTGAGTGGATAGTGGCGGCGATAGCCACTCGAGCCAGGTCGAGGAAGCTGTTGTCTGCCAACAGTGCCAGTTTGCCGTGCAGTAGCTGCCCGAGTTGCTCACGCAGCGGTTGTCCGGGACTGTAGACGCTGTCTTCCTGGGCGCAAATGTTGGTCCACAAACGCTGGAGAATTTCGGCGAACAACTCTTCCTTGCTGGCAAAGTGGTTGTACACGGTGCGCTTGGATACCCCCGCCGTCGCCGCAATCTTGTCCATGCTGGTGATATCGAAACCGTTGCTACGGAATTCGCTGATCGCCGCCTGGACAATGGCTTCGCGTTTACGGTCGGTCAGGCGCTGGGGAGCTGTCATAAATACGCTTCGGCAGAGTGGGTGAGCACTTACACTCAGCAGTTTACTTATTCCAGGGTTTGTTGCAATCTTGAAACTACACCGTGCAGTGTAGTTGTGCGGTTAAAATTAGAGTTTGCGGCTGACGCGTGCGTGCATTGGCCCTTTATTGTCCGAAAAAGAAAATCACCGGCTACAGCGGTTTTTCTGGAGTCATTTGAACATGGCCACTTTCTCTTACCAGGCGGACAGCGCCACAGAACTGAAAACCTCCCGCCAGGAGCAGGGCCGCTACCGCAACCCTACAGCGGTACGCCAACCTGGCTTGCGCAAGACTGTGCAAATCTTCTGGAACATGTTGTTCAACAAACCGCGTAACACTCGGCCAGTCGGAGCGATTCCGGTGCAAGGCCTGACCCGCGAGCAGTTGCACAGCGCGCCCAACCACAGCGTGTTCCGGCTAGGCCACTCCACTGTCCTGCTGAAGTTGCGCGATAAGTTCTGGCTCACCGACCCGGTGTTCGCCGAGCGTGCTTCCCCGGTTCAGTGGGCCGGCCCCAAGCGCTTTCATCAGCCGCCGATCAGTCTTGATGAGTTGCCTGAGATCCAAGCAGTAATCCTGTCCCACGATCACTACGATCATCTCGACCATCAGACCGTCATCAAGCTGGCAGACAAGACCCGCCACTTCATCACACCGTTGGGCGTAGGTGAGACCTTGATCAAGTGGGGTGTCGATGCCAACAAGGTGCGTCAACTCGACTGGTGGGAAGGCACGCAGATCGACGGGATTCACTTCATCGCCACACCGTCCCAGCATTTTTCCGGTCGCGGCCTGTTCGATGGCAACAGTACCCTCTGGGCTTCATGGGTGATCATCGACGGCGACAAGCGCATCTTCTTCAGCGGTGACACCGGCTATTTCGACGGCTTCAAGGCGATCGGTGAACAGTTCGGACCCTTCGACCTGACGCTGATGGAAACCGGCGCCTACAACGTCGACTGGCCACTGGTCCACATGCAACCGGAACAAACCCTGCAAGCCCACATCGACCTCAAGGGGCGTTGGCTGTTGCCGATTCACAACGGCACCTTCGATTTGTCGATGCACGCCTGGCACGAACCTTTCGACCGTATCCTGGCCCTGGCCTGGGAACACAATGTGTCCATCACCACCCCACAAATGGGTGAAGCCTTCAACCTCAACCAGCCGCAACACGGGCAGGCTTGGTGGCTTGAGGTTGAAGAGCAGGGTGAGCAGGCAGTTGCCAATGGCTAGGGCTGGCAATACTTGAGCTGATCACTCGATCATCGCGAAATCCGCTCGCCCCACCGGATCCGGTGCCGATCCCCTGACGCTCATGCCCCGACCTGGGGCAAAACCGGGAAAGAACACCAGGCCCTCGGCCTCCAGCCGGTAGGCCAGGGCCAGGCGGGTGACGTCGAGCACTTCGGCGCCGGCTTCGAACCGCGCTATCGCTTCTACGCTGACCCCGGACTCGCGGGACAATTGCTCCAGTGACCAACCCAGCATCGCACGGGCCTGGGCGCTGTGTTTGGGGGTGAACTGGAACAGGGCGATACGTTCCAGGGTGATTTTCATCGCAATAGAGGCCATGGGTTTCTCCGGGCTCGAGAGTGGCAAATCAATTAGCACTGTGTTTTTGTACAGTTGTTTTGCGCCCGGATCAAACTCATTTTTTGATTGATGCGATATCGTGCGGTCGAGGCAGGCGCTAGACGCTTGTGCCGGTATTCGATGAATTGAGCGTCACGCCACGACTACTTGGCGTGCAACTGCGGCGCTTGCCGAATGATGAAGTGATCCAGATTCTCGATGTTGGCACTGAACACCCCGAACGTCTGCTCGGGGTTTTTCTTGCTTGGCACCTGCTTCAACTCCGGCGTCACGCCGTAGAAAAAGCAATACAGCTCCTGCTCGCTCTCGATGGCGTGCTTGATCTCCTCGAGGAACGCCTGGCGCTTGCGGTAGCTGTCGATCAGCTTCTTGCCCAGGTACAGGGTCACCGAGTAGGGCTTCTTCTCGAGCCAGGCCTTTTTCTCGAAGTCGATGCGAAAGCTCTGGGTGTAGTCCTTGATCTCCTTGATCCTGCCCCAGTAAATCAGGCCCTTGTTGTCCTGCAGGTATTCGATCTTCTTGAAGAACGAGGCGTAGGACGCCGTGTGCTCGCCAATCTTCAGCGGCATGCGCTTGAGCAGGTCCTTGTTCTCGAAATTGGAAACGAAACACTCCACCGGATGGGCAAACACGCTGGTCTTGTCTGGCGTTGACTCTGCTATCGGGTGCTCGCCCTGGCTGATGTACGGAGTCGCTGGCATCTGATCCTGCACCCTGTCGGCAGTCACCTCGGTGCTAGCGGGCATGCGCACATACTGACGCCGGGTCAGCAACAGTTCTGACGGGAAATGCTCCTCAATCCCGTCATCCGTTTCCACTCCCTCGGTACTCGACGTCTTCAGGCTGACATACGGACAGCCCTCCACATGCCGGGTGCTGGGCACATTCTTGAAATGTGGCGTGCGGATGTAGTTCACGCTCTTGGCATTGATCGTCCCCAGCACATTGGTGGTTCCAAAGGCCAAGCGGCAGGCATCGTTGGGGCACTGGAAGTGTTCCTTCGCAGAGTCGAACGCCATCGTCTCGTCAAAATACAGGTCCCGCACGTCATAGATCGACAGCTTGGCGTCGAGGCTGATGCAGTAGGCGAGGTCGAATTTCATGGCGGCGCGAGTCCTGGAGGGGAGAGGTATTAATAGCGGGATGCGCTGATGGTTTTCAACCCTGGCACAGCGATGTAGGAGCAAGGCTTGCCCGCGGTTGCCGTTATCAGTGGAGCAACCAGTAAAGGCTCACAAAAAAGCCCTGGAGGCATTATGCATCCAGGGCTCTTTAAGATCATCGACTCAGCAGTGATGAGCGTCAGGAATCAATCCCAGCTCAATGCCCCGCCAGTCTGATATTCAATAACCCGAGTCTCGAAGAAGTTCTTCTCTTTCTTCAAGTCCATGATCTCGCTCATCCATGGGAATGGGTTGGTGGTGCCTGGGTACTCTTCCTTCAAACCGATCTGCGACAGGCGACGGTTGGCGATGAACTTGAGGTAGTCCTCCATCATCGCCGCGTTCATGCCCAGTACGCCGCGCGGCATGGTGTCGCGTGCGTATTCGATTTCCAGTTGGGTGCCCTGCAGGATCATCTGGCTGGCTTCTTCCTTCATCTCGGCATCCCACAGGTGCGGGTTTTCGATCTTGATCTGGTTGATCACGTCGATGCCAAAGTTCAGGTGCATGGATTCGTCGCGCAGGATGTACTGGAACTGCTCGGCGACGCCGGTCATTTTGTTGCGCCGACCCATGGAGAGGATCTGGGTGAAGCCGCAGTAGAAGAAGATGCCTTCCAGAACGCAGTAGTAGGCGATCAGGTTGCGCAGCAACTCTTTGTCGGTTTCGACGGTACCGGTTTCGAACTTCGGATCGGAGATCGAACGGGTGTACTTCAGGCCCCAGGTGGCTTTTTTCGCGACCGATGGGATCTCGTGGTACATGTTGAAGATCTCGCCTTCATCCATGGCCAGCGATTCGATGCAGTACTGGTAGGCGTGAGTGTGGATCGCCTCTTCGAACGCCTGGCGCAGGATGTACTGGCGGCATTCCGGGTTGGTGATCAGGCGGTACACGGCCAGAACCAGGTTGTTGGCAACCAGGGAGTCGGCGGTGGAGAAGAAGCCCAGGTTGCGCATCACGATGCGGCGCTCGTCGTCGGTCAGGCCTTCCGGGTTTTTCCAGAGGGCGATGTCGGCGGTCATGTTGACTTCTTGCGGCATCCAGTGGTTTGCGCAACCGTCCAGGTACTTCTGCCAGGCCCAGTCGTATTTGAATGGGACGAGTTGGTTGAGGTCGGCGCGGCAGTTGATCATGCGCTTCTCGTCGACCGCAACGCGGGCAGAGGCGCCTTCGAGTTCGGCCAGGCCTTCGGCGACGTCGAGTTTGTCGAGGGCAGCCTTGGCGCGAACGATCGCGGCCGAGTCGCTGGCAGTCACGGCGCGCGCTTCCAGCGCAGCAGCACCACCGGCGCTGTCGAGGCGGTCCATGTTGGCTTCTGTTGCGTGGCCAGCATTGGCGCCTTTGGCGACAACTTCGCCGTCTTCTTTATCGAATTCGTCCCAGCTCAGCATGACGTGTCGTCTCCTGCGTGAGGGCCAGTTGCCCGTGTGAAAACTCTGAAGGTCGGTTATTCACACGGCCTGGTGGCCGCGGTGGATCTAAAGGAATCGTTTGTTGCAGCGGTACGCAGGCAAAAAACAGAAATGTCTACGGGTGTCCTGAAGTCGCTGAAGGGCGGAGTCGACATGGTCAGCATCCGGCGATGGCTTCAGCACGGCTTTCACCCTCATGTAAGGAGGTGTTGCAGGCCCGATTTACCGGCGCATTATAGGTGTTTTTTACGGCTTGTGGTGCGACGAAGTAGCCCAGTTAGTGGCCATGAGGCCTGCTTTTTCGGACAGAGCGAGAGTTTATGGGGCTTTGGCCGGCATAGATTTTTTTTGCCGGGTATCGGTAAATTTTTGCCAACTGCAGCCAGCTGTCCCGCCAGCTCCACGCAAAGCCCGCCGGGGCGGGCGTGCGGCTCAATAAAACATCGTGCGCGAGTCTTCCAGTTCGGCACAGGGGATGGGCTTGTTCGGGTTGATCCCCAACCGTTTGAAGGCGGGCAGGCTGCTGATGTCGATCTGGGCCAGCGGGTGGTGGCTGCCCAGATGGGCATGCACGGTCGCCACTTGCACCAGGTCGACGTAGTCGACAGCCTCGGGCTGACGCTTGAAGTCCAGGTATTGCCCCGGCAGGTGGACCAGCATTTCCGGAAACTCCCAGACCTGCAGCAGCTTGTCGCCAAGCAGCGGGTGGATGCGCTCGATCACATGGTTGAGGCTGACCGGGTCCGAGAGCAGCTCATAGTGGTCTTGGGCGTAGGTCAGGATTGGCAGCACGCCGATCTGGTGTACCAGGCCACCCAGCGCCGCCTGGTCGGGCTTGAGCTGAGTGTGGCTACGGCACAACGAGTAGCTGATGCCGGCGATCTCCTGGCTCTTGCGCCAGACGTCGCGCATTTTCTGGCCGACCACATCGGAGCGGGCATGGAAGATCTGCTCGATGACCAGGCCGATGGCCAGGTTGCTGCTGTAGTTGATGCCCAGCCGGGTAATGGCCGTGTACAGGTCGGTGACTTCCTGGGCGCCGCGCAGCAGGGGGCTGTTGACCACTTTGATCAGGCGCGCCGACAGGGCGGTGTCGCGGCCGATGACTTTACTCAGGGTGGTGACGCTGATATCCGGGTCTTCGGCGGCCCGACGAATCTGCAGGGCCACTTCCGGTAACGTTGGCAGAACCAGGTCATCGTTATCGATGGCCTCAACCAAATCCTGTTGGACCTTTTCCGCCAGCTTGCTCATTTCGTTTCTCTAGGTGTTGCGACAAAGTACTGCGGATTAACGCTGGATCTCGCGATCGCGATCCAGTTGGTAAGGCAGTTCGAGCAGGTGCAGGGTCGGGCCTTCGAGCGCGCCCAGGTGCAGGTTGGCACCTTCGGCCGCTTCGGCTTGCAGCACTGCCAGCAGTTCGATGCCCTGTTCGGCGTGTGCGGCGAGGACCACTTCGCCAATGGAGCTGCCGTGGGTTGGCGCGAACAAGGCGGTGCCTGGCTCGGGCAAGTCGCTGGCGTCTAGTTGCAGGCGATACAGGCGGCGCTTGAGTTTGCCCAGGTACTGCATGCGTGCGACGATTTCCTGGCCGGTGTAGCAGCCTTTCTTGAAGCTCACGCCGCCTACCGCCTGCAGGTTGAGCATCTGCGGAATGAACAGCTCGCGAGTGGCGGGCATCACCTGGCCAATACCGGCGCGGATCTGGCCCAGCAACCAATCGTTGAGGCTGCCTTGCGCGAGGGTGCTCGAGAGTTGCGTCGCCAGGCTCTGTGCCTGTGCGGCCGGGGCCCAGAGTTCAGTGCGGCCAGGGGAGACCCGAATGGCGATCAGGCCGGCGTGGCGGGCGACCGAGTCGGTGTCTGGCGGCAGGTCGAGCCCCAGTGCCGTCAGTGCGGCATCGGCCTCTACCAGGCCAAAACGAACCCAGGCGGCGCTTTCATCAGTGAGTTTGGACTTGGAGAACACCGCGTACTTTTTCAGGTCGGCCAGTTGCGGCTCCAGCAACTCGCTGGCCATCGCCAGCAACACCCCGTCACCCTCCAGCAGGATGCGGAAGCTCGACTGCATGCGGCCCTTTTGGGTGCAGCGGGCGCCGAGGCTCGCCTGGGTGTCGCTCAGGTAGTTGAGGTTGCAGGTCAATTGGCCCTGAAGAAACTTGCTGGCATCGCTGCCGCGGACGGCGAGCACGCCTTCATGGGACAAGGTGCAGAAAAAAGCGGAATCAGCCATGGGTCATCGCAGGGTAAAAGGTCTGGAGGACATCATAAGGGGGTGCTCTGGAAATGGGTAGTTTACAAAAGTCTGGAGGCGCCCGACCAAAGCCGACTGTTCGACCGGGATCGGGGCTGTATACTTGCGCTCTATTTGAGGAGCGCTCCATGGTCGAAGATGTTGAACTCAATCGCCTCTATTGGCACAGCCGCCGCGGCATGCTTGAACTTGACGTGTTGCTGGTGCCCTTTGTCAAAGAGGTTTATGCGCACCTGAACCAGGTCGATCGCGACTGCTACGTCAGGTTGCTCGAATGCGAAGATCAGGACATGTTCGGCTGGTTCATGGAGCGTTCCGAATCGGAAGATCCCGAGCTGCAACGTATGGTCCGGATGATCCTGGATCGTGTCCAGCCCAAGTAGTTTCGAATGCCGCTGGCAGGCCTCACGGCAACTGCTGGCGGCCTATCTCCTGGCCCAGCTGTTCGCGCTGGGCTCGCTGTTTCTACTCGATATTGCCCTGTGGGCCCGCCTGGCAGGTGTCTTGCTGTGCCTGGCGCACGGCGCCTGGGTGTTGCCCCGGCAGATTCTCCTGACTCATCCCACAGCCTTCAGTGGCTTGCGCCGCGATGCCGATGGCTGGCAGCTGTGGAGCCGGGCCGGTGGCTGGCAGGCCGTGCAATTGCGCCCCGACAGCCTGGCCTTGCCGTTGATCGTGGTGCTGCGCTTTCGCCTGAGTGGCGAGCGCTGGGTGCGTTCGATCTGTGTGCCGCGTGATGCCCTGGCGCCGGATGTTCACCGGCGCCTGCGGGTACGGCTCAAGTTCAGTCGGCGTAGGTGGGCGGCACCAGGATAGTGTCTAGCGCTTGCGGCAACAGGTCCGGGTAGTCGAGGGTGTAATGCAGGCCGCGGCTTTCCTTGCGCTCCATGGCTGACTGGATCATCAGTTCGGCCACCTGGGCCAGGTTGCGCAACTCGATCAGGTCGCGGCTGACTTTATAGTTGCTGTAGAACTCGTCGATCTCGTCCAGCAGCAGGCGCACGCGGTGCTGGGCGCGCTGCAGGCGCTTGTTGGTGCGCACGATGCCGACGTAGTCCCACATGAACCGCCGCAGTTCATCCCAGTTGTGGGCGATGATCACGTCTTCGTCGGAGTCGGTGACCTGACTGGCGTCCCAGACAGGCAGGGCGCAGGGGATTGACACCTGGGGCAGTTGCGCAAGGATGTCCGCGGCTGCCGAGCGGGCGTAGACGAAGCATTCCAGCAGCGAGTTGCTGGCCATGCGGTTGGCGCCGTGCAAGCCGGTGAAGCTGGTTTCGCCGATGGCATAGAGGCCGGGGACGTCGGTGCGCCCCTGCTGGTCGACCATCACGCCGCCACAGGTGTAGTGCGCCGCAGGGACGACCGGGATCGGTTGGCGAGTTATGTCGATGGAAAATTCCAGGCAGCGCTCATAGACCGTTGGGAAGTGACTCTTGATGAAGGCTTCGGGCTTGTGGCTGATGTCCAGGTAGACGCAGTCGATCCCCAGGCGCTTCATTTCGTGGTCGATGGCCCGGGCCACGATATCCCGTGGTGCCAGCTCGGCCCGTGGGTCGAAGCGCTGCATGAAACGCTCGCCATTGGGCAGCTTGAGGTGCGCTCCCTCGCCGCGCAGGGCTTCGGTGATCAGGAAACTCTTGGCTTGCGGGTGGTACAGGCAGGTCGGGTGGAACTGGTTGAACTCCAGGTTGGCCACCCGGCAGCCCGAGCGCCAGGCCATGGCGATGCCGTCGCCACAAGCGCCATCGGGGTTGCTGGTATAGAGGTAGACCTTGGCCGCGCCACCGGAGGCGAGGATCACGAACCGCGCGCCGTAGGTGTCGACCTGGCCGGTGCCGCGATTGAGCACATAGGCACCAAGGCAGCGATCGCCTTCCAGGCCGAGGCGTTTTTCGGTGATCAGGTCAACGGCGACCCGTTGCTCCAGCAGTTCGATGTTCGGGCGTAGCCGCGCTTGCGCCAGCAAGGTGTTGAAGATTGCGGCGCCGGTGGCATCGGCGGCGTGAATGATACGCCGATGGCTATGACCACCCTCACGGGTCAGGTGGAACTCAAAACCGCCGTCTTCGGTGCCCGACTGTTCGTCGCGGGTGAAGGGCACGCCCTGATCGATCAGCCACTGTATGGCTTCGCGGCTGTGCTCTACCGTGAACCGCACCGCGTCTTCGTGACACAGGCCACCGCCGGCGTTGAGGGTATCGTCGACATGAGATTCAACGGTATCGGTATCGTCCAGCACGGCAGCAACACCGCCCTGGGCCCAGTAGGTCGAGCCGTTGGCAAGGTTGCCTTTGCTCAATACCGCAATGCGCAAATGATCAGGCAACGTCAGTGCCAGACTCAGACCGGCAGCGCCGCTGCCAATCACCAGAACATCGTGTTGAAACTGTTGGCTCATTTCAGGATTCCGCTCAAAGCGACCCGGGACGGGGTTGGCGCAAGACACCTGAATCGGCGAGTCGAGACAGCCACACAGCGCACTAGTATATAGAGGGGTGGATCGGCACAATAGCCGAGCCTTCGTGGCAATGTGAAACTACTGTGATGCAAAAGACGGATGCCTATATCGGGTGTTTTACCTCGTGAGGAGGCGAAATGCTCAAGTTTTCGGCGACAAACCCTGCTTTTTCGCTTCGTGGTTGCACATTGTTGGTTTCACCCGGCTATAAAGATTGGGAACTTTTGCCAAGGCCCTAAACTCAATAGAAGGTTGCCTGAAACGAGGGACGACGTCGGTTTCACGCAGGATCTGTGTTCCGGTCAATGCGTATGGATTCGACAACAAGATTATTCGCGCAGCCGGCCAAGCCGGTGCTGCGTTTTTCGTGTGTGCCAAATCAGCGCGCGCAGGAAACTTGCTTGGAGGGGGAGAACTTTTGCGAAAAGCCCGAGTCTATGTTTGCAAGCCTGAACGATTAGTCATGCAAGCCTCCTCCGAGCTTATCGAGGAGTGTTCATGCTAACCCAGGAAGAGGATCAGCAGCTGGTCGAACGCGTTCAGCGCGGTGACAAGCGTGCTTTCGATCTGCTAGTGCTGAAATACCAGCACAAAATTCTCGGGTTGATCGTGCGTTTTGTGCACGACACCCATGAAGCCCAGGATGTTGCGCAAGAGGCCTTTATCAAGGCTTACCGTGCACTTGGAAATTTTCGCGGGGACAGCGCGTTTTATACGTGGCTTTACCGCATTGCCATCAACACGGCGAAGAACTATCTGGTTTCACGCGGCCGCCGGCCGCCGGATAGCGATGTTAGCTCTGAAGATGCGGAGTTCTACGACGGCGATCACGGCCTCAAGGATCTCGAGTCACCAGAGCGTGCATTGCTGCGGGATGAGATCGAAGGCACCGTCCATCGAACCATTCAGCAACTGCCAGAAGATTTACGTACCGCTCTAACTTTACGTGAGTTTGATGGTCTGAGTTACGAGGACATTGCGAGCGTCATGCAATGTCCGGTGGGTACCGTGCGCTCCCGGATCTTCCGCGCTCGGGAGGCCATCGATAAAGCCCTGCAACCACTGTTGCAGGAAAACTAAAGACAGCGGCGACAGCCAAGAGAGGAACGCCATGAGTCGGGAAGCCCTGCAGGAATCGCTGTCCGCAGTGATGGATAACGAAGCGGACGAACTGGAATTGCGTCGGGTGTTGAATGCCTTCGACGATGTTGAAACCCGCGAAACCTGGGCGCGTTACCAGATTGCCCGGGCAGTGATGCACAAGGACTTGCTGATCCCCCGTCTGGACCTGGCTTCGGCCGTCTCGCAAGCGCTGGCTGATGAAGCCGTGCCAGCGAAAGTCAGCCGTGGACCGTGGCGTAGCTTGGGTCGCTTGGCCGTTGCAGCATCCGTGACTGTTGCGGTGCTGGCAGGTGTGCGTCTGTACAACCAGGATGAGATCGCCGGCGTCGAATTGGCCCAGCAATCCACTCAACCGGGTCTGACCGTTCCTCAAGTCAAGGGCCCAGCCGTTTTGGCAGGCTACAATGAGAGTTCGCAAGCCACAGGCCCGATGGCCAATGGTGTCTTGCAAGGTCAGCCAGGCTGGCACGATCAGCGTCTGCCGGGTTATCTGCGTCAACATGCTCAACAAGCTGCACTCAAAGGTACTGAAAGTGCCCTGCCTTATGCTCGTGCAGCGAGCCAGGAAACCCGTTAAGGAGGATCATGCGCGCCATACCTCTACTTACGCTTTTGCTCAGTGGCTGGTTCGTTGTTCCAGCCCATGCCGATGAGGCTCAAGACTGGTTGAACCGTCTGAGCCAGGCCGAGCAGCAGCAGAGCTTTCAAGGCACTTTCATTTACGAGCGTAACGGTAGTTTTTCTACCCACAACATCTGGCATCGTGTCCAGGATGGCAAAGTCCGCGAGCGTTTACTGCAGCTCGACGGCTCGGCCCAGGAAGTCGTACGCATTGATGGACGTACTCAATGCGTGAGCGGCAGCTTGGTGGCAGGGCTGGAGGACACCCCCGACGCGTCCGCTCGAGCACTTGACCCACAAAAGCTGAAGAATTGGTACGACCTTGCCGTCATCGGCAAGTCGCGCGTGGCCGGGCGCGCGGCGGTGATTGTTTCGCTGACGCCCCGTGACCAGCATCGTTACGGTTTTGAATTGCACCTGGATCGGGAAACCGGTCTGCCGCTCAAATCCTTGCTACTCAATGAAAAAGGCCAGTTGCTGGAGCGCTTCCAGTTTACCCGCCTGGACACCGCCGACGTGCCGGGCGACCAGGACCTGCAGGCCAGTGACGAGTGCAAGACCGTGGCGCTGGACAGTAACAAGGCCACGGCCGCGAAGACCGCCCAGGCCTGGCACTCCGATTGGTTGCCGCCGGGCTTCGAGTTGACCAGCAGCAGCGCCCACAAGGATCCGCAGACCAAGGCTCAGGTTAGTAGCCTGATGTATGACGACGGCCTGGCGCGTTTCTCGGTGTTCCTCGAGCCGCTCAATGGCGAAGTAGTCACTGATACTCGAACCCAGCTTGGGCCCACCGTTGCCGTTTCACGGCGCTTGACCACCCCCGATGGTGAGATGATGGTGACCGTGGTGGGGGAAATTCCGATCGGCACCGCCGAACGGATCGCGCTGTCCATGCGCACCGCTCCATCGACGTCCAAGCAGTAAGTCGACCCAGTGCCGCTCATCGAACGACGGGTTGGTTGTGGAAAAGGTCAGTCATGGCTGGTTCCACAATCGAGATGTCGAAATGTTTGGTGAGCATTTCAGTTTGCAAAACTTCTTAAAATTTTCTATAGGTCAGAGCCCCTCGGCTCTGGCCTTGTATAGTTGTTCCCGGAACAAAAGTACCGATGGCGGTTGCCTGGTGTTTCTTGTTCCCTATCGCTTAACCATGCTCGTCGTAACGGGAGCCGTATGTCGATACCACGTTTAAAATCCTACCTGACTATTTTTGCCACCGTCTTGGTGCTGGGTCAGACAGTTGCCGCCCAGGCAGCCGAACTGCCGGACTTCACCCAACTGGTCGAGCAAGCCTCGCCAGCCGTGGTGAACATCAGTACCACGCAAAAATTGCCCGACCGCAAAGTGTCTAACCAGCAGATGCCTGACCTGGAAGGCTTGCCACCGATGCTGCGCGAGTTCTTCGAGCGCGGTATGCCGCCACAGCAGCGTTCCCCTGGCGGTGGCCGCCAGCGTGAAGCGCAATCCCTGGGTTCGGGCTTCATCATTTCCCCGGACGGCTACATCCTGACCAATAACCATGTGATCGCCGATGCCGACGAAATTCTCGTGCGCCTGGCTGATCGCAGTGAACTCAAGGCCAAGTTGATCGGCACCGACCCGCGTTCCGACGTGGCGCTGCTGAAAATCGAAGGCAAGGACCTACCGGTGCTGAAACTGGGTAAATCCCAGGACCTCAAGGCCGGGCAATGGGTAGTCGCCATCGGTTCGCCGTTCGGCTTTGACCATACTGTGACCCAAGGCATCGTCAGCGCGATCGGCCGTAGCCTGCCGAACGAGAACTACGTACCGTTCATCCAGACCGACGTGCCGATCAACCCGGGCAACTCCGGTGGCCCGCTGTTCAACCTGGCGGGTGAAGTGGTGGGGATCAACTCCCAGATCTACACCCGTTCCGGTGGTTTCATGGGCGTCTCGTTCGCCATCCCGATCGATGTGGCAATGGATGTCTCCAACCAGCTCAAAAGCGGTGGCAAAGTCAGTCGTGGCTGGTTGGGTGTGGTGATCCAGGAAGTGAACAAGGATCTTGCCGAGTCCTTCGGCCTGGACAAGCCGGCCGGCGCGCTGGTGGCTCAGATCCAGGACGACGGTCCGGCAGCCAAGGGTGGTTTGCAGGTGGGTGATGTGATCTTGAGCATGAACGATCAGCCGATCGTCATGTCGGCAGACCTGCCGCACCTGGTGGGCGCACTCAAGGCCGGCGCCAAGGCAAACCTTGAAGTGATTCGCGACGGCAAGCGCAAAAACGTCGAGTTGACGGTTGGCGCGATTCCGGAAGAAGGCAAGGAGCTCGATGCACTGGCCAAAAACGGTGTCGAGCGCAGCAGTAATCGTCTGGGCGTGGCTGTGATTGAGCTCAGCGACGAGCAGAAGAAGGCGTTCGACCTCAAGGGCGGCGTGGTGATCAAGGAGGTCCAGGACGGTCCTGCTTCATTGATCGGCCTGCAGCCAGGCGATGTGATCACGCACCTGAACAATCAGGCGATCGTATCGGCCAAGGAGTTCACGGAGATCGCCAAGGCACTGCCGAAGAATCGTTCGGTGTCGATGCGGGTCCTGCGCCAGGGGCGCGCCAGCTTCATTACCTTCAAGCTGGCTGAATAACCCGGTTACTCGCAACAAAAAAACCGCCTCGATTGAGGCGGTTTTTTTGGTCTGGAGAATGTACCTTCAACCAGCAACGAGTCGACCATTGCCCGCGATGCACTCAGCAACAATACGATATTCGCTGGCAGCCAGCGTCCGCAGGGGCTGTTCGCGGGCAAGCCTTGCTCCTACGGATGGGCAGGCAAAAGAAAACCCCCGGCAAGTCCGGAGGACCTGGCGGGGGTTTTGGGTAAGCGCCGGGTGGCGCCTACGGGCTTAGCTTATTGGCAAGCTTCGCAATCCGGCTCGTCGATGGCGCAAGCCTTCGGCACTGGTGCAGGACCTGCTGGAGCTGCCAGGACCGAGTCGTCACCGTGGTTGCCGCCGCTGGAAACAGCGTTCAGCTTGCCGGTGTTGATGGTCGACTTCTCGGTGCTGGTCGCGGCCAGGGCACGGAGGTAGTAAGTGGTTTTCAGACCACGGTACCAGGCCATGCGGTAGGTCACGTCGAGCTTCTTGCCCGATGCGCCAGCGATGTACAGGTTCAGCGATTGGGCCTGGTCGATCCACTTCTGACGACGGCTGGCCGCGTCAACGATCCACTTGGTGTCCACTTCGAAGGCAGTCGCGTAGAGCTCTTTGAGTTCTTGCGGGATGCGTTCGATCTGTTGCACCGAACCGTCGTAGTACTTCAGGTCGTTGATCATGACCGAGTCCCACAGGCCACGAGCCTTGAGGTCGCGAACCAGGTACGGGTTGATCACGGTGAATTCGCCCGACAGGTTCGATTTCACATAGAGGTTCTGGTAGGTCGGTTCGATCGACTGCGATACGCCAGTGATGTTGGCGATGGTCGCGGTCGGTGCGATGGCCATGATGTTGGAGTTACGAATGCCTTTCTGTACACGGGCACGTACCGGTGCCCAGTCCAGGGATTCGTTCAGGTCAACGTCGATGTACTTCTGGCCACGGGCTTCGATCAGGATCTGTTGCGAGTCCAGTGGCAGGATGCCTTTGGACCACAGCGAACCCTGGAACGTCTCGTAGGCGCCACGCTCGTCGGCCAGGTCGCAGGAGGCCTGGATCGCGTAGTAGCTGACCGCTTCCATCGACTTGTCGGCAAATTCGACGGCAGCGTCGGAGCCGTAAGGGATGTGCTGCAGGTACAAGGCGTCCTGGAAACCCATGATGCCCAGGCCGACCGGACGGTGCTTGAAGTTGGAGTTCTGCGCTTGTGGCACCGAGTAGTAGTTGATGTCGATAACGTTATCGAGCATGCGTACGGCGGTGTTCACGGTGCGTTCCAGCTTGGCGGTGTCCAGCTTGCCGTTGACGATGTGGTTCGGCAGGTTGATCGAGCCCAGGTTGCAAACGGCGATCTCGTCCTTGTTGGTGTTCAAGGTGATCTCGGTGCACAGGTTCGAGCTATGGACCACGCCCACGTGCTGCTGCGGGCTACGCAGGTTGCACGGGTCTTTGAAGGTCAGCCATGGGTGGCCGGTTTCAAACAGCATGGAGAGCATTTTGCGCCACAGGTCTTTGGCCTGGATGGTCTTGAACAGCTTGATCTTGCCCGGGTACTGGGACAGGGCTTCGTAGTACTCGTAGCGCTCTTCGAAGGCCTTGCCGGTCAGGTCGTGCAGGTCTGGCACTTCGGACGGCGAGAACAGGGTCCACGGTCCGTCATCGAAGACGCGCTTCATGAACAGGTCAGGGATCCAGTTGGCGGTGTTCATGTCGTGGGTACGACGACGGTCATCACCGGTGTTCTTACGCAGCTCGATGAACTCTTCGATGTCCATGTGCCAGGTTTCCAGGTAGGCGCACACAGCGCCTTTGCGCTTGCCACCCTGGTTGACGGCTACGGCGGTGTCGTTGACTACCTTGAGGAACGGAACCACGCCTTGGGACTTGCCGTTGGTGCCCTTGATGTACGAACCCAGGGCACGTACCGGAGTCCAGTCGTTGCCCAGGCCGCCGGCGAATTTCGACAGCATGGCGTTGTCGTGGATCGCGTGGTAGATGCCCGACAGGTCATCCGGCACGGTGGTCAGGTAGCAGCTCGAGAGCTGTGGACGCAGGGTGCCGGCGTTGAACAGGGTCGGGGTCGACGACATGTAGTCGAAGGACGACAGCAGGTTGTAGAACTCGATCGCACGGTCTTCTTTGTGCTTCTCTTCGATCGCCAGGCCCATGGCCACGCGCATGAAGAAGATCTGCGGCAGTTCGAAGCGCACGCCATCCTTGTGGATGAAGTAACGGTCGTACAGGGTTTGCAGGCCCAGGTAGGTGAACTGCTGGTCGCGCTCGTGGTTGATCGCCTTGCCCAGTTTTTCCAGGTCGAAGGTGGCCAGGATCGGGTTCAGCAATTCGAATTCGATACCCTTGGCGATGTAGGCCGGAAGTGCCTTGGCGTACAGGTCGACCATTTCGTGGTGGGTCGCGCTTTCGGCGACGCCGAGGAAGCCCAGGCCTTCGGCACGCAGGGTGTCCATCAGCAGGCGGGCGGTGACGAACGAGTAGTTCGGCTCACGTTCGACCAGGGTCCGCGCGGTCATCACCAGGGCGGTGTTGACGTCGGTCAGGGCCACGCCGTCGTACAGGTTTTTCAGGGTTTCGCGCTGGATCAGGTCGCCGTCGACTTCTTCCAGGCCTTCGCAGGCCTCGGTCACGATGGTGTTCAGGCGGCCCATGTCCAGTGGCGCGAAAGTGCCATCGGCGCGGGTGATGCGGATAGAAGGGTGCGCCTGCACCGCGTCTTCGGCCGGGGCGCGGACTGCGCGCTCCTTGGAGCGGGCGTCACGGTAGATCACGTAGTCGCGAGCTACTTTCTGCTCGCCAGCACGCATCAGGGCCAGTTCGACCTGGTCCTGGATTTCTTCGATATGGATGGTGCCGCCCGATGGCATGCGACGCTTGAAGGTCGCGGTGACCTGCTCGGTCAGGCGCGCAACGGTGTCGTGGATTCGCGACGAGGCGGCAGCGGTGCCGCCTTCAACTGCGAGAAACGCTTTGGTGATGGCGACGGTGATCTTGTCATCGGTGTAAGGAACGACAGTGCCGTTACGCTTGATCACGCGCAGTTGGCCTGGCGCAGTGGCGGACAGATCGGAATTCGAATCTGCGCCCTGCGGCAAGGTGCCCTGCGGGTTCTCGCGAGTTGTGTCGGTTTGCATGGGTGTCTCCACATTCTCTATGTTTGTTTGGGCACCATGAAGGTGCCCACCGTTCCGTCCTGAAGCACTACAACCGGCAAGCGCCGGGCATAACAACTTCGGGACAGTAGGAAGGGGCCGTCGGGCGCCGCTTCCATGCCGAAGTCTTTGGTTTCAAGCCAGGGGCTGGAAACCGAATTCCGTTGGGGTGACAGTAAACGACTGCAACACCCGTACCGTTTTTGCCGTTTTGGGCGGAAAAACAGTTGCCATCCGCGGGAGCGGTTTGGGCTTCTGAAAAAGAGTTTGGTTCAACCAAAAACATGCAAGAAAAGCACTTGAGTTTCTTGTCTGATTTGTGTTTGGTTTTTGCCTCAAAACCCTATATGTAGGGTTTTTCTGAGCGCGAGCTACAAGATAATGCGTTTTGGGGGGTGATTGCAACGTACTACCTGTGGATAAAGCTGTGCGTAAAATGTGTATGAAACAGCCAATCGTCGTGTAGGCCGCGACCCTGCTGGGGTCGACCGTTTGTCACTGTTTATTACCCAGAAAAATAGCCTGGGGGGATTTTTGCGGGCGCGAACCCTACCACAAAAAATCCCGGTTACCGAGCGCATTTGCCAGCTTGTGTTCTCAAGGGTGGGCGTTGCTACAATCGGGCGCTGTGTAAGCAGTCTTATCCACTTCAAAGATGACAAAAAGATGAGTGGAGCCTTCCTTAATAGTGTTCTGGCAAGCAGAGGTCACCCGTGGAGCAAGAAGCCTGGCAGGTATTGATTGTCGAGGACGACCAGCGCCTGGCTGAGTTGACTCGTGAGTACCTGGAAAGCAATGGATTGCAGGTAACCATCGAAGGCAACGGCGCATTGGCGGCGGCGCGAATCATTGCCGAGCAGCCGGACCTGGTGATCCTTGACCTGATGCTGCCCGGCGAAGACGGGTTGACCATCTGCCGCAAGGTTCGCGACCACTACGATGGGCCGATCCTGATGCTCACGGCGCGCACCGACGACATGGATCAGATCCAGGGCCTGGACATGGGCGCCGATGACTACGTGTGCAAGCCGGTGCGTCCGCGGCTGCTGCTGGCGCGCATCCAGGCCTTGCTGCGGCGCAGCGAGGCGCCCGAACCGGCCGCGCCGCAAAAGCTGCGGCGCCTGCAGTTCGGCCCGCTGGTGGTCGACAACGCCCTGCGCGAAGCCTGGCTGCATGACCAGGGCATCGAATTGACCAGTGCCGAATTCGACCTGCTCTGGCTGCTGGTGGCCAATGCCGGGCGAATTTTGTCCCGCGAGGAAATTTTCACCGCGTTGCGCGGTATCGGCTATGACGGCCAGGATCGCTCCATCGATGTGCGCATTTCACGCATCCGCCCGAAAATCGGCGATGACCCGGACCACCCGCGCCTGATCAAGACCATCCGCAGCAAGGGCTACCTGTTCGTTCCCGAAGCCTGCGTAGACCAGCCGCTGTGAACTCGATCTTCCTGCGCATCTACGGCGGCATGTGTGCGGCGCTGATTCTGGTGGCCGCCCTCGGGGTCCTGGCCTTGCACCTGCTCAACGAAGTGCGCAGCGAGCAATACCGCGAGCGCCTGGCCCACGGTACGTTTTCCCTGATGGCCGACAACCTGCAGCCGATGAACCTCACCGAGCGCCGGCGTGCGCTGTTGGTGTGGGAGCGCTTGCTGGGTATTCCCCTCAACTTGCAGACCTTCAGCCAAACCGGCCTCGATCTGGGCGAACGCACCCGGGTATTGCGTGGCCAGGCGCTGGTGGAACAGACCGGGCCTCATGCGGCAAAGGTCTACCGGCTGGTCAGCGAGCAGGAGCAGTTGGTGCTGACGGGGGAAGTGCAGCAGATCAGCGAGCAACTGGCACGGGCGACTATTTATCTGTTGGCTGATGAACTGGTGCGCTACCCGGTGGCCGAACAACCGAAGCGCCTGGAGGCCTTGAAAAAAGACAAGGGCTTTGGCTTCGAGCTGCAACTGGTCACGGTGGACCAGGCGGACATGGACGAAGACCAGAGCCGCCGGGTGTCCGAGGGCGACACCGTGATGGCGCTGGGCAAGGAGGGCGATTCGATCCGGGTGTTTGCCGGGATGGTGGGCACGCCATGGGTGCTGGAAATCGGCCCCCTGTACCAGATGAATCCGTATCCGCCGCAGTGGCTGGTGTTGATTGCGGCCCTGGGGCTGAGCTTGATCGGCCTGATCGTCTACCTGCTGGTACGCCAACTGGAGCGGCGCCTCAGTGGCCTGGAGTCGGCCGCCACGCGCATCGCCAAGGGCAGCCTGGAAACCCGCGTGCCGACCCGGGGCGCGGACTCGGTAGGGCGGCTGGCGGCAGCGTTCAACGGCATGGCCGAGCACTTGCAGCAATTGCTGGCGATCCAGCGCGAACTGGTGCGTGCGGTGTCCCATGAGTTGCGTACGCCGGTCGCGCGCTTGCGGTTTGGCCTGGAGATGATCAGTACGGCGTCCACCGCGCAAGCGCGGGACAAGTACCTCGAAGGCATGGACCACGACATCCAGGATCTCGATGGCCTGGTGGACGAGATGCTCACCTATGCACGGCTGGAGCAGGGTTCGCCGGCGCTGGTTTTTCAGCGGGTCGACCTCGATGCCCTGGTCAATCAGGTGATCAGCGAACTGGCACCGCTACGCGCCGAGGTCCGGGTGCAGCGCGGGTTGTGCCTGTCGGCAGCCGACTGCGACGGCGCCTGGGTCGAGGCCGAGCCGCGCTACCTGCACCGGGCGTTGCAGAACCTGGTGGGCAATGCCATGCGCCATGCCCAGGGGCAGGTCTCGATCAGCTATCAGGTCGGCCAGCAGCGCTGCCGGGTGGATGTCGAGGACGACGGCCCGGGAGTGCCGGAAAGTGCCTGGGAAAAAATCTTCACACCCTTTCTACGCCTGGATGACAGCCGCACCCGAGCCTCGGGGGGCCACGGTCTGGGGTTGTCCATCGTGCGCCGGATCGTGCACTGGCATGGCGGGCGCGCGTTGATCAGCCAGAGCAAGAACCTGGGCGGGGCGTGTTTCAGCCTGAGCTGGCCGCGCAACCAGGAAAAGCCCGAGCGCTGACCTGTCTAATCAGGCCCGGATACTCACCAGGCTCAACAATTGCCCCGCTTTTACCGCGAACTGCGCATCCAGCTCGGTGCCATTGCGCCATTCACCGGACAAGTCCGTCAGCAGGCGCAGGCGCACCTGCCCGCGGTCGGTCCATTCCAGCACTTCGGCATGCTCGAAGTAGAAGCGTTTCTGGACGATGGGGTACAGGGCCTTGAACAGGCTTTCCTTGACCGAGAACGTCAGGGTCACCCACAAGGCCAGTTGTTCGCGCCGGCCGGCCGTCATCCGCTTGAGCTCCGCCGGGGTGAGGATCTCACCGGCCAGGCGTTCGGCACGCTCGGTGGTGAGCAGGTTTTCCAGGTCCATGCCCAGGCCGCGCCAGTCGGTGTTTTGCGCAACGATGGCGGCGGCGTGCCCAGTGCTGTGGGTAATCGAGCCGCAGATGCCGGGTGGCCAGACCGGCGCCCGGTCTTCGCCAATTGCCGGACTGCAGTCCAGCCCCTGCAATTTTTGCAGTGCAGCACGTGCACACAGTCGCCCCGCAAGAAACTCGGCCTGACGCTTGGCCACCGAGCGCTGGATGCTCGGTGGCGGCTCGATCTGGCTGCGACGGAAATCGTCGAGCGCCAGTAATGAGGGATCGAAGCGTGTGCTGAGCAGGACTGTGCCAGGCAGCGAATCAGGCAACGGCCATTGGTCGTCGAGCGGCGTGCAGCAAGCGGGCAGGGAGGGGGGCGGATTCATTGCGGCATTTTGCCGATTAGTCGCGTGGCTGGGTAGTGCTGAGGAGTGTCGAGCTTGTTCAGCCAGGGTTCAGCGTGTGTTCAGGGGGAGTTCAGTGGGGGGTGGTTAACCTGAGCGCATCAACCAAAAACACATTGCGAACGAGGAAACTCAACATGACCCACTTCAAAAAGCTCATTCTGGCCATGACTGTCCTGGGCGCCAGCGCCGTGGTTCACGCCGCTGACGACAACTTCGCCAGCCTGACCCTGGGGCAGACCAGCGACAAGGTGAAAAAATCCAGCCTGCTTAACAGCAACCTCGATCACCCGAATGCCAACGGTGTGATTGGCAAGGACACCACCTGGGGGGTGCGTCTCGGTCAGCAGAACAATGACCGTCGTTACTACGCCACCTACGACAACGTTTCCGGCAGCCACAACGGCATCAAGCTGCGCCAGGAAAACCTCCTCGGCAGTTACGACCTGTTCCTGCCCGTGACCAGCAGCACCAAGCTGTTCGCTGGCGCTAGCGCCGGCCTGACCAAACTCACCCAGGATTCGCCGGGCTACAGCCGCGACAGCGATATCGGTTATGCCCTGGGCGTGCAAGGCGGTGTCCTGCAACAGGTTTCCAAGAACGCCTCGGTGGAATTGGGGTACCGTTACCTGCGCAGCAATGCCAGCACTGAAATGAGTGCCCAAGGCAGCAAGCGGGGCTCCTTGAGCCTGGACAGCAGCGCCCAGACCTACCTGTCCGCCAACTACGCTTTCTAATCATCGGGCAAGCAGGACCTGCGCCGGATCGGCCCTAGAGGTGATCCGGCGCAGGCATGTCGGTAAGCTGGGTGCATGGCACCCGTGGAGTGGTTGATTTGCCTGGGAGAGCGTTATGAAATTACTGGTCGTCGAAGACGAGGCGCTATTGCGCCATCATCTGCATACCCGCCTGACTGAAAATGGCCATGTGGTCGAGTCCGTGGCCAACGCCGAAGAGGCGTTGTACCAGTCCGGTCAATACAACCATGACCTGGCAGTGATCGACCTCGGCCTGCCGGGCATGGGGGGGCTGGACCTGATTCGCCAGTTGCGATCGCAAGGCAAGACCTTCCCGATCCTGATCCTCACCGCACGCGGCAACTGGCAGGACAAGGTCGAAGGCCTGGCCGCTGGTGCCGATGATTACGTGGTCAAGCCATTCCAGTTCGAAGAGCTGGATGCGCGCCTGAATGCCTTGCTGCGCCGCTCCAGCGGTTTTACCCAGTCGACGATAATCGCCGGCCCGCTGTTGCTGGACCTCAACCGCAAGCAGGCCAGTCTCGACGAGCAGCCGTTGGCCCTGACCGCCTATGAATACCGGATCCTCGAGTACCTGATGCGCCATCATCAGCAAGTGGTCGCCAAGGACCGCCTGATGGAGCAGCTCTACCCGGATGACGACGAGCGCGATCCGAACGTGATTGAAGTGCTGGTCGGGCGTTTGCGGCGCAAGCTTGAAGCGCCGGCCGGGTTCAAGCCGATCGAGACCGTGCGAGGCCTGGGCTACCTGTTCAACGAGCGCTGCCAGTGATTCGCTCCCTTCGCCTGCGCCTGATGCTGGCAGCTACCACCTTGGCGGTGCTGTTCATGCTGGCGCTGTTGCCAGCCATGCAGGGCGCCTTCAGCCTGGCCCTGGAAGATTCGATCGAACAGCGCCTGGCCTCGGACGTCACCACGCTGATTTCTGCGGCACGGATCGAGAACAAACAGTTGATGATGCCTTCGCAGTTGCCGGACGAGCGCTTCAATCTCGCCGACAGTCGCCTGCTGGGCTACATCTACGACCGCGAAGGGCAACTGGTCTGGCGCTCGCGGGCGACCCAGGACGAACACATCAATTACAAGCCGCGTTATGACGGGCGCGGCAATGAGTTTGCGCGTATTCGTGAGGCCGACGGCCAGGAGTTCTTCGTCTATGACGTCGAAGTCAAACTGCTGGGCGGCAAAAGTGCGGCATTCAGTATCGTTGCGCTGCAGCCGGTGCGCGAGTACCAGCAGACACTCGAAGGCCTGCGGGAAAATCTCTACCTGGGATTTGGCGCAGCCTTGCTGGTGTTGCTGGCGCTGCTGTGGATCGGCCTGACCTGGGGCCTGCGCGCGTTGCGGCGCCTGAGCCAGGAGCTCGACCAGATTGAAAGCGGTGACCTGGAAAGCCTCAGTGAAGAACACCCGCGCGAACTGTTGCGCCTGACCGGCTCGCTGAACCGCTTGCTGAGCAGCGAGCGCGAGCAACGCAGCCGCTACCGCGACTCGCTGGACGATCTGGCCCACAGTCTGAAAACCCCCCTGGCGGTCCTGCAAGGCGTCAGCGAGGACATGGCCCAGCGTCCCGAAGAGCGCGAGCAGGCGTGGGTCCTGCAAACGCAGATCGAGCGCATGAGCCAGCAGATCAGCTACCAGTTGCAGCGTGCCAGCCTGCGTAAAAGCGGGCTGGTGCGGCACCAGGTGCAGTTACAGCCGGTACTCAAGAGCCTGTGCGACACCCTGGACAAGGTCTATCGCGACAAACGGGTGCGTACCAGCTTCGACTTGCCGCAGTCCTGCTATGTGCCGATCGAGCAGGGTGCCTTGCTGGAAATGCTCGGCAACCTGTTGGAAAACGCCTACCGCCTATGTCTCGGCGAAGTGCGGATCAGCCTGCGTCAGACCCGTGCCAGCATCGAAGTCTGCGTTGAAGACGACGGGCCGGGTGTACCAGAGGATCAACGGGCGCGGATCCTCCAGCGTGGCGAACGCCTGGACCGCCAGCATCCGGGGCAGGGCATTGGCCTGGCTGTGGTCAAGGACATCATCGAAAGCTACGGCGCCCAGCTGACCCTTGGCGATTCGGCCCTGGGCGGGGCGGCCTTCAGGATTCATTTCCCGCTGGCGTGAAGCCGCGCTTCAACTGTCCTGGGCGCGATAGGCGCCCGGGGTCAGGCCGGTCCATTTCTTGAACGCCCGGTGAAACGCCGAGGGTTCGGAAAAGCCCAATTGCCAGGCGATCTGTTGCAACGACAGGTCGGCGCGACGCAGATGATAGATCGCGATATCGCGGCGCAACTGATCCTTCAATTCCTGAAAACTCGAACCCTCTTCGCGCAAGTGCCGACGCAGGGTTTGCGGGCTGATGTGCAGGTGCGCCGCCACGGCTTCCAGATCGGGCCAGCGGCTGCTGTCACGGCTGAGCAGGCGGCGCAACTGACTGCTCAGGCTGTCGCCGTCATCCGGGCGCGACAGCAGGTCGGCCGGTGAGCGTTCCAGAAAGTGCTTGAGGGTTCGTTCGTCCTGCAACAGCGGCATGCCCAGGTAGCGACTGTGAAACAGCAGGCTGGTGCGCTGGGTACCGAACTCGAGTGGGCAAGGGAACAGCAGGTCGTATTCGGCGCCATGTCCGGGTTTCGGGTAACTGAAACTGGCCTGCTCGAGGGCGATGCGCTGGCCGATCAACCAACTGCCAAGGCGATGCCAGATCACCAGCAGGCTTTCGCTGAGAAAGTGATCGGGGTCGCGCAGTTGTGAATCATCCAGGCTCAAGCGCACCCATTGCTCTTCCCGGGTCAGGGTCAGGCCTGGCGAGTCGGCAAACAGGCTGTAAAACAACAGGCCGCGCCCCAAGGCTTTCTCCAGCGTGCTGCAGTGAATCAGAGCGTGGCACATCATGGCGAAAGTCCCGCGCTTGCTGGGACTGCGGGCCAAGCCCAGGTACTCGTCATCCAGCGCCAGCCACAGGCCTTGCAACAGGGCGCTGAACTGCTCAGGCGCGATCCGGGCGCGGGGCTCGTCGAGCAATTCGGCGCTGATCCCGAGCTGGTGCAACAGCTCTGCATAGTCATAGCCCATCCGCCGGGCGCCACCGGTGGCGGCGCGGGCGAAATGACTGGCGATGGTGCGTTCGCGCATGGGGAGTGGGGTCCGGCCATTGAGTGGCGGATCTTAGCCAGCCCTCCTCGATGGGACAAGGCGGATTTCCGCCAAATTGCAGGACTCGATTCGGGCATTGGGCGGGAATCCGCCAAGTGGCTCCTGCACGCCGCACCATGGAAAGTGCTGCAGCCCTTGTGGCAAGCGGCTTGTGAGGGATTTGGCAAAGGTGGCACGAGCTCTGCAATAAGGCCAAGAGGTCTGCCAGCGCGCAGCTCGCCACAACAAATCCCTCCAGTGCAGGAGGGTTCGCACTTTAGGCGTCGTTTGCATCAGATGGATGATGACAACGCGGTGCTCTTGAGGAACTTTGCAATGACGACTCGTCAGCCACTGTACAAATCCCTGTATTTCCAGGTAATCGTTGCCATCGTTATCGGCATCTTGCTCGGTCACTTCTATCCGCAGACCGGGGTGGCGCTCAAGCCACTGGGTGACGGGTTCATCAAACTGATCAAGATGGTCATTGCACCCATCATCTTCTGCACCGTAGTCAGCGGTATCGCGGGCATGCAGAACATGAAGTCGGTGGGCAAAACCGGCGGCTACGCGCTGCTCTACTTCGAAATCGTTTCCACCATCGCCCTGCTGATCGGCCTGGTCGTGGTCAACGTGGTGCAACCGGGCGCCGGCATGCACATCGATGTGACCACCCTCGACGCCTCCAAAGTCGCGGCCTATGTCACGGCCGGCAAGGACCAGAGCATCGTCGGCTTCATTCTCAACGTGATCCCGAACACCATTGTCGGCGCCTTCGCCAACGGTGACATCCTGCAGGTCCTGATGTTCTCGGTGATCTTCGGTTTCGCCCTGCACCGCCTGGGTGCCTACGGCAAGCCGGTGCTGGACTTCATCGATCGTTTTGCCCACGTGATGTTCAACATCATCAACATGATCATGAAACTGGCGCCAATCGGTGCACTGGGTGCCATGGCCTTCACCATCGGTGCCTACGGCGTCGGTTCGCTGGTGCAACTGGGCCAGTTGATGATCTGCTTCTACATCACCTGCGTGCTGTTCGTGGTGCTGGTACTGGGTGCGATCTGCCGTGCTCACGGCTTCAGCGTACTGAAACTGATCCGCTACATCCGTGAAGAGCTGTTGATCGTACTGGGTACTTCCTCGTCCGAATCGGCGCTGCCACGCATGCTGATCAAAATGGAACGCCTGGGCGCACAGAAATCGGTGGTAGGCCTGGTGATTCCAACGGGCTACTCGTTCAACCTGGACGGTACTTCGATCTACCTGACCATGGCGGCCGTGTTCATCGCCCAGGCGACTGACACCCACATGGACATCACTCACCAGATCACCTTGCTGCTGGTGCTGTTGTTGTCTTCCAAAGGTGCTGCAGGCGTGACCGGTAGCGGCTTCATCGTGTTGGCTGCAACCCTCTCGGCTGTAGGCCACCTGCCGGTCGCCGGCTTGGCGCTGATCCTCGGTATCGACCGCTTCATGTCCGAAGCGCGGGCGCTGACCAACCTGGTGGGTAACGCTGTTGCGACCCTGGTGGTGGCCAAGTGGGTCAAGGAGCTGGACGAAGACAAGCTGCAAGTCGAGCTGGCGTCCGGTGGTCGTGGTATCTCCGATGATCGTGAAATGGATGACCTGGGTGTGGCCGAAGGCCCGGCCCCGACTTCCTTGAAGTAACTCACGCACGTCAATGAAAAACCCGCTACGGCGGGTTTTTTGTTGTCTGCGGGGCGGGAGCCAAACCTGCTCGCGGCAGCGCCCTGAGCGCAAAGGTCACCCGTCCTGACGGTTAAGGTGATTGCCGTCAGGCGGACGGCTGCCTAGTCTGCAGGTATCGCTCAAGGAGATGGCTTATGCAGGGTCCACTGGCATCACTCAAGGTTCTGGATTTCTCGACACTGTTGCCGGGGCCCTTCGCCTCGCTGTTGCTGGCGGACATGGGGGCCGAGGTGCTGCGCATCGAATCGCCAACCCGCATGGACCTGCTGCGGGTGCTACCGCCCCATGACCAGGGCATCTCGGCCAGCCACGCCTACCTCAACCGCAACAAGCGCAGCCTGGCGTTGGACCTCAAGCAACCCGCGGCGCTGGAGGTGGTCAAGCAACTGCTGCAGGACCACGACATCTTGCTGGAGCAATTTCGCCCCGGGGTAATGGAACGGCTGGGGCTGGGGTATGAGGCGCTGAGGGCGATCAACCCGCGACTGATCTACGTGTCGATCACCGGCTACGGCCAGACCGGCCCCTACAAAGACCGCGCCGGACACGACCTCAACTACCTGGCGCTGGCTGGCCTGGCCAGCTACACCGGGCGTGCCGACAGCGGGCCGTTACCGCTGGGGTTCCAGGCGGCGGACATCGCCGGTGGTTCGCTGCACGGGGTGATCGGCCTGTTGGCCGCGGTGATTGCCCGTCAGCAGAGCGGGCAGGGCCAGCACCTGGATGTGAGCATGACCGACTGTGCATTCAGCCTGAACGCGATGGCCGGGGCGGGGTACCTGGCGTGTGGCGTGGAGCCGGGGTGCGAGGAGCAGATGCTCAACGGTGGCAGCTTCTACGACTACTACCGCAGCCGGGATGGACGCTGGATGTCGGTGGGCAGTCTGGAGCCCAACTTCATGCAGCAATTGTGCACCGCGCTCGGTCGTCCCGAGTTGGCGGCCCAGGGGCTGTCGCCTAAACCCGAACAGCAACAGGCCCTGAAGCTGGCCTTGCAGATCGAATTCGAAAAGCGCGACTTCAGCGACCTGTGTGCGCTGTTTGCCGACGTCGATGCCTGTGTCGAGCCGGTACTCAGCGTGGCCGAAGCGGTGGCCCATCCCCAGCTCAAGGCTCGGGAGCTGGTGACCCAGGTACCGCGCGGCGATGGCAGCAGCCAGGCACAAATGGCTTGCCCGTTGAAGTTCTCCGAGGGTTTGCCGCAACCACGCAATATCGGTGCGACGCTGGGGGCGCACACCAACCAGGTGTTGCACGAGTTGGGTTACAGCGAGCAACGGATCGACGATTTGCGGCGGACCAAGGTCATTCTCTAGAGGTGACGCAGGTTCGCAGCGAGCCTGCTCGCGATAGGGCCAGGTAAGGCTCTGTCTATCCCACTATTCGACCCGCGACTCCCCGGTAAACACCAATGTCTGCCGACAACGCCGACACAGGTAACGCCGGCCCTGGCGTACCAGGCTATGGCGCTGGGCCGAAAACGGGAAGTCGCTGTTGGCGCACGGGCAGCGGTAGATGTAGCGGGTCACGCTGCGGCGTTTAATAGCGTAGGTATGGCAACGATCGGGCGGTAGTTCATAGACGCCGCGCATGATCAGTTGCCATTCCTCACCGTGGGGTGCAATGCGCTCGCCAAACAACTGGTGTGCGATCAGGTGCGCGACTTCGTGGGCCACGGTCTGCTTGAGGAAATCTTCACTGTTCTCGCGGTACAACTGCGGATTGAAGCGCAGCAGGTTTTCGTGCAGGTGTGCCACGCCGGCCTTCTGCCCGCGCAACTTGAGGCTGACCACCGGGCGCTTGAAAGGGCGTTTGAAAAAGGATTCGGCTTGTTGGAAACAGTCTTCGACGCGGGTATTGAGTTGCTCGGGCATGCTTAACGGATCTCCAGAGGCCACAAGTATGCTGCAAACCCAGGCCATTGCGAATCGCCTGGCTGCCGAATGGTCGTGGTCCCAGCAAAAGGCCGCCTTGCGGCGGCCGGTATTGGCAGATCCTCGTTTGTTTCATGGGCGGCGTCCCTTGCTCGCTCCAGCGGCTTGCGTTGAATGTTGGTTTAGTTGGTATAGACCGGGCCGACGCCCAGGCCCCAGACAATGACGGTGAAGGCCATGATCGCCACCAACACCACCAGCCCTACGGCAAGCACTGAACTTGAGAAGAGAAACCCTTCGTCCGTTGGAATGTTCATGAAGGTCGGCAAGCCGACATACAACAGGTAGACCGTGTAGCAGATAGCCGCGGTGCCGACGATCATGCCCAGCCACATATGTGGATACAGCGCGGCCAGGCCGCCGATGAACAACGGCGTGGCGGTGTACGTGGCAAAGGCGACACAGCGCGCCAGGCTCGGCGTAGCGTCATAGGTGCGGGCCATCCAGTGAATGAACGCGCCCATGACCGCGACCCCGCCCAGCATCGCCAGGTACGACATGATGGTCATCCAGAGCGCGCTTTCCATGGTCAGCATGACGGGCGCCCGACTGCCGATGACCCAGCCCACCTGGGTCGTGCCGATAAACGCGGAAACTGCCGGAATCGCCGCCAGGATCAGCGTGTGGGTGAGGTACATGTGGCTGATGCTTTCCTCTTGGTCGCCACGGATTTCTTTCCATTCTTGATCTGGGTGGGTGAAAAGCCCCACGACGTGATGGATCATAGTCAGTCACTCCTACGTGATTGCTGTCGCCCCCCAACGGAGCGCCTACGGGCCAGTGGCCAAGTCGGTAAAGGTCTTCAGGTGTGCGACCTTATGTCGCAGTATAGAAAGGACTGGAACACGCAGGAGCAGGGGCTTTAGAGCAAATCGCGCTGTAAACCCCGGGCTTAATCGCTGTGCTGCATGACAGCAGCCCTGCTGGTTAGTCGATAACCGTAGAAGACGCAGGGCACTTCGCCCGCCCCGGGTTTTTGCGTAAAATGCCGGCCTTTCGTCACACCTCGCGGATTTCAAGCGCCATGGGCACTCTTACGGTCAACCAGAACAAACTGCAGAAACGTCTACGCCGCCAGGCCGGGGAGGCCGTTGCCGACTTCAACATGATCGAGGATGGCGACAAGGTCATGGTCTGCCTGTCCGGAGGCAAGGACAGCTACACCATGCTCGACGTGCTGCTGCACCTGCAGAAGGTGGCGCCGATCAAGTTCGAGATCGTCGCGGTGAACATGGACCAGAAGCAGCCGGGTTTCCCCGAGCATGTGTTGCCCGCCTACCTCAAGGAACTGGGGGTGGAGTACCACATCGTCGAAAAGGACACCTATTCGGTGGTCAAGGAGCTGATCCCGGAGGGCAAGACCACGTGCTCGCTGTGCTCGCGCCTGCGTCGCGGTACGCTCTATACCTTTGCCGACGAAATCGGTGCGACCAAGATGGCCCTGGGTCACCATCGCGATGACATCGTCGAGACTTTTTTCCTCAATATGTTCTTCAACGGTTCGCTCAAGGCCATGCCGCCGAAACTGCGCGCCGATGACGGGCGCAACGTGGTGATTCGCCCGCTGGCCTACTGCAACGAGAAGGACATCCAGGCCTACTCCGACTTCAAGCAGTTCCCGATCATTCCATGCAACCTCTGTGGCTCCCAGGAAAACCTGCAGCGCCAGGTGGTCAAGGACATGCTTCAGGACTGGGAGCGCAAGACCCCGGGCCGCAGCGATAGCATCTTCCGCAGCCTGCAGAATGTGATCCCGTCGCAACTGGCGGACCGTAACCTGTTTGACTTCACCAGCCTGAAGATCGACGAAAGCGCGGCCTCGCGTTTCGTCAATGTGGTCAATCTGTGACCGGATCACTGGTTGGGCATGACGGCGCTCGCGGGCGCCGTTTTTATTTGTTTGCAAAGGAGAGGGCATGCGCGATTACAAGTGGCTGCACGAATACTGTCTGAACCGCTTTGGTTCGGCAGCCGAACTGGAAGCCCATCTGCCAGTCCCCAAGACCCCGGCACAATTGCGCAAGATCAGTGATGATCGCTACCTGTCGACCATGGCCCTGCGGGTCTTCCGCGCAGGCCTCAAGCACAGCCTGGTGGACGCCAAGTGGCCGGCATTCGAGGAGGTATTCTTCAAGTTCGATCCGCAAAAGGTGGTGTTAATGGGCGCAGAGCATCTGGAGCGCCTGATGCAGGACGCGCGGATCATCCGCCACCTGGGCAAGCTCAAGAGTGTGCCGCGCAACGCCCAGTTCATCCTCGATGTAGCCAAGGACAAAGGCAGCTTCGGCGAGTTGATCGCCCAATGGCCGGTGACCGACATCGTCGGCCTGTGGAAATACCTGGCCAAGCACGGGCATCAGATGGGCGGCTTGTCGGCGCCACGGTTTTTGCGCATGGTTGGCAAGGACACCTTTGTGCCCAGCTATGACGTGGTCGCGGCGTTGAATGCCCAGCAGATCATCGACAAGGTGCCCACCAGCCTGCGGGACCTGGCGACGGTGCAGGACGCCTTCAACCAGTGGCACGCTGAAAGTGGCCGGCCGATGTGCCAGATCTCGATGATGCTGGCCTTTACCGTCAATCATTGAGCCAGTCGCTCCAATCGCGGGCAAGCGGAGCGCTACCCGGCGGCTCCCACATGAAGTTCGCTCACCTGTGGGCCGGCCAGGATGTTGGATTAGACCGCGTACATATCCATTTCTGCGGTAACGGCCACCTATGGTTCCGCCTGACGGCGGCTCACTTTTGAGAAGCGCAAAAGTAAGCAAAAGGCTCTTGCCGGTATGACTCACCCACATGGGTTACAAATCAGTTCAAGCACATAGGTAACAGTTATTAACTGGCATGGTCGATTTCGCGAGGATCTGACCATGCCCTGGAGAGAGCTGAAACCTATGGATCGAAAAGTGATGTTCATCGCTGCCTATCTGGCGGACAAACACACCTTCAGCAAGCTGTGCAGTGACTACGAGA
>NZ_FYEC01000025.1:0-73615 GCF_900187635.1 Pseudomonas sp. Irchel 3H3 | reverse complement strand
GGGCGCCCCGTTAACCACGCTGGCCGAACGCAGGCTTGAAGCCGTGGGTAACCCGGCAGGACGCCGGGTTAGCCGCCCCGCGCCATGGATGGCGCGTGGCGGCGGCCCACGGATTCAAGCCGGAGTGAGGGCACACCGAGCCCAAGCGAGGTGCCAAGTGGTGGGGCAAGAGCCTTTTGCTTACTTTTGGGCTCCTCCAAAAGTGAGCCGCTGTAAAAGCGGAACCATAGGTGGCCGTTACCGAAGAAATGGATATGTACTCGGTCTAATCCAACACCCTGGTGCAACGTCGCACCACAGTTGTGTAGATACCGATGCCGCGATGGGGCCAGCACAGCCAAAATAGTTGGATATCTGGGCAAAAAAAAACGGCGACCGCTGGCACAGTCACCGTGAAAAAGGCCGGCGCTTGTGGCACCGGCCGAGAGCTTTGTGGAGGGGTTACAGCCCCCAGTGCAGCAACAACAGCACCAGCACCACCAGGAATACTGTCTCCCCGACCATCAGCAGGATCGGCTTGATCCCCACCGCAGCCAGCTCCTTGAGCTGGGTCTTCATCCCCAGGGCGCTGATGGACACCACCAAGCACCAGCGTGACAGCTCGTTGACCGTGCCCTGCACCATCGGGGCGACCCAGCCGGTGCTGTTGATGCAGGCCAGCAGCAGGAAACCCACGGCAAACCAGGGCAGCAACGGCGGGCGCTTGCCCGTCGTATCGGCGCCCTGCATGCGTGTGACCATCGCCGCACAGACGATCACCGGCAGGAGCATGGCCACGCGCATCAACTTGATCACCGTGGCGGTATCCCCGGTCTCGGTCGACATGCTGTAGCCGGCCCCCACCACCTGGGCGACATCGTGGATGGTCGCGCCAAGGAACACCCCGGCCACTTGCGGCGACAACTCCAGCCAATTGGCGATCATCGGGTACAGGATCATCGCCAGGGTCGACAACGCCGAGACCCCGATCACCGTGAACAGCGTGGCCCGTTCTTTTTGCGGGTGGTTGGGCAAGGCCGCCGCCAGTGCGAGGGCCGCCGAGGCGCCACAGATCGCAGTGGCGCCACCGGTGAGCATGCCGAACAGGCGCTGGAACCCCAGGGCCTTGGCGGCGATCACCGAGACACCGATGGTCACCACTACCAGGATCACCACCAGGGCCACCGGCTTCCAGCCCAGCGCAGCAATCTGTTCCAGGGTAATGCGCATGCCGAGCAAGGCCACGCCAATGCGCAATACGGTGCGCGCCGTGAACTCGATGCCGGCCTTGCAGGTGCCTTCACCGGCGAGGAAGTTCAGGGCCATGCCCAGCAGCAAGGCGAACAACATGACCGGCGCACCGTAGTGCTCGGACAAAAACGACGCCGCCGCCGCGACGATCAGGCTGACTACAAACCCCGGCGCCAGTTCGCGGGTGCGGCTATGAATACGGGTAAGAGCGATGGCGCTCATGGCGCGGACTCCTCGCAAGGGAAAACGATAAATGCCTGGTCGTCGATGACCTCGACCGGATACTGGGCAACCTTGAGTGCGGTGGAATTGAGCAGGTAGCCCGTGCGCAGATCGAAGCGCAGGCCGTGGGCGCAGCATTGAATCACTCGCCCCTCCAGGCGCCCGCCACACAACGACGAGCCCTGATGGGGACAGCTGTCGTCGATCACCAGCAGTTCGCCGTCGACGTTGAACAGCGCCAGGCTTTTACCTTCCAGATCCAGCAGTGCGCGACCGCCTGCCTGCGGGAGTTTTCCGGCAGGCACAGGGACCCGCCGGTTCATGCCGGTTGCCGCTCACGCAGGCTTTCCAGCAGGGCTTCGCGCATCGCGCCCAACAGGGCTTCGGCCGGTTGCGCGCCGACCATCGTCAGGTGTCGATCGAACTGAAAACACGGCACCCCGCTGGCGGCGCCAGCGCCATGACCGACAAACTCCTGGCCATCGCCACGCAGACAATCCTCCAGCGCCGCGACCTCGAACCCGCAGTCCTGGGCGATGGCCAGCAGGGTCTGCCGGCATCCCAAGTCCTCGCCCTGCTGGAAATAGGCACCATACAAACGTTCCAGCAAGGCATCGCGCTGCTCTGGCGAGCCCAGTTGGTTGGCCCGCTCCAGCAAACGGTGGGCATCGGCGGTATTGGGCATGGTCGCGATGCGGCTGAAATCGATGCTCACCCCCACCGCGTTCGCCGCCTGCTGCACCTGGGACTGGCGTTGGCTGACGGCTTCGGCACTGCCCAGGCGGCGACTGTAGAACTCGGCGAAGGGCTGCCCGCCGACCGGCATGTGCGGCAACAACTGCACGCCGTGCCACTGGGTAATGATTTGCACCCCGGGTTGCTGGCTGAGCAGCAACGCCTGGGCCCGCTCCAGCTGGCGCTTGCCGATCAGGCACCAGGGGCAGATGAAATCGAAAAACACATCAATCTGTAAACGAGCACTCACACTTTCACCTCTACAACCGCGTGGCCAACCGAATCGTTGACCTGTTCGCCCTGAAGCCGGGCAATATCCTTGTGGTAGTGACACTTGGCGTAAAAGAACACCGCGGCCGCCGCGATGCTCACCAGTGGCACCAGTTGAAACGCCGCCTGCAGGCCGATCACATCCGACACCTTGCCGGTGATGAATGGCCCCGGGGCCAGGCCGAGCAAGTTGTTGGCCAGGGTCAATGTGGCAAAGGCCGTACCGTGCACCGAGTAGTGGGTCAGGTTGGCAACCATGGCCCCGGCAGGGCCGGTCGTCCCTGCCGCAATCAGCATCCCCAGGCAAATCAGCAGCAACTGCGCAGGGCCTGGCGGCAAGGCGAACGCTGCCGACAGCAGTAGGCAACTGCCCAGGCAATAGGCGATTGCCAGGGACACCTTGCGCTGGGCCGATTGCCGACACAGGCGGTCGCTGAGGATGCCGCACAGGATCATCCCGGCGCCGCTGCACAACACAATGATCGCTGCGACGCCACCGGCCTTGCCGGTGGCCATGTCGTAGTAACGGTTGAGGTAGCTGGGCATCCACACAATCACCGTGCCGCCCACGAACAACTGCAAGCCACTGCCGATATAGGCGGCAATCACCGAAGGGCTGGAACACAGGGTACGCAGCGGCCGCTTGACCGCCGCGGCGACCTTGTTCGCGGCCTGGCTGGCCCGTTGCGGGGCAATGCGTGCCTCCTTGACGATGATCGGGTACAGCACCGCCAGCAGCAGGCCAAACAACGCCATGCCGGCGAACGACCAGCGCCAGCCGAGCTTGGCCGCGATCGCGCCGCCCAGGGCCATGCCCAGCACGGAACCGAACATGCCGCCGGCCATGAACGCACTGGTCAGGGTGGCCCGCAGGTGCTTGGGAAACACCGAGATCACCACGGCAATACCCACGCTGCCGTACGCCGCCTCGCCCACGCCCACCATGAAGCGGGCAATGAACATCTGCTGGTAATCCTGGGCCAGCGCGCAACCCAGGGTGGCCAGGCTCCACAGCAGCGCCATCAACGCCAGGCTCTTGACCCGACCGAAGCGGTCCGCCAGCAACGACAAAGGGAAGGTCAGCAAGCCAACCATCAGCGCGACAATGCCGCTGAGCAGGCCCAACTGGCCGTCGCTCAGGGCCCACTCGCCCTTGAGCATCGGAAATACCGCGTTGAGCACCTGGCGCGACATGTAATCGGAAATCAACAGGCCGAACGTCAGGGCAAAGACGATCCAGGCATATTTGCGCGCAACACCGACACCACTGGCGTCATCATCGTCTGCGGCAATGGGGTGAAAGGCCATGCAGCCTCCTCGAAACATTGTTGTAATTGTTGTTATCGAGCTTGTAGCAACGCAGCGCGGGGGAAGCCTTGAACTTCCCCCACGTCAGCGATCAGCCGCGTTGCGGCACACCTTTCTCGCCCACCTTGCGGTTGGGGGCCATACCATTGGCCAACAGGGTTTCTTCGATACTCTGGTACTGCACACCGATTCGGTAGATCTCGCGGGCTTCTTTGCCGCTGGCGATCTCGCGACCCAGTTCATGAGCGATGCGCACGGTTTGCTGGATCTGCGCAACCGAGCTGAACCGATCGCCCTTGTGATCAATGATAGTGTCTTCATTGCCCACGCGCGGGTGCATGCCCATGGCCATCGACATGGTGTTGAACGGCATGACGTTCTTGAGCAGCGATTCGGAGGTCAGGGTGCAACCGTTCGGCGCGCGGTGGATGAAGTTGAAGAAGTTGAACGGGTTCGGGCCGTCGAAGCCGCCGCCGATACCGATCCAGGTCAGGTTCAACGGCCCCATGTAGATGCCCTTGCGCACCAGGCGTTCGAGGGTTTCCAGGGCGTGCATGCCGGTCAGCTGGAAGTGCGGCTGCACACCGGCTGCGGTCAGGCGGCGCAAGTGCTCGGCGACCCAGGCCGGGCCGGCCGGCACGGTCATTTCGCTGTACGCAGCCTGGATACCCGGGTTGGCCAGGGAAGTGCCCTCCAGATACTCCGGATACAGCAGCTCCATGATGTTCATCTGGGTGGTGTTGATTGCTACCGTGACCTGGTCTGGCGTGGGCTGCAGATCAGCCAGCATGTGCCGGGTGTCGTCCGACAGCCACTTGGCCGCTTCGCCATCACTTTCCGGGGCAAAGGAAATCGAGCCGCCGACCTGGATGATCATGTCTGGCACGGCTTCACGTACGCCGGCAATCAGTTCGTTGAACTTGGACAGGCGCTTGGAGCCCTTGCCGTCCAACTCGCGTACATGCAGGTGCAGGACCGTGGCACCTGCCTCATAACAATCGACCGCCTTTTGCACCTGTTCATCCATGGTCAGGGGGATGTCTTCCGGGAAGTCTTCGGGCATCCACTCCGGGCCGTAAGGGGCCACGGTGATGACCACCTTCTCCATGTTTTCCGGGTGCAGGGAATCGTCAAAGAATTGCATGAGTTACTCCTTTTATTATGGTTGTTCGCGCACCTGGGATCGTGCCCGGGCAGCGCTTGTACGAGTGCGAATGCCGTTGCGGTGTTTCAGTAGGTCTTGTCGCCGATGATCCCGGCCCGCTCCATCTTGCGATGGCACGGTGGGTAGTCCATGACGGCGTAATGCTGGGTGCTGCGGTTGTCCCAGATGGCGATGCTGTTGGGCTGCCAGCGCCAGCGCACCTGGTACTCGGGGATATAGGCCTGGCTGATCAGGTAGCGCAGCAGTTCGCTGGCGCCCGGGTTGGCGTCCTGGCCGAAACGCACCCGCTCGGGGGTGTGGTAGTTGCTCAAGTGGGTGGTGAAGGCGTTGACGAACAACACCTTTTCAGCGGTTTCCGGGTGGGTCCGTACGACCGGATGCTCGGCATCCGGGTACATGGCCTTGAGCGCCAGGCGTTTTTCGATCGGCATGGCGGCGCCGAAGCTGGCTTCGATGCTGTGGCGTGCACGCAGCTCGGCAATCTTCAGCTTCACGTCTTCCGGCAGTCGTGCGTAGGCCTCCACCATATTCGCCCACATCGTGTCGCCACCCACTGGCGGGCACTCCACGCAGCGCAACACGCAACCCATGGGCGGTGCTTCACGCCAGGTGGCGTCGGTGTGCCAGGCGTTTTCGTAGCGGTCCATCGGCTGGTCGGGATTCTTGTAGATGCGCACCAGGCCCGGGTGGTCCGGGTCGCTGCCGGCCACCGGGTGATCCTCCAGCTCGCCGAAGCGTCGGGCGAAGGCCACATGCTCGGCGCGGCTGATGTCCTGGTTACGCAGGAACACCACCCGGTGCTTGAGCAACTGGGCACGAATCTCGGCAAAAAGACCGTCGTCGTGGACCGCATCGGCGAGGCTGACGCCGATCAGTTCCGCGCCGATGCTGCAGGTCAATTGTTCGACTCTCATGGCAGGCGGCTCCCTTAGATGACGAAAATCGACGAGCCCGTGGTCTTGCGTGACTCCAGGTCCCGATGGGCCTGGACGGCGTCCTGCAAGGCGTAGTGCTGGTTGATCTCGATCTTGATCTGGCCGCTGCCGACCAGCTCGAACAGTTCACCGGCCAGGGCGGCCTTCTCTGCCGGGTCCGAGATGTAGTCCGCCAGCGCCGGGCGGGTCATGAACAACGAGCCCTTCATCGCCAGCAGCACTGGGTCGAATGGCGGGATCGGACCGGAAGCGGTACCGACACATACCAGCAGGCCACGACGCTTGAGGGAATCGAGGGAGCCCATGAAGGTGTTTTTGCCAACGCTGTCGAACACCACGTTGACCCCTACCCCATCGGTCAACTCACGCACCCGCAGGGCAACGTCTTCGTGGCTGTAGTTGATCACGTGGTCGCAACCGTGGGCGCGGGCGACTTCGGCCTTGGCCTCGGTCGACACGGTGCCGATCACCGTCAGCCCCAGTAGCTTGGCCCATTGCGAAACGATCAGGCCCACGCCACCGGCGGCTGCGTGCAGCAGAATACTGTCACCGGGTTTGAAGTCATAGATGCGGCGCATCAGGTACGAGGCTGTCAGGCCACGCATGGTCATGGCGGCGGCGGTTTCGAAACTGATGGTTTCCGGCAGCTTGATCAGCGGCGCGGCCGGGATCAGGCGCTCGGTGCTGTAGGCCCCCAGGGTGTTGAGAAAGCCGGTGTAGGTGACACGGTCGCCAACCTGTACGTTGCTGACCCCTTCGCCGATGGCCTGGACCACCCCGGAAGCTTCCACGCCCATGCCGTTGGGCATTGGGATCGGGTAGGTGCCATTGCGAAAGTAGGTGTCGGCATAGTTCAGGCCGACCGCCACATGACGAAGACGAACCTGGCCGGGACCGGGCTCGCCGACTTCGACGTCTTCAAGGCGAAGGACATCGGGACCACCGGGTTCGTAAAAGCGGACGGCTTTGGCCATGTTTTCTTATTCTCCATTGCAAGATAGGCGTGCGGCATCGAATTGTGCTGATTGGACTGTAGGACTCAGCCTGCGGCACCGCTTCTCATCAGACGACAATGGCTTTTCATTTCGTGACAATCGAGCGCGCCGGATCAACGGCTTCAAGGTACCGTGGATGACTTATCCCAGGCCTCTGGGTAACCTTGGCCGCAAGCCACTTCAGCCCAACCCCAACCTCCTGTAGACGAGCGTGCAATGAAATCCCCCTCTGGCTTGCTGCTGTCGGGCATCGTGCTGGACCGCACCAGCTCCATACCGCTGTACCGCCAGCTGTATTTGCAGATTCGCAAGCAGATCCTCAACGGCCGGATCCAGGGCGGTGTGCGGCTGCCGTCGACCCGCACGTTGAGCAAGGAGCTGGGACTGTCGCGCATTACCCTGCTCAACGCGTTTGACCAACTGCTGGCCGAGGGTTTCCTGGCCTCGCGCACCGGGGCGGGCACTTACGTCGGCACCGAGTGGGAAAACCGCAGCACCAATGCCCCGGACGCCCTGCCCCAGCCGCCGCGCCTGTCTGACCTCAGTCACTCGGTATTGTCTTTACGCAGCAGCCATTTCCAGGGCATCAGCTATGCCGACTGGGCACCCGGCAGCCCGACTTCCTTCCTGCCCAGCCACAGTGCCTACGATGCATTTCCCCAGGCTGTGTGGAAGCGCCTGATGAACCGCCACCTGCACAAACCGAGCAAGGCGATGCTCGGCTATGGCGAACTGCAAGGCGTACAGGCCCTGCGTACGGCGATCGCGCACTACGTGTTCGATGCTCGCGGGATCGACTGTTCTGCCGAGCAGGTAGTGATCGTGTCCGGGGCCCAGCAAGCGTTCAACCTGCTGGGCATGCTCCTGCTCAACCCCCAGGACCGGGTGTGGATGGAGGATCCGGGGCATATCGCCGCGCGCATCGCCCTGCAGGCCCAGGGTGGCCACGTGGTGCCCTTGCCCATCGACGACCAGGGCATCGACGTGCAGTACGGCCTGGACAGTTGTCCCGACGCTCGCCTGGTGTTTACCACCCCCTCGCGCCAGCACCCTCTGGGGGTGACCATGAGCTACGCGCGGCGCCAGGAGCTCATCGACTGGGCCGAGGAGCAGCAAAGCTGGATCATCGAAGATGACTGCGACAGTGAGTTTCGCTACCACGGCCGCCCCCTGCCCGCGCTCTATGCCATGGACCAGGGGGCACGGGTGATCTATGTCGGCACGTTCAGCAAGGTGTTGTTTCCCTCCCTGCGGCTGGGCTACGTGATTCTGCCCCAGGCCTTGATCGAGCCGTTTTGCACCCTGCGCGCGGTCATGGATCGCAGCCCGCCGACCCTGCTGCAGACAGTGACTGCCGATTTCATGGTCGAGGGCCACTTTCTCGGCCACATTCGCCGCATGCGCGCGCTGTACCAGGCCCGCCAGCAGGCGCTGGTCGAGCAATTGCAGCAACAGCTGGGGAGCTTTTTCCAGGTCACGCCCGTGGATGCCGGCATGCACCTGATCGCCTGGTTGCCCGTGCAGCTGGATGACCAGCTCATCGCCCGGGAGCTGACGTTGCGCCATATCTACACCTATGCCCTGAGCGACTACTGCATCGAGCACCGCCAGCCACCGGCGTTGCTGATCGGCTTTGCCAGCACCCCCGAGGACCAGGCGCAGCAGCGAGTCGCCGCACTCGCCCAGGCCCTGCACGACATGGGGTGCCTGCCAGCGGCAAGCTGAGGCCTGGCAAGTGGTCTTATGATTTAACCGATAATGGATCTATCGAGAGTTCCTGACTGGCGCGATAAAGGTTGCGCCGGTAGACCCGGTGTCTGAACCAGGAACCACTCGAATGAACAATAAGATCCAACAACGCTTCAGCGCCTTGCTCAGCCACAAGGCCGGCGCCGCCCAAGCGCCCGCAACACTGACCCCGGAACTGGCGCGCCAGTTGCTCGACCGCCTGGGCCAACTGCGCCTGTTTGCCCACGCCTATCCCCTGTTGACCAACCTCACCCACGGCCGTGTCACCCCCGCCGACCTCCTGGACTTTGCCTATCGCCACGAGCTGCAGGGCTTGAGCCTGCACCTGCTGGACGGCGAGGCCAACAGCCTGAGCCAGATGAGCGCCCCACAGTTGCAGGCGTTTGCAGACAAGGCCCGGGCCCTGGGCCTCGAGGTGCACCTGGAAATCAGCAGCACTCGCCAAGCCGATGTCGATCAAGTGGTCGCCATCGCCCGCGCCCTGGGCGTGCGCAACATCCGCGTGTACTCACGCTACGAAGGTTCACTGTCACAGGTCATGGACCTGATCGAAAACGACCTGCGCTACCTCGCGCAACAGGCCGATGCCCATGACCTGTACTTCGACTTCGAGCAACACGAGGAACTCAAGAGCGCCGAGATCGCCCAGTTGCTCAGCCGCCTCAACCACCCCCGGCTGCATGCCCTGTTCGACTTCGGCAACATGATCAATGCCTGTGAACAGCCGCTGCAGGCCCTGCGCAACCTCGCGCCGCACATTCGCCAGGTCCACCTCAAGGGCGTGCAAATCGTCCCTGAGCACAGTGGTTTTGGCCATTACGGCGTGCTGCAAGGCAGTGACGAAGACGACTTGCCCAGTGCCCGCATGCTGTTCGAGTTGCTGATGCTGGGCGAGTCCAGCCCCCAGGTGATCGCCTTCATCCTCGAGCAGGAAAACCACTACGTAGCCCCGGCGTTTCGCCAGACCAACGAGTCCGCCGACCCGTTCATTGCCTACCGGGAAATGAGTGATACGCCGTTGCCAGCGGGTTACTCGCTGGAACGCATGCTGGCCGATGAACACCGCTGGGCCAACAACCAGGTCGCTTACGTGCGCGGCCTGCTGGCCGAGTTGCGCACCCTGGCCGAATTGACCCTGGCCTCCTGCACACCCGCTTGAACCCGACGCGACACACTGACGACGCTTGGAGAATAACAATGACAACTCGTGACAAGGCCAAATGGCTCAGATTCCTGATCCTGATCCTCGGTGGCGGCACCATCTATAAACTGGCGAACCTCAAGGACGCCTTCTATATCCCCATGCAAGAGTTCATGGGTTTGACCCACACTGAAATCGGCCTGCTGCTCAGCGCCAACGCGATCATTGCGACCGCGCTGTTTGTGGTCGGCGGAATGCTCGCCGACCGTTACGACACGCGCAAGCTGATTCCCCTGGGCTTGCTGGGTACCGGCGGCCTGGGCCTGTACCTCGCGACCTTCCCGCCCTTCAGCAACCTGTTGATTGTCTTCAGCCTGCTGGCGGTGTGCGCCGACTGCCTGTTCTGGCCGTCACTGCTCAAGGCCATCCGCAACCTGGGCGACGACAAGGAACAAGGACGCCTGTTCGGGCTGCTGGAAGGTGGCCGGGGCGTGGTCGATACCCTGGTGGCTTTTTCTGCGCTGGGGGTCTTCGTCGCCATGGGTTCGGGTGAAACGGGGCTGAAATCGGCGATCCTGTTCTACTCGGTGATCGACATCCTGGCCGGGACACTGACCTGGTTCCTGCTCAAGGGCGGCACCACGTCGACCACCGTGCAGGCAAAAAACGGCCTGTCGAACCTGTTGGAAGCCATCAAGGTCCCGGGGATCTGGCTGGTCAGCCTCAACGTGTTCATGGTCTATATCGTGTACTGCGGCCTGACCTACTTCATTCCCTACCTCAAGGACATGTACCAACTGCCGGTGGCGCTGGTCGGTGCCTACGGCATCATCAACCAGTACTGCCTGAAAATCCTTGGCGGACCTGCCGGTGGCTTCATTGCCGACAAGCAGTTCAAGAGCACCAGCCGCTACCTGAAATGGGCTTTCCTGGCGCTGTTGCCGTTGATGGGCGTGATCATGCTGATTCCGAAAAGCCCGAGTTACATCTACGCCGGCATGGCCGCCACCCTGTCTTTTGCGCTGATCGTGTTTTCCATGCGCGGGGTGTTCTGGGCGCCCATGGGCGAAGTCGGCATTCCCCAGCACATTACCGGCTCAGCCTTTGGCATCGGCTGCCTGATCGGTTATGCACCGGGCATGTTCGCCTACGTCATCTACGGCGCGATCCTCGACCACTTCCCGGGCGAGCAAGGCTACAACTATGTGTTCAGCCTGATGAGCCTGCTGGCCATTGTTGGCTTCCTGGTCTCCAGCCTGCTGTACCAGGCCGTGCGCAAGAACGCCCGAGCCACCGCCGGGGCTGACGTCGCGCCCGCCTGAACCTGCGGGTTACTGCTCTTCATTCACCGGCAAACATCGGCACCCGTCGCTCCAGCATGGCGCGGGTGCCTTCGGCAACGTCAGCTCTGACGATCCGCCATTCGTGCTCCCCTCCTTCGCGGCCCAAGGCCTGACCGAATTGTACGGCCAGGCCTTGGCGTACCGTTTCAGCGCCAGCAATGCGCAACGCGACACCCGCAAATCCCCAATCAACTTCGGATGGCGCTCAACCTGCAACTCCTGCGGAGCCAGGGCATTTGTAGCGGGCTTTTATGCGAGTGGTACGTACCATGTATTTACATACTATTTATACGAAATTCCACATTGCTGAAAACGGTGTTTATAAGATGGAATAATTGAGCGTTATCGAATCTAATAGGCAAAAATCCTGTTGTTGGATACCGCAGCAATACGTTTGCGTCCGGAGAGCTGTGAATGAACAAGGTCGATCGCTACCTCAAGGCCGGTACCCGGGAGAACACCCGGCGCAGTTACCGTGCCGCGGTGGAGCACTTCGAAGTGACCTGGGGCGGGTTCTTGCCGGCGACGGGCGACAGTATCGTGCGCTACCTGGCCGACTACGCCGATCAACTGGCGATCAGCACCTTGAAGCAACGCCTGGCCGCCCTCGCCCAATGGCACATCACCCAGGGATTTCCCGACCCGACCAAGACGCCGACGGTGCGGCAGATGATCAAGGGCATCCGCACGTTGCATCCGGCGCAGGAGAAGCAGGCGGCGCCCCTGTTGCTGCAACACCTGGAGCAGGCCATCGACTGGCTGGAACACCAGGCAACGCTGGCCGCCCAGCAGCACGACTGGCCCACCGTGCTGCGCTGTCGGCGGGATGCCGCGTTGGTGCTGATCGGATTCTGGCGTGGCTTTCGCGGCGATGAGCTGTCTCGCCTGCGGGTTGAACACACCGAGCTGCAAGCGGGGGTCGGGATCAGCTTCTACCTGCCCCACAGCAAAGGCGATCGCCAGCACCTGGGGACCCGCTTCCAGACCCCGGCCCTGAAAAAGCTCTGCCCGGTGCAGGCCTATGGCAATTGGATTACGGCCGCGGGCATTGCCTATGGGCCGGTGTTCCGGCGCCTGGACCGCTGGGGCAACCTGGCGCCGGACGGTTTGCACGCCAACAGCCTGATCCCCTTGCTGCGCCGCCTGTTTCGCCGAGCCGGGGTGCCCGCCGAACTGTACACCAGCCACTCCCTGCGCCGCGGCTTTGCCACCTGGGCGACCGCCAATGGCTGGGATATCAAGTCACTGATGAGCTACGTCGGCTGGAAAGACATCAAGTCGGCGATGCGCTACGTCGACGCTTCCCACAGCTTTGGTGGCTTGGCGCAAAAGCCACTGGTGCCGGGCATCACCCCGCGCGCCCTCGAATGATCCGCCGCCCTGCCCGGCCTGACGCTCAAGAAGCCTGGGTCTGCCCCGCCAGCAAGACCTCGAAGAACGATGAAATCAGCCGGCTGGAGCGCCGCTCCGCCAGGCAATAGAGGTAGGTCTCGGTGTACAGCGGATCGCCTTCCAGGCGGATCGCGCGGATCCGTGGGTCGGCAATGAATTCAGCTTCGGACACCGCCCCCAGGCCAATTCCGCGGACCACGGCTTCGCGCAGGGCTTCACGGCTGCCGATCTCCATGGCGATTCGCGGCACCACGCCCGCGGCCAGCAGCGCCGCGTCGAGGACCGCGCGGGTGGTGGAGCCGGGCTCGCGTTGCAGCAGCGCCTGGCCCTCCAGTTCTTCGAGACGCACCGAGCCGCGAGCAGCCAGGGGATGGGCATGGTGGGCGAACAGGATGATCGCGTGGCGCGCGTAATGCACGGAACACAGCGCCGGATCGTCGTGCCGCCCGGCCAGCACCGCGATGTCGGTCACGTAGCGTTCGAGATCGGCCAGGACCTCTGCCGAGTTGCCGACCCGGATCGACACATCGATCCGGGGATGACGCTGCAGATAGTGGTCGACCATCTCGATCACATGAAACGGCCCCACCGCCCCCAACCGCAACTCGCCGCTGTCGAGCCGGCCGGAATCGCGCAGCAGGTTGTGCGCGTCCAGGTCCAGGGCCGCCATCGCCTGGGCGATCGGCAGCAGTTGCCGGCCGACATCCGACAACTCGATGCGCCGCCCACGGCGGTGAAACAACTCCAGGTTGTATTGCCGTTCCATCGCTTGCACCTGGGTGGTCAGGGTCGGCTGGCTGAGGCCGATCGCCCGTGCCCCGGCACTGAAACTGCCGTGGCGGGCCACGGCGAGGAACGCTCGCATCTTTGCGCTGGACATCCATAGACTCCATCAATAGTTAACTGCCTGAAGCCATATTGAATTGATCGAATGACTGTCACGTGACACTTCTAGCCTGAGGCAACTCCAAACCACTCCCTGGATTGCCATGAAACCTCTTCGCTCATTCCTGCGTGTTGCCAGCATCGCCCTCGCCCTGACCGCCGCCGGCCTGGCCTGCGCCAAAGACCAACTGACCATTGGCCTGATCCCCTCCGAAGACTCGCAGGCGATGATCGAAGCCAGCAAACAGGTGCTCGATACCCTACAAACCCGGTTGGGCATGCCGGTGGTGCCCTTTGTCGCGACCGACTACAACGGCATCATCGAAGCGCTGCGCGCCGGCAAGCTCGACGTCGCGTACCTGGGGCCATTCTCCTACGTCCTCGCCACCTCGGTGGCCGAGGTCGAAGCCTTCGCGGTCGCCGTCACCCGCAAAACCGGGCAAAGCGCCTACAAGAGCGTGATTGTCGCGCGCAAGGACAGCGGCATCCGCGAGCTGGCCGACCTCAAGGGCCGTACCTTCGCCTTTGTCGACCCCAGCTCGGCGTCCGGCCACCTGTTCCCCAAGGCCGGCCTGGAGCAAGCCGGGTTCGTCCCGGCGCAGCTGTTTTCCCGGGTGATTTTCTCCGGCTCCCACGATGCCAGCATCCTCGCCGTGGAAAACCACAAGGTGGATGCCGCTGCGGTAGCCGACCGGATTTTTGCCAGCGCGGTGAGCAAGGGCCTGGTCAAGCAGGACGAATTCCAGGTGGTCTGGAGTTCGCGGCCGATTCCCGAGTCGCCGATGGTCTGGCGCAAGGACCTGGACCCGGCCCTGCAACAGAAGGTCGCCAGTGCCCTGGCCTCGATCAAGGATGTGCCGTGGGGTGACCAGGGCGTGCTCGACGGCTTCCAGCCCACCAGCGACGCCGCCTACGACGTGGTTCGCGACACCGCCAAGGTGCTCGATCTGGATTTGCGGAGCATGAAATGATCAGCATCCGCCAATTGACCAAGCACTACGGGAGCAACCCAGTGCTGCGCGGTATCGACCTGGACGTCGGCCAAGGCGAGTTCGTGGTGATCCTGGGGCAATCCGGCGCCGGCAAATCGACCTTGCTGCGCTGCATCAACCGCCTGGTCCAGGCCGACTCCGGCACCCTGCAGGTGGCCGGCATCGATGCCCGCTCCTGCCGCGATCCGCGCACGCTGCGCCGCCAGGTGGCGATGATCTTCCAGCACCACAACGTGGTGCCGCGCCTGAGCGTGCTGAAGAATGTCCTGACCGGACGCCTGGGCGCCGTGTCCACCTTCAGCTCGGTGCTGCAGCTGTTCCGCCGGGCGGATGTTGCCCTGGCCAGGCAATGCCTGCAACGGGTGGAGCTGGAGCACAAGGCCGGCGAGCGCACCGACGCCCTCTCCGGCGGGCAGATGCAACGGGTCGGCATCGCCCGCGCCCTGGCCCAGTGTCCCCAGGTGATCCTGGCGGACGAACCGGTGGCCAGCCTCGACCCCAAGACCGCACGCCTGGTGTTGCAGTACCTGCGCGATGCATCGCGGGAACTGGGGATCACCGTGCTGTGCAACCTGCACCAGGTCGACTACGCCCGTGAGTTTGGCGACCGGATTGTCGGCCTGGCCCACGGCCGCCTGGTGTTCGACGGCCACCCGGCGAGCATGGGCGAGGCTGACCTGCAACGCATCTACCCTGGCCAGGAACCAGCACCTGAAGTGCCACCGACGACCAGCGCGCTGGCGCTGGTGCCGTGCAGCGAACCGAGGGCTTGAGCATGCAACCGAACAACTACCTGTGGACCGTCGACCGGCCGCGCAGCGCGCGGAGCTGGCTGACTACCGCGGCGCTGGTGCTGGCGGTGGTGCTGACCCTGCATTGGAGCGCCGAGGGCGCGCAGCTCAGCGTCGCGGAACTGGCCGGCGGCCTGCCGCAAATCGGCGACTTCCTCGCCCGCACCATGCCCCCCGATATGAGCATTCTCCCGCGTTTGCTGGCACCGGCCATCGAAACCCTGCAGATCGCGATCTGGGGCACCCTGCTCGGCGTGCTGCTGGCGATTCCGTTGTCGTTCCTGGCGGCGCGCAACCTCAGTCGCAACCGCCTGGTATTCCACGCCACGCGACAGTTTCTCAACGTCACCCGCAGCATCAACGAACTGATCCTCGCCCTGATCTTTGTCTCGGCGGTGGGTTTGGGGCCCTTTCCCGGTGTGCTGGCGTTGGCGCTGCATGGCATGGGCATGCTCGGCAAGTTCTTCGCCGAAAGCATCGAGGAAATCGACCAGGGTCCCATCGAGGCCCTGCAGGCCACCGGGGCACGGCCGTTGCAGGTGATTGTGTTTGGCGTCCTGCCGCAGGTGATTACCGCCTGGATCGCAGTGATCCTCTACCGCTTCGAGGTCAACCTGCGCTCGGCCACCGTGCTCGGCATGGTCGGCGCCGGCGGCCTGGGGTTCGAGCTGGTAAGCAGCCTGAAGCTGTTCAAGTACGAACAAACCGCCACCTGCATCATCGTCATTACCTTGATGGTGGTCATCGCCGACGCGGTGTCCGGCAGGCTGCGCAATGCGATCCAGCGCGGTTCCAACCATTAAACCGCGCTGGCCGCACCTTCGGCTGCCGGCTGTTATCGGTCCAGCCGATTCAAACCTGCGATTTATCGATTTGAGCTGTTGGCGAGTGCCCCTGAGTATGGGGCCACTTCGCCAACAACAATAAGGAACTCCCTGATGACCGCCCGATTCCACAACCCGGTAGACACTCGTTTCGGCTGGGGCAGCCTGCAACAGTTGGCCGCGATTACCGAACAGCACAAGGTCGCCCTGGTGACCTTCCCCGAAGCGCGCGGGCTGGGCCTGGTGGCGCGGATCGAAGAGCTGCTGGGTGATCGCCTGGTCTACGTGATCGAAGACGTGCAGCCCAATCCCGACGTGGCGCATCTGCGCGACACCTATGAACGCTTCTGGGCCGAAGCCGGCGACTGCGCCATGGTCATCGCCGTGGGCGGAGGCAGCGCCATCGACACCGCCAAGGCGCTGATTGTCGGTACCGAATCGGGGAGCTTCGACGAGTTGCTGACCCTGCTGGCAACCGGCAAGCCCTTTGTCCCGGCCCGCAGCAAACTGCTGATCGCCGCGCCTACCACCGCCGGCACCGGCAGCGAAGTCACGCCCTGGGCGACCATCTGGGACAGCGCCAGCCTGAAGAAATACTCGCTGCACCTGGACTGCACCTGGCCCAAAGTGGCGATCATCGACCCGCAACTGATGTTGACGGTGCCAGCCAGCGTCACCGTCTCCACCGGCCTGGACGCCTTGTCCCATGCCCTGGAGGCAATCTGGAACGTCAACGCCAACCCGATTTCCGACACCTTCGCCGTGGCGGCCATCGAGGACATCCTCGAATGCCTGCCTCGGTTGCTGCGCGACCTGTCCAGCCAGGAACTGCGCTCGCGCATGGCCCTGGCCGCCCTCAAGGCGGGCATGGCGTTCTCCAACACCAAGACCGCACTGGCCCACTCCATTTCCTATGAAATGACCCTGCGCCACGGCCTGCCCCATGGCATCGCCTGCTCCTTCACCCTGCCCCTGGTGCTGGGCCTGGCCTGGGGTCACGACCAGGAGCGCGACCAGACCCTGCAGCGGGTTTTCGGCACCGACTTGGCCAAGGCCCAGGCCCAGTTGCGCGACCTGTTGCACAGCGTCGGGGTGAAGACCGAGTTTGCCGACTACGGCGTCACCGCCCAGGACGCCGAGGCCATCATCCAGTTCGCCCTGCAGGGCGCGCGCGGCAAGAACTTCATCGGTTGCCAAGCGGCCTAGATCCAGCTTTTACCTCAACACGCACTGCCTGCGGCGCCACCGGCCGCGGCGATTTCCTGCGGCACCGGTAAATCGGTGTCACCCTCGGGCGATGGCTCGAGGGGCGAACAATAATAAGGAAAAGATCATGAATCGTGCCCAAACCCTGCCTGGTATCGCTACCCACACGGCCTCGTTCCGCGTCGCCCAGTGGCGCATGTTGCTGGCGGCGATGTTCTGTTACCTGTTTTTCTACACCGGCCGGCAAACCTTCGGTTTTGCCATTCCAGGGATCCAGGCCGAGTTTGGCCTGAGCAAGGAAACCCTGGGCTGGGTGTCGGCCGCCATGCTCTGGGCCTACGCCATCGGCCAGGCCATCAATGGCAACCTTGCCGACAAGTTCGGTGGCCGGCGAATCATGACCCTGGGCGCCGTGCTGTCCTGCGGCGCCAACTGGGTGACCAGCTTCTCTGCCGGGTTTGCCAGCCTGATCCTGCCCTGGGGCATCAACGGTTACTTCCAGGCATTGGGCTGGGCGCCGGGCAGCCGGCTGATCTCCAACTGGTGGAGCGCTGGCGAGCGCGGCAAGGTCTACGGCTTTTATGTGTTTGCCGCCGGGTGCGCCTCAGTGCTGTCCTACGTGACCTCGATCGTGGTGCTGGAGGTGCTGCAACTGGAGTGGCGCTGGATCTTCCGTCTGCCGGTGTTGCTGATGCTGGCCGGCGGTATCCTGTTCTACCTGATTGCCCGTGAACGCCCGCAAGACCTGGGCTTCGAACCGCTGGCCGACACCGGTGTGGCCAATGCCGCCGACAAACAGCATGAGGTGGCGCAAGGCGAGGTCGAAACTTCCGCGCAGCGCTACAAGGCAGTCCTGAAAAATGCCCGGCTGATCATCGCCGCGGTGTCCCTGGGCTTCCAGAACGCCGCCCGCTACGGCCTGATCGTCTGGGTGCCGGTACATTTTCTCGGTGCCGACTGGAAAAGTGGCGACAGCCTGGTGGATCCGAAGTGGATCACCGTGGCCCTGCCCGTGGGCATGGCGATCGGCGCGCTGACCAATGGCTGGGTGTCGGACAAGCTGTTCGGCTCCAAGCGTTACCTGGCGATCATGCTCTACATGTTCCTCGGCGCGGCGACCAGCCTGTGGATGTGGAGCCTGCCGCCCCACAGCATGATCGGCCTGGTGGCGCTGTTCCTCTGCGGGTTCTTCGTCTATGGCCCGGCCTCCAGCTTCTGGGCGCTGTGCCCGGATCTGGTCGGCGCCAAGCGGGCGGGCACGGCCACTGGGGTGATGAACTTTTCCTCCTATCTGTTCGCTGGCCTGGCGGAACCCCTGATCGGCAGTATGCTCGACAGTACCGGCAATACCTCGCTGATCTTCATCGTGGTGACCTCGGCCTGCCTGTGCAGTGCATTGGTCGCACTGTTCATCCGGCGTTGATGGCTCGGCACCCCGTTTCGACTCACAGGCAGGCGCACTCATGTACCAGTACCACAAGTGGCTCCGTTCCTTTCACGCCGTGGCCAAGACTGGCAGCTTCACCCTGGCGGCCGAATACCTGTGCATCGGCCAGCCAACGGTCAGCGAGCAGGTCAACGCCCTGGAGAAGAAGTTCTCGGTGGAACTGTTCCACCGCCGTGGTCGCTTTATCGACATGAGTTCCGCCGGGCACCAGCTTTACGGGATTACCCAGGGCCTGTTCGGCCAGGAGGACGAAGCCGTGCAACTGCTGCACAGTTTCAAGCAACGCAAGACTGGCATGTTGCGCCTGGGGGCTGTTTCGCCGCCTATCGCGATGAACCTGACCTATGAACTGATGCAGCAGCATCCGGACATCGAGCTGGAAACCTCCTTCAGCCCGGAAAAGGAGACCCTGGCGCGACTGTTCAATTTCGACATCGACGTGGCGATCCTCGCCCTGTCCGAGTTCGACCAGCGTTTCGACACCCAGCTGTACCGGCGCTACCCGATCATCGCGGTGGTCCGTGACGACCATCCCTGGGCGCAGCAGGAACAGGTGCATGTCGAGCAGATCAGTGCCGAGAAATGGGTGCTGCGCGAGAAGAGTTCGCGGACCCGGCAACTGGTGGAGGAAAGCTGCACGCGGTTGAACGTCGAACTCAACTGCGTGATGCAATTGAACAGCCGCGAAGCCATTGTCCACGCCATCGCCAAGGGCATCGGCATTGGTTTTGTCTCGGCTGTCGAGTACGCCCAGACCCCGGGCACCAAACCCATCACCTTCGTCGATCACCCGTTCGCTATCGATTACCACTTGTGCTGCCTGGGCATCCGCCGCAACCGGCCAATGATCGCCGAGCTGTTCGACTCAAGCCCGATACCGACCACCTGACAACACCGTAGCCAATGACCTTTGCGCCCTACTTCCTTGCACGAAGGACGGCCACCCCCTACCCACACACTGGAGATCTACCATGCACTATCAACAACCGAGCCACCTGCAAGCCGTGGTCCTGGACTGGGCCGGCACCGTCGTCGACTTCGGCTCCTTTGCCCCCACGCAGATTTTCGTCGAAGCCTTTGCCGAGTTCGGCGTTGCCGTGTCCCTGGAAGAGGCCCGTGGCCCGATGGGCATGGGCAAGTGGGACCACATCCGCACGCTGTGCAATCAACCGCAGATTGCCGAACGTTACCGTGCCGTGTTCGACCGCCTGCCGACCGATGCAGACGTCACTGCACTCTATGAACGGTTCATGCCGCTGCAGATCGACAAAATCGCCCTGCACTCAGCCCTGATCCCAGGCGCCCTGGAGGCCATCGCCGCGCTACGCGAGCAGGGGCTGAAAATCGGATCCTGCTCCGGCTATCCGGCGGTGGTGATGGCCAAGGTGGTAGAGCTGGCCCGGGCCAACGGCTACGTCGCCGACCATGTGGTAGCCACCGACGAAGTGCCCAACGGCCGTCCGTATCCGGCACAGGCCCTGGCTAACGTGATCGCCCTGGGAATCAGCGACGTCGCCGCATGCGTCAAGGTCGACGACACCTGGCCGGGTATCCTCGAAGGCCGCAGCGCCGGCATGTGGACAGTCGCCCTGACCTGCTCCGGCAACGCCCTGGGCTTGACCTACGAACAGTTCCAGGCACTGAGCCCCGAGCAACTGGCCGAAGCACACGCCCGCATCAGCCAAACCTTCGAAGGCGCCCGCCCGCACTATCTGATCGACACCATTGCCGAGCTGCCGGCAGTGATCGAGCAGATCAACGCCCGCCTGGCACGGGGTGAAACGCCGCAAGGCGCCTGAGCCACGCAAACCCTCAACTTGCAGCGTATCGGGTGGCGGGTTGCCCCGGTACGCTGTCACCCCATCGGTGTTTTTTATGTGTCCGATCCACGCATTATCGATCCTCGCGTGTGTGCCACAGGCGTAGCAGATAGAGGGTGGAACCCTGAATCTCGTACCGCATCTCGTAGTGGCCGATAATAATTCGGCGCACATCCCGTGGCTGAAACTCTTCAAGCCGTTCGCCAATGCGTGGATTTGTCAGCAACGTACGAGGAGCAGCCGTGAGCTGTTGAATCGTATGCGCGGCGGCGGGCTGGTTCACCGCGGCCAGAAACTCATACAGCCGGGCAATGTCGGAAAGCGCCTTGCTGGTCCACTTCAACTCCATCAGCGCGGCACTGGCAGCGGGGATTCTGTACTCAGGCTGTCGGCCCAAGCCTGGACAGCCTGGTGGTCAATTACCCGGCCGGCGTCCACATCAGCCAAGGCCTCTCGGGTCAGGCGACTGCGTTCTTCTTCTTGGTCAATCCAGGCAGAAAGGGCCTGTTTGACGATCCAGTTCTTGGAGCGTTCAAGGCGCTCAGCCATCAAATCGACCTTCTCAGCCAGTTGCACAGGGACATGAGCCGTGACGGATCGGGTCTTGGCGGTAGTAACCATGATCATTACTCCAATGCAGCGAAATGCTATTTTTTGGGCACTTGGCCGCCAGTGGCGCGGCGCAAGCGTCATGCCTGGTTGAAGCGAGTCATCAATTGCTTGTCCTCGCCTTTGTCGTGCCGGGCCACATCACGAATCGTAATGCATCATTATGATCAAAGATTAATCATAGTTAATAACCTCGAATCGTCAAGCCTTGAGATCAGTTTGGGCTGCCCCTTCCCCAATGTGCGTAGGAAATGAGCTAATTTAGTGTGACCCATAGGATTGCGAGTTATTTGCACGGAAGCATCAAGATGAATTTCAAGACAAAAGCGAATAACCCATATCTTTTGCCCGCACTAGAAGGCCCATTTCGCCTGCCTATTGGTCAATCAGCCTGCGCTTTGCGCAAATGGCAGCAGTCTCTTTTCATGGCAACAATGCTACTTGGCTTGTTGACGACGGCAGCGCTTGCCAGCGCTCAACCGAGCAATCTTGGAGATCATCAGGTTTTTCAAACAAACACCGAACTGCAGCGCGCTAATACGCAGGTGATTGCGGCGTCCACCTACGCCGAACAACATCCGCGTGATACCGATGCACAGTATGCGCTGGCCGTGGCGCTGGATCGCATGGGTGACCTGCAAACCCTGAGAGCGAAGCAGCTGTTTCCGTACAACGCAGGATACAGGGCTGCTCTGGAGCTGGCCCGGAACAACCTGAAGGCCCACCCTTACACCAGTAAGCTCATGCCCAAGGTACAACGCCTGGAACCTGGAGCGGCAGCAGACTCGGAGCAAATACTCTGGACCTACCGGGACGCTGCCCGACGTTATTTCACCAGGGCCCGTATCGTTTACCAACAACTGGTCGCCTTGCAGCCCAACAACAGCAAGTGGCAACAAGCACTCGCGGTGAACTACACAAGAACCAACCCGGGCCATGTGGGGGTCGAAGAAGTCAGGGCCTACTATCAGCCGGCCCTGGATATTCTGCTGCGCCTGGCAAAGTCAGCGCCTGGTAACCAGCAGTTGCAACGCGATCTCGCGGCAACCTACGAGGAAATTGCGGACCGGGTGAATTCAATGACCGGCACCTTGCCCGCTGAATACCATGAGGCCTTGGCAATACGTATAAAAGTGCTCAGGAGCAATGAAACCAATCCACTGTTCGTCCGCGAGTTGGCAGTGACCTTCGGCAAGATCGGCGAAGCCCTGGTAATGCGCGGGAAATGGGCAGCAGCACGTGACGCCGTGACCGATCAATTTGGCTTGTACCAGGATTTGGCTGCCTTGGACCCTGGCAACAACCAATGGCAACGCGAACTTGCAGTGGCGCACATGGATTTTGCAGCGATTAAAAACGACAACAATGGGCCAGGCGCAAAACTAGAGGCAGAAGTGCTGGCTCATTATGCCCAAGCCTTGGCAATACGAACCCGGCTGATTGAAGTGGAGCCGAGCAATGCGCAGTGGCAGATGGACTTGGTCGCCAGCCACGAAACTATGGCCAGGTTTTACGATGACCGAGGGTTGGACGAAAAAACCCTGGCCTCCTACATCGAGGCGCAACGACAAATGGCCAAGTTCGCACAGCGTTACCCCAACGATCGCGGTTGGCTCTTCTACCAACTCTATTTCTATTTCAGCATCGGTTCCGAGTACCGGGCAATACAGAGCTGGGCCGCGCCCCACTCACTTGGGGGGAAATTTCCCGAACTAGGGAAATTCAAATCCGCTGCAAAGGCCCAAGACGAGGTGTTTGAGAATATGCGCAAGATAATCGATACCTTGGTCCGCATGACCGATGCCCCTGCGAGGCCAGTGTAGAAAATGAACAGATTGAACTGGCACACCATGATCTTCTTGCTCAGCGTGCTAACAGCAGGCTGTAGCAATGTCATTTATCCTGACCCGCTCCCGGCCGCAGCAGCCGTACTGAAAACAGCACCTGAATCGGATGGTAAAAAAATCATCTCGGCGCAGTGGATGAAGCGTGATTTTTCTGCCGAAATCCACAGCCTGTCCAGTGGCGATGTTTCGGGGCTTCTTATAAGAACCACCGGGTACGCGCCGGGAGAACAGATCACCGTTGAGCTCGATGATAGAAACAGCAATGACGATGGTGGTAGCTACACGCTAACCAAAAAAATAACCGGCGTCGTGGATAAGCACGGTGAAGTCAGAGTACTGATCAAAAGTTAAACCACCTTATCAGATGCGGTCCTGGCGCAGCCACTCGATGAACAGCGCAAACAACTCGGACTGGGAGTTGATCGCCAACTTCAGGTACAGGTTCTTGCGGTGCATGCGCACGGTTTCTGCGGCGATCCGCAGTTCGTTGGCCGTCGACTTGACCGAGTGACCGCGCAGCACCATGTGCGCCACTTCACGCTCACGCTCGGTCAGCACCTCACAACCGAAATGCTCGAAGGCGTGCTGGATACTCGGTTTTAGATCGACCGTCGCAGGTGCAGCTACCGCCTCCTGTTGGGTGATCAGCCGGTTGCACTGGGCAAACTGGCGGATGAACTGGCGGACCATAGGCTCGACTGCGCGCAGCAGGTCCAGTTGCCCGGTGCTCAAGGCCTGGCCGCCAAAGCCCTGGAACAGGCTCAGGGACACCTTGCTCTGATTGCCGACATCGACAATGAAATAACTGTCTTCCGAACAACCGCCCTTGAGGTAGTAGGCCTTGTAGTAGTCGCTGTCGAAAAAGTCGTCGGGGGCGATTTCTTCCAGGTGATAGAAGCCTTCCGCCAGGCCCTGCTCCACCGCCAGGCAGAACGGGTCGAGCAGGTAACCGCCGGAGAAATAGCGTTCGATCACCGACTCCCGGTACTGCTCGGGAATGCCTTGCAGGTACAAGGATTGGGGTGGCTGGTCCTTGCGCTCCAGGCTGATCATCACCGATTCCACCGACACCAGGTGTCCCAAGGCCTGCGCCAGGTAGCGCAACGCATCCGCCGTATCGATCCGGGTAAAGGCGTGCGCCAGCCCGGCGTGCCATTGATGCAGGGCACGCCAGGGCATGGCGATCAGTGTGTGGTCCTGGGCTTTGCTCATGCCGCGCAGTCTAGCCGGTGAGCCAGGACCGCGCATAGGCAGGCCGCGGCTGCTCATCGCCCGGCGTACAGGTCCAGGGCCTGGAGTTCGGCGGCGACCTCGAGGATGCACGCGCGCAGGGTCTCGACGATTTCGTCGACCTGGGCATGGGTGATGATCAGCGGCGGCGACATTACGTTCAGGTGCATGATCGGCCGCACCAGCAACCCCTTGGCCTGGGCCCGCAGATGAATCCGCTCGCCGATGTTGACCTCGTCGGCAAACAGCGCCTTGCTGGCCTTGTCGGCCACGAACTCGACGCAGGCCATGAGTTTCTCGCAGCGCACATCGCCCACCAGCGGCAAACCACGCAGGGTTGCCAGGCGTTGTTCCAGGTAGCTGCCCACCTCCTGCACGTGGGCCAGCAGGTTCTCGCGCTCGATGATCTCGATGTTCTTCAGCGCCGCGGTGCAACACACCGGATGGCCACTGTAGGTGAAACCGTGGGTGAAGCAGCGCCCTTGGCCGGGCTCGGCGATCACGTCCCAGATCCGCGTCGAGAAAATGCACGCCCCCAGCGGCAGGTAGGCCGAGGTCAGGCCTTTGGCGGTGGTGATGATGTCCGGCTGCACGCCGAACAGCTCGCTGGAGGCGAACCACTTGCCCAGGCGGCCGAACGAGGTCACCACTTCATCGGCGACAAACAGGATGTCGTGGGCCTGGCACACCTGCCACATGCGCTGCAGATAACCTTCAGGGGGAATGATCACCCCGCCGGAGCCCATGATCGGCTCGGCAAAAAACGCCGCGACCCGGTCGGCACCGATGCTGTGGATCTTGTCTTCGAACTCCTGGACCAGGAACTCGAGGAACTGCGCCTCGTCCATACCATCCGGGGCACGGTACGGGTTGGGGTTGGAGACGTGGTGGATCAGCTCATGGGCGTAATCGAACTCTGGCACCCGGTCAGCGGCCTTGTTGCCGATCGACATCGTCAGGCAGGTCGAGCCGTGATAGGCGTTGTAGCGGGCAATGATGTGTTTTTTCTGTGGTTTGCCACGGCAGTTCTGGTAGTACTGGATCAGTCGATAGGCGGTGTCGACCGCGGTCGAACCACCGGTGGTGAGGAACACGTGGTCGAGATCGCCGGGGGCCAGGCTGGCAAGTTTTTCGCAGAGCTCGATTGCCACCGCATTGGCCATGTCGGAGAACGGATTGGCGTACGCCAGTTGCCGGACCTGATCGGCAATCGCCAGGGCCATTTCCTCGCGGCCCAGGCCGATGTTGGTGCACCACATGCCGCCCACCGCATCGAGAAAGCGCTGGCCTTCACTGTCGTAGATATACGCGCCGTCGCCGGCGACGATGTTCAGCGCGCCGTTTTGCCGGTGCTCATCGAACACGTGGTAGCCGTGCATGTGGTGGGCCTTGTCGGCCTTGACCAGTTGGGCGTTATCGAACTGGTTGAAGAACTCGGCGTTGGGTGTGGTCATGGCAAAGGTCTCGAAGGTGATGATCAATCAGCTGGGATAATCAAGGTGGGACGAGCCGACACTGGTTCAGAGCCCGGTCTTTACCGTGCTCCAGACCCGGGTGATGGCGCGCATGTCCTTGGCATCCTGGGTCTTCTGCGCAAACAGCCGCTCACGCGTGGCCGCGTCGGGGTAGATCGCCTGGTTGTCACGCACCTCGGGCTGCAGCAACGGGGTGGCGGCCTGGTTGCTGTTGGCGTAGTGGATGTAGTTGCTGACGTCGGCCATTACCTGGGGTTGCAACAGGTACTGGAGGAACTTGTGGGCGTTGGCCACGTGGGGCGCGTCACTGGGGATGTACATATTGTCGAACCAGATCAGCGAGCCTTCCTTGGGCACGAAGTACGCCAGGTTGATCTTCAGCTTGGCCTCCTCCGCCCGGGCCTGGGCGGTGGCGTAATCGCCGGACCAGGTCATCGCCATGCAGACATCGCCATTGGGCAGGCTGGTGAGGTAGTTCACCGAGTCGAATTTCTTGATGTAGGGTCGCACCGACAGCAGCAGGTCCTGGGCGGCCTTGAGGTCGGCCGGCGCGGCGCTGCGGGGGTCACGGCCCAGGTAGGTCAATGCCAGGGGGATGACTTCGGTGGGCGCATCGATCAGGGTCACGCCGCAGTCGGCGAAGCGCGAGACAATCTTGGGATCGAAGATCATCGCCAGCGAACCGATAGGGGCATCGGGCATGCGGGCCTTGATCATGTCGACGTTGTAGGTCACGCCATTGCTGCCCCAGGTGTAGGGCGCCGAATAGGCCACACCGGCATCGTAGCCCTGCAGGTCCTGCAGCACCTTGGGGTCCAGGTTGCTCCAGCCCGGCAGTTGCTGCTTGTCCAGGGGCTGGAACACCTTGGCCTTGATCAGCGGCGGCACCAGGGAGGCATTGAGCACCACCAGGTCGTAACCGGAGTGGCCGGTGAGCAGCTTGGCCTGCACCGTCTCGTAGGCATCGAAGGTGTCGTAGATGACCTTGATCCCCGTGGCCTGTTCAAAGTCGGCCAGGGTCCTTTCACCGATGTAGTCCGCCCAGTTGTACAGCCGCAGCGTGTGGGCATCGTTCACCTCGGCGGCATGCACCGCCCAGGACAAGGGAGCTAGCAACAGACTGGAAAACACGTGTAGTGCCTTGCGCATTGCACATTCCACCTTATAAGCAGACTCGGCTCTGGATGAGCGGACGTGCTTACTATTGGCGGATTGACGCAACGGCACCATACCCCGAATGGGGGTGGACGACCGCCCCCCAAACGCAGAACCGTAGCAGCTGTCGAGCAGCGCGAGGCTGCGTCAACGACCGCACGACGTTCATTCAACTCGGCAATACATCCGCTGGGGGTCGCTACGCAACCCAACGCAGCCTTCGGCAGCGGCTACAGGGATATCCGTCAGACTGCCAGCACGCTGCAGGACGCCTGGTACAGCAGATGCTCGGTGGTGCTGCCGATGAGTTTTTCCAGGCCTCGCGACTGATTGCGCCCCAGCACCAGTACATCGACCTGGTTCTGATGGGCGAATTCGGCCAGCACCTGGACTGGATCACCCTTGATGAAGTGCCGGTGCTCCGGCGCTACGCCAAAATGCTCGGCGGTATTGAGGAAGGCGTTTTCCAGGTCCTGGCGCAATTGCCGGGTCAAGTCGCTCAACGCCAACCCGGCAGCGCCCAGGTCACCCAGAAAATCGGCGGTTATGTCGCAGGCTGTGACCAGGTGCAGTTCGGCATCGCATTGCAACGCCAGGCGTTCGGCCTGCTTGAGGATCCGCTCGTTGAGCTTTTGATTCTGTGGCTGGTCATTGGCGCTGTCGATGGCCGCAACGATCTTGCGCGGCAAGGCCTGGGCCTGGTCGCCCACCAGGTAGGTCGGCACCGGGCAATAGCGCAGCAGGTGCCAGTCCATCGGGGTGAAGAAGGTGCGCTTGAGCAACGGTTCCTGCTGCACTTGCTTGATCAGCAGGTCCGGTTGCAGTTCGCTGACGTGCTGCAGGATGTCGCTCCTGACGTCTTCGGACCACGTGGTGTAGGCCGTGACCTCAACCCCGCTGACTCGCAGTTGATGGGCTTGCGCCTGGAGCCAGAGGTCCTGTTCCTGCAGATAGCTGGCCCGTGCGCTGGCCCAGTCATCGCCCTCCAGCAGGGAAAGGATGCCCAGGGACTTGATCAGCCCGACGATGTGCAGGCTCGCACCGCTGGCCCCGGCCAGCGCACCCGCCTGCTGGATGGCCGGCGACTGGCGCAGGGCCGGGTTGATGATCAGCAGCAGGCGTTGGTACTGGCTCATGGTCGGATTCTCGGATGAAGTTATGTTCAGTATTGACCCAAGACTGCACCCGTGGGGGTTTAGCGTATTGATCCCGATCAAGGCCGATGGCTGGTCAGGCCATAGTTGGGGGCCGCGGATACAACTGCTCGTCAAACTGGGCCAGTCGCGGGAACACCAGGGGCTGTTCATCCGCCAGGTGCTGCAGGCGCTGGTCGTACTCCACCAGAAACGTCTGGCGCGCCTCATCGCTGATATAAGGCACGTGCCAGGCGACAAACGGCTCCAGCACATCAAACCCAACGTAGGCCAAGGTCCCGCGCAGGATCGGCCGCAGCATGTCTTCCAGCGGGCCGTGAATCGCACCGTCGCCGAACATGTGCTCACGCCCCCCCAAGGTCACCGTCACCAGCGCCTTCTTCCCGGCCAACCCACCCTGATCGTAAAAACGCTTGCCGCCATAGCAAATGCCCGACACCAGCACCCGATCGATCCAGCCCTTGAGCATGGCCGGGGCGGAGAACCAGAAGATCGGGAAGTTGAGGATCAGCAAGTCGGCCCACAACAGCTTGTCCAGCTCGCCCTGGATGTCCGCGGCCAGGGATTGGCTCTTGACCCCCAGGCGTTGTTCCAGGGCGTAGACCAGGTAATCGGGGTTTTCCCGCGAGGAAAAGTCCTGGCTGCTGGCGACCGGGTTCCAGTTCATCGCGTACAGGTCGCTGACCTGCACCTCGTGGCCCTGGGCCTTGAGGGTGGTCACGGCCTGGTCACGCAGGGCCGCGGTGAAGGAGTTCGGTTCGGGGTGAGCGTGGACGATCAATACTTTCATGATGATTCCTTAGACGTCTGCAAGCGTCGGCGTTGAAGGGTGTGCAGCGCGCGTGGCCAGCAACCGGTCGAGCCAGTCGGGGTCCATTTGCGGTTCGGATGAAAACAGCAGCCCGGTGTAGTCCTGGTGCGGCGGGGTAAAGATGGCATCACGTGAGCCGTGGTCCACTACCCTGCCCCTTTGCATCACCAGCACCTCGTCGGCAATCGCCCGCACCGTGGCCACGTCGTGGGTGATGAACAGGTAGGCGACGCCGAGCTGTTGTTGAATACGGTTGAGCAGTTTCAGTACACCCTCGGCCACCAGTTGGTCGAGGGCCGAGGTCACTTCGTCGCAAATGATCAGTTGCGGATCGGCCGCCAGCGCCCGGGCGATGCAGATCCGTTGTTTCTGCCCACCGGACAGTTCCCGGGGCTGGCGCTCCATGAACGTCGCCGGATCGAGTTCGATCATCTCCAGCAACTCGGCCACGCGGGCGCGCATGGCCTGGCCCTTGAGCCCGAGGTAAAACGTCAGCGGCCGGCCGATGATATCGACGATGCGCTGGCGCGGGTTGAGCGCCGTGTCGGGGATCTGGTAGATCATCTGGATCTTGCGCAGTTGCTCCTTGCTGCGCTGGCGAAAATCCGCCGGCAGCGGCTGGCCGTCGTACAGCACCTGCCCGGCCGTCGGTGGCAGCAGGCCTGTGATCAAGCGCGCAGTGGAGCTTTTGCCGCTGCCGGACTCACCGATCACCGCCAGCGTCTGGCCACGGTACAGGCTCAGGGATACGTCGTGCAGTACCGGGTGCTGGCCATAGCTGGCGCAACTGTTGCGCAATTCCAGCAACGGCTGTTCCTGCTGCGGCAAGGGCTTGGGTTCGGTGCGAAAACTGCGCACCGCCCACAGCGACTTGGTGTAGTCCTGCTGCGGGGCGTCGAGCATTTGCCGGGTCTGGGCCTCTTCCACCAGCTTGCCGTGGCGCAGCACCATGATCCGGTCGGCCATCTGCGCCACCACCGCCAGGTCGTGGCTGATGTAGATCGCAGCGCTGCCGTACGTTGCCACGGCATCGCGGATCGCCGCCAGCACCTCGATCTGGGTGGTGACGTCCAGGGCCGTGGTCGGCTCGTCGAAGATGATCAGGTCCGGATGGCAAGCCATCGCCATGGCCGTCATGACCCGCTGCAACTGGCCACCGGAGACCTGATGCGGATACCGCTGGCCGATCTGCTCGGGGTTGGGCAGGCGCAGTACCCGATACAGTTCGACGGCTTCGGCCATGGCTTGCGCGCGGCTGATGCCGGCGTTCTGCACGGCGGTTTCGACGTGTTGGTCAATCAAGCGATGGGCCGGGTTGAACGACGCCGCTGCGCTCTGCGCGACATAGGCAATGCGCAGTCCCCGCAGCTTGCGCAAGGTCTCGGGCTTGGCGGCCAACAGATCGATGCCATCGAACTGCAGCGATCCGCCGGTGATCCGGCAGCCATCGCGGGTGTAGCCCATGGCGGCCAGGCCGAGCGTCGACTTGCCGGCCCCCGACTCGCCGATCAGGCCCAGCACCTCGCCCCGTTGCAGGGTCAGGTCGATGCCCTTGATCAACGGGTGCCAGGCGTCCTCGTAGTGACCTTCGATGTGCAGGTTGCGGATTTCCAGCAGCGGTTTGGCAGTATTCATCATCAGCATTCCTTGAGACCGCTGGATTTGTGCAGCATCCAGTCGACGACGAAGTTGACGCTCACCGTGATCAACGCCACGGCCAGGGCCGGCAGCAAGGGGCTGATGTCACCGAAGGTGATCAGCACCGCGTTGTCGCGCACCATGCTGCCCCAGTCGGCCGTGGGCGGTTGAATCCCCAGGCCGAGGAACGACAGCGCGCTGATGAACAGGAACACAAAGCAGAATCTCAGGCCGAACTCGGCAATCAGCGGCGCCGCGGCATTGGGCAGCACCTCGCGGGTCACCAGCCACCACAGGCCCTCACCCCGCAGCCGCGCGGCCTCGACGAAGTCCTGGACCACCACGTTCATCGCCACCGCGCGGGACAAGCGAAATACCCGGGTTGCATCCAGCAGCGCGATCACCAGCACCAGCGAGGTGGCCGTGGTGCCCACCACGCTGAGGATCAGCAAGGCAAAGATCAGTTGCGGGATGGCCATCAGGATGTCCACCACCCGCGACAGGCCCTGGTCAACCCAGCCGCCCTTGATCGCCGCCACCAACCCGCTCAAGCCGCCGAGCAGGAACGCCAGCAGCGTAGTCAGGAAGGCAATCCCCAGGGTATTGCGGGCACCGTAGACCAGGCGGCTGAACATGTCGCGGCCGAGGTTATCGGTGCCCAGCAGGAACTCGCCGCCCCAGGGCGCGAAGCCCTCGCCCACCACCTGGGTTTCACCGAACGGCGCCAACAGCGGGGCGAACAGCGCCACCAGGACATACAGCACGATCACCAGCAGGCCGAACTGGGCGCTAAGCGGCGCCCGGAGCGGTGCCCGGAGCAATTGTTTAAGCAGGCTCATGGTCTACCCCTTCGGATGCATCAGGCGTGGGTTACTGGCAATCGACAGCACGTCGGCGCTGGTATTGAGCAGGATGTAGGTGGCCGCGAAGATCAGGCTGCAGGCCTGCACCACCGGAATGTCGCGCTTGGCCACCGAGTCCACCAGCAACTGGCCAAGACCGGGATAGACAAACACCACCTCGACCACGACTACCCCCACCACCAGGTAGGCCAGGTTCAGCGCCACCACGTTGACGATCGGCGCCAGCGCGTTGGGCAAGGCGTGGCGAAAGATGATCCGCGACGGGCTGATGCCCTTGAGCCGGGCCATTTCGATGTAGGGGCTGGCCAGCAGGTTGATCAGCGAGGCGCGGGTCATGCGCATCATCTGCGCGATCACCACCAGGCTCAGGGTCGCCACCGGCAGCACCGAGCGCTCGAGGATGGTGCCCAGCGAGGCGTCTGGAGCCAGGTTGGAAATACTCGGGAACCAGTTGAGTTTGACTGCGAACACCAGGATCAGCAGGTAGGCCACGAAGAACTCGGGAAACGACACCGCACTCAAGGCCGAGGTGTTGAGCAAGCGGTCGAACCAACTGTTGCGATACAACGCCGCGAGCATGCCCAGCAACAAGGCCAGCGGCACCGAGACCAGCGCCGCCAGCAGCGCCAGGCTGAAGGTGTTGCCCAGGCGGCTGCCGACCAGCTCGGCGATCGGCCGCTGGTTGGCCAGCGAAACCCCCAGGTTGCCCTGCAGCAACTGCCAGATCCAGTGGCCGAAGCGGGTCAATGGCGGCATGTCCAGGCCCAGTTGCGCGCGGTAGGCCGCCACGGTTTCCGGGGTCGCTGACTGGCCGAGCATGGCCTCGGCGATGTCACCGGGGAGCATGCCGACGGCGAGGAAGATGATCACCGATACGGCGAACAGCGACAGCAGGCCCAGCGCCAGGCGCTGACCCAACAGCTTGAAAATACTTCTCATCGTGCGGTTCCTTATTCTTCTACTGTGGGAGCGAGCGCCCGCTTGCGGCTTGCTCGCGATGGCGGCGGTCCATTCAAAATCAATGTTGCCTGACCAATTGCTATCGCGAGCAAGCCGCAAGCGGGCGCTCGCTCCCACAGGGATTTTCATCGCTTCGAGAATTTCTTACGCCTGCCACCAGCGCTCGATCACCCGCAGCCCGTCCAGCTCGCCATACGGCGCGGTCTGGCCGCCGTGGCTGACTCGCTTGGAACGGGCCGCCACGGAGCTGGCGAACAACGGCACGATCGCCCCGCCGTCGTCGCGGCACAGCGCCTGCATTTCGTTGTACATCTCGCGGCGCAGCGGCTCGTTCATCTCGCCCCGGGCGGCATTGAGCAACTGGTTGAAGCGCGGGTTATCCCAGTGGGTTTCGTTCCAGGCCGCGCCCTTGGCGTACCCGATGCTGAACATGCGGTCGGCGGTCAGGCTGCTGTACCAGAACGAGGTGGTGAAGGGTTGCTTCATCCACACGTTGGAGAAAAAACCGTCGGCTGGCTCGCGCACCACGTCGATGTCGATCCCGGCGGCTCGGGCCTGCTCCTTGAACAGCACCGACGCGTCCACGGCCCCGGTGTAGGCTGCATCGGACGCTTGCAGGCGCACCTTGAGCGAATCCATGCCGGCCTTCTTCAGGTGGAAACGCGCCTTGTCCGGGTCGTAGGTGCGTTGCTCCAGCGCGCTGTTGATGAACCGGCTGCCGGGCTGGATCGGGTGGTCGTTGCCCACCAGGCCATAGCCATAGAGCACCGAGGCCAGCAGGGTTTCGCGGTTGATCGCGTGCTTCATTGCCAGGCGCACGTCGTTGTTCTGGAACACCGGGCTGTCGGTCAACATGGGAAAGGTGTAGTGCTGGGCGCCCTTGGTTTCCTCGATCACCAGGTTGGGGTTGCGCTTGAGCAGCGCCACAGTCTTGAGGTCGACTTTGTTGATCACGTCCACCTGGCCGGTCACCAGGGCGTTGACCCGCGCGGCGCCATCGGCAATGGCGATCAGTTCGGCGCTGGCGAAGTGCGCCCGGCCGGGTTTCCAGTAGTCGGGGCTGCGCTCCAGGGTCATGCGCACGCCCGGTTCGAAGTCCTTGAGTCGATAGCCGCCAGTACCGACCGCAGACTGCCAGTCCGGCAGACCGTCCTTGCTGGGCATGATCACCAGGTGGTAATCGGCAACCACATAGGCGAAATCGGCGTTGCCCGAGTGCAGTTCGAACACCACGCTGTCCGGGCCCTGGGCGCTGACTTTGGCGACATCGCCGAGCACGGTCTTGGCCGCCGATGTCGACTTCTCGCCCAGGTGGTGCTGGATCGAGGCCACCACATCGTCGCTGTTCAGGCTCTTGCCATTATGGAAGGTCACGCCCGGGCGCAACTTGAAGGTCCAGACCCGCGCGTCCGGGCTCGACTCCCAGCTCAGCGCCAGTTCCGGAATGGCGCTGCCGTCGACGGCGATTTCACTCAAGGTGTTGTACACCGCCGAGAACCCGACAAAGGTGAAGGTGTCGCTCCAGGAGCCGGGATCGCGCGAGTCGGTGGTGCTGCCACCGGCCAGGCCCAGGCGCAGCACGCCACCGGGCTTGGGGGTCGCCTCCTCGGCAAATGCGCCAAACGGCAAACCCATGGAGCAGGCACCGGCCATGGCGGCCGCAGCCGCGCTGTACTTGAGGAAGTCCCGGCGCGGGAAGCTATGTGCATGGATCGCTTGAGTAATTTTGTTGTTGTTATCGCTCATTGCATGGCCTCTGATCAAAAGCTGCGTTGTTAATCGATTACCGGTCCAACTCCACGCAAGGCACCGGGCCATGGCCCGGTGCAAACACCCTGTGGGGCGTCAACCGTCACACCTGGATCGCCTTCACTTCGACGAATTCATTGAGCCCCTCTTCCCCCCACTCCCGGCCATTACCGGATTGTTTATAGCCACCGAACGGCGCCTGGTAATTGAACGCCGCGCCATTGATAAAGCACTGGCCCGCGCGCAGTTGCCGGCCCAGGTGCAACGCGCGCTCAGCACTGCCGGCCCAGACCGCGCTGGACAGGCCGAACGGCGAGTCATTGGCGATCTGCAACGCGTGCGCTTCATCGGTGTAGGGGATCAGGCACAGCACCGGGCCGAAGATCTCTTCCTGGGCGATGCGCATGCGGTTGTCGACATCGGCGAACAGGGTCGGCGTGACGTAGTAGCCCCGCTCGAACGCCGGCGCGTGGTCACCGCCGCACACCAGCCGCGCACCTTCCTCCTGGCCGAGCCGGATGTAGTCCTGCACGGTGCGCCGTTGCGCCGCCGAGCACATCGGTCCGAGAAAGCTCTGTGGATCCAGCGGATCACCCATGGCCAGGCCAAGGGTTTGCTCGCGTGCCAGTTCCACCGCCTCGGCGTAACGACGGGCGGGCAAGAGCATGCGCGTCAGGGCGGTGCAGGTTTGGCCGGAGTTGATCATCACGTCCTGTACGCCGTACTGCACGGCAGCGGCCAGGTCGGCGTCCTCGGCGATCAGCAGCGGCGACTTGCCGCCCAGCTCCAGGCACACCCGCTTGACCGACGGTGCGGCAGCCTGGGCCACGCGCACTCCGGCGCCAGTGGAGCCGGTGAACGACAGCATGTCGACATCCGGGTGCTTGGCCAGGGCCTCGCCGACTTTCGAACCCGGCCCGCTGACCAGGTTGAACACCCCGGCAGGCAGGCCGATGGCCTCGATCATCTGCGCCAGCAGGAACGCGTGCAGCGGGGTTTCCTGGCTCGGCTTGACCACCACCGTGCACCCGGCGGCCAGGGCCGGCGCCAGTTTGCCCAGCAGTTGATGCAGCGGGTAATTCCACGGATTGATGAAGGCACAGACGCCCACTGCTTCACGGATCACCAGGGAGTTGCCGACCTCACGGACCTGATCCATCAGGCCCGCCAGCTCCGCGTATTGCTCCAGGCCAATGATCGGCCCGTCGACTTGCACCGAGCGGCACCATTGCACCGGCATCCCCAGTTCGCTGGTGATCACTGCCGCCATCTCGTCCGCCCGCAGCCGCAGTTGCTCGGCCAGCGCGCGGATGTAGCCGGCACGCACACTGGAGGCGGTACGTGACCAGGGACCAAACGCCCGCCGCGCCGCAGCCACGGCCAGTTCGACGTCACGCTCATCGCCCAGCGGCACGCGGCCGGCGAGTTCTTCGGTGGCCGGGTTGATCACCTCGGCCACGCCCTGCCCCGACGGGGTCAGCCAGCGGCCATCGATGTACAGCGAACAGTGTTCAAGCATGGGCCTGGGCCTCCATCAATTCATGGGCACAACGGGCGATGCGCTGGCAGGCCTCGCGCAGTTGTTCGCTGTCGACCACCAGGCCCAGACGGATATGCCCGGCCGCACTGGGGCCAAAGGCTTCGCCGGCCAGCACCGAGACGCCGTGGCGATCCAGCAGACGGTCGGCAAACGCCTGGGCGCTAAGCCCGGTGGCGCGGATATCGAGCATCACGAACATCCCGCCATCGGGTTTCAACGCCCGCACCCCGGGACAATCGGCCAACACTGCGCAGACCAGATCACGGCGCTGGCGATAGGCCTCGCGCATCGCCGCCAGTTCTGGCAAGTGGTTGTCGAGGGCGACCACGGCGGCATCCTGGACGAAATCCGGCAGGCCATAGAGCATGCACAGCGCAAGGTTTTCCAGGTGCGCAGCCAGCGCCGGTGGCGCCACCACCCAGCCGATCCGCCAGCCGGTCATGGCGTGGGATTTCGACAGGCTGTTGAGGGTCGCCGTGCGCTCTGCCATGCCCGGCAGACTGGCCGGACTCACGTGTTCGCCGTCAAACAGCAGCTCGCTGTAGACCTCGTCGGAAATCAGCCACAGGTCATGGCCGATGCACAGTTCGGCCAAGGCTTGCCAGGTGCTTCTCGGCAGGCTGGCCCCTGAAGGGTTGTGCGGGCTGTTGAGCGCCAAGGCCCGGGTGCGCGGGGTGATGCGCGCGGCGACGTCTTCGGGCATCACCCGAAAGCCGTTCTCGGAACGCACCGGCACCGGGATCACCACCGCGCCGCAGGCACCGAATACGGCTTCGTAGGTGACGTACATGGGCTCGGCGACCAGTACTTCATCGCCCGGGTTGAGCACACACTGGGCCACGCTGAACAGCGCACATTGGGCGCCAGCCAGGACGATCACCTGTTCAGTGGTGACTGCCTGGCCACTGCGCGCCTGGTGCCGACGGGCGATGGCGTCACGCAGAGTGCGTTTGCCGCGCACGTCGGCGTAGTGGGTGTTGCCCGCCAGCAGGCTGTCGATGGCGGCCTGGACGATGGGTGCCGGGGTGTCGAAATCCGGGTCGCCCACCGACAGCAGCAGAATGTCTGCACCTTGCTCGCGCAAGGCCAGTGCACGGTAGTGAATATCCCAGGCGGCGGCGCCGTCGCCGGCGATACGTTGGGTCAGATCGGAAAAACGCATGGTCCTGCCTCCGTCAAACAAACCATCAAGTCAATGAGCGCAGGCATGCTTGAGCTCGATCAGGGTGACGCCGTTGCGTTTGAAGCCGTGGCGCAAATCGGTCTGCAACTCGGCCAGGCTCTGCGGCTGGCTGACGGTGCAGCCGAATGCTCGGCCGAGGGCGGCAAAGTCCGGATTGCGCGGCAGCACGCCGATCGGCTCGATGTCCAGGCTCAGCATGTCGTCGCGGATCTGGCCCAGGGCGTCGTTGTTCCACAGCAGCACCACCAGCGGGCTGTCCAGTTCCTCGACGGCGGTCGCCAGTTCCTGGGCGGTGTAGAGGAATCCACCGTCGCCCACCAGCACCAGGCCCGGACGCTGCGGTGCGCCGAACTTGGCGCCGATCCCGGCGGGCAAGCCATACCCCAGGGTGCCGTAGCCTGTGGGGTGCAACCAACTGCGCGGGGCCAGGCTGGCGAAGGCGTAGTTGCCGGTGTAGGCCAGTTGGGTCATGTCGGTGCTGATAAAGGCGTTGTCCGGCAGTTCGGCGCCAATGCGCTGCAAAATCGCCTGGTGGATCGACTGCAATGGGCCGTGACCGGCCTGCACCGCTTCGCGCAAGGCGGCGACGGCGGCAATCGCCGCGCTGGCGTCGCGCGGGCCGGATGGCAGGCGTTCGAGCAAGCCGTCCAGGGTTTGTCGAGCATCGCCGTGCAAAGCCACGGCACAGGGGTAGAAGTCGTTGAACTTGCGGGGGTCGATATCGACTCGCAGCAGCTCGGCATTCAACGGCAAGCGCTCGCGCCAGAAATCGGTGTCGGCCATCTCCGTGCCCACTGCCAGCACCACGTCCGCCTCGGCGATCAACTGCCAGCCCGGCTCCACGCACAACGACGAGCCGGCGTTGAGTGCTGCCTGCGGCGGCAACAGACCCTTGCCGGCGACACTGGTGAACAGTGGCGCGGCCAGCCTGGTGCTGAGTTGCTGCAGTTGCGCGCTTGCGTCCAGGGCGCCGCCTCCGGCGATGATCATCGGCCGTTTGGCAGCGTTCAATTTGCTCACCGCCTGGTCCAGGGCGCTGGCGCACGCGGCGCCACGTCCGGGCCGCACCACCACGTCCTGGCTCCAGTCGCGGGACACCGGCGCCGACAAGACGTCCAGCGGCACGGAAATGTGCACCGGGCGCGGCCGCTCGCTGTCGAACACCGCGTAGGCGCGGGCAATCAATTGCGGCAGGTCGTCCGTGCTCAAGGCGACGGCCGAGAACGCGGTAATCGGCGCCGTCATGGCGCGTTGGTCCTGGGTTTCGTGCAGGCAGCCCCAGCCCTTGCCGAGGCTGGCGGTGTGGTTGACGCTGGAGATCACCAGCATCGGGATCGAGTCGGCATAGGCCTGGCCGATACCGGTGGCGGCATTGGTTACCCCGGGGCCGGTGATGATGAAGCAGACTCCCGGTTTGCCGCTGACCCGCGCGTAGCCGTCGGCCATGAAGCTGGCGCCTTGCTCATGCCGGGTCAGGACGTGGCGGATGCCGCTGCCGGGCAAGCCGCGATAGAGCTCCAGGGTGTGTACCCCGGGAATGCCGAACACGGTGTCGACCCCGTAGTTGGCCAGCAGGCGAACCAGGGCCTGGCCACCGGTCAATGGTGTGGTGTGCATGTGTTTATCCTCACGCATGGCCGAGGCGAATCAACGCATCGACCGCGGTCGTGCCGTGGGCACCGACCAACAATGGGTTTACATCGAGTTCCAGCAACTGACCGGCGTTTTCGCAGGCGTAGTCGGCCACCGCGCGGATCGCGGCCACCAGTGCCTCGAGGTCCGCCGGCGCACGGCCACGAAAGCCCTGGAGCAAGGCGGCACTGCGCAAACTCAGCAGGGCATTGCGAATCGCCCCCTCGGTGGTCGGTAGCAGCAGGCTGCGACTGTCCTTGAGCAATTCCACCAGGACCCCACCGGCACCGATCACCAGCGCCAGGCAAAAGTCGTTTTCGCGCTTGATGCCGACAATCAACTCCGCCAGCGGCGCGCTGGCCATGGGTTCCAGCAGCACCTGATCGAAGACCACGCCAGGGGCGTAGGCGCCAATGCTGGTCGCCATGTTGCTCAGGGCGGCAGTCAAGGCGGCGGCGTCCTTGAGGTTGAGCGCCACGGCCCCGGCCTCGGTCTTGTGCGGCAACTCGGCGCTGAGCGCCTTGAGCACCAAGGGGTAACCCAGGCGTTGGGCATCCTCGAGGGCCTGCGCAACGCTACTGCGCACGCCATTCGGTACCGGCAGGCCAAAGGCCCGCAGCGCCTGCTTGGAGTCCCATTCATTGAGCAGCCGGCCCGTCCCCGCCAGCGGCTGCGGACAGAGCGGCAGCAACGCCGATTCACCCAGGGCCAGCAACGCCTGGCGGTTAGCCTGGTAACCGGCGATCCGGCCCCAGGCGGCCAGGCCGTCTTCCACTCCTTGCAAAGCAGCTACGCCCTGGGCATGCAAGCGCTCGCGGGCATGGGCCGGCAGCAGCTCGGGAAAAGCCGAGGTGACGAAGCCAGTCTTGCCGTGGCGCACCAGTGCCTGGCAGTACAGCTCCAGCAACAGGTCGCACTCCTTGCGCTCGCCGGTGAACTGGGCGGGGTAATCGAGCACCAGCATGGCCGCGTCGGCTTCGGTGCGCAGCGCGCTGTCGAGCATCCGGTTGAGGGCCTCGCCATCGCCCCAGATGGCGGTGGTGAAGTCCAGCGGATTGACCAGGTTGGCGTAGCTGGGCAGGACCTGCGCCAGCTCGGCGGTTTGCCCCGCGTCGAGTTTGGGCAGGCGCAGGTCGTTACGTTCGGCGTAGTCGGCAATCAGCCCGGCATCGCCGCCGGAACAGGCCAGCGCAATCAGGCTGTTGCCCGTTGGCAAGCGACCGCAGGCCGCCGCCTTCAGGGTCTCGACGAAGCTCACCGGGCCACTCACCCGAATCACCCCCAGGCGCGCAAACAGCGCGTCGTACAGGGCATCGGAACCGGACAGCGAGCTGGTGTGACTGAGCGCCAATTCGGCGCCGATCTGCGACACCCCGGTTTTCAGGACGATCACCGGGATGCCCTGCTCCAGCGCCTTGTGCGCGGCACGGGCAAAGGCCGGGACGTTCTTCAGACCTTCCAGGTGCAGGCCGATGGCGGTGACTCGCGGTTCGTCGAGCAACACGTCCATCAACTCCGCCACGCCCAGTTGCGCCTGGTTGCCCACCGACGCCATGTAGGCCACCGGCAGCGAGCGGTCGCTCATCGACAGGTTGTAGGCGAAATTGCCACTCTGGGTCAGCACGGCCACGCCCCGCTCCACCGCCTTGCCGCCATGGGCCACCGGCCACAGCGCGCAGCTGTGCAGGTAGTCGAGCAAGCCATAGCAGTTGGGACCGAGCAAGGCCATGTCGCCGGCGGCCTCGAGCAGTTGCTGTTGCAGGGCCTGGCCCTCGGCGCCGGTCTCGGCAAAACCGGAGGCGTAGCAGATCGCCCCGCCCGCGCCCTTGGCGGCCAGTTCGCGGACGCAGGTCAGGGTCAGTTCACGGTTGGTGGCAATGAACACCGCGTCCGGCCCACAGGGCAGATCGCTGATCTGGCGGACGCACGGCACGCCTTCCAGTTCGTCGTGTTGCGGGTTGACCAGCCACATCTGGCCGGCATATCCGCCTTCGGCGCAGCGCTTGAGGGCGCGGGCCATGCTGCGCCCGCCGACAAACGCAACGTGGCGTGGGGCGAGCAGGCGCTTGAGGTTGTCTCGAATCGTCAGGGACATGGGGGTTCTCCGGGACCGATCAGCGCAGCAGCGGCCGCAGCAGTTCGCGGGAAATGATGTGCCGCTGGATTTCCGAGGTGCCTTCCCAGACCCGCTCGATCCGTGCGTTGCGCCAGATGCGCTCGACCACACACTCATCCATCAAGCCCATGCCACCGAAGATCTGCACCGCCTCGTCGGCGACCTTGCCCAGGGTTTCGCTGGCGAACAGCTTGGCCATGCCGGCTTCGCCATCGGTCATGCTGCCCTGGTCCATCTTCCAGGCGGTGTGCAGGGTCAACAACTCGGCCGCACGGATCTGCGTGGCCATGTCCGCCAACTTGAACGAGATACCCTGGTAGGTGCCGATCGGCTGGCCAAACTGCTTGCGGTCTGCGGCCCATTGCAGCGAGACGTCCAGCGCCCGCTGCGCCTGGCCGACACAGTTGGCGGCAACCATCACCCGCCCGGCGGTCAGCCAGGCATTGGCCACGTCCCAGCCCTTGCCGACTTCACCCAGCACCTTGGAGGCTGGCACGCGGCAGTCGTCGAAGAACATCTCGTAGGTGTGGTAGCCACGGTTGCTCACGCATTTCGGGCCGCGGCGGATGGTCATGCCCGGGGTATTGCGGTCGACCAGGAACGAAGTCACGGCGTTGCGCGTACGGCCGTTATGCTCGTAGGTGTCGGTCACGGCAAACACGATGGCGAAGTCGGCGTGTCCGGCGTGGCTGATGAAGTGCTTGCTGCCGTTCAGCACGAAGTCGTCGCCGTCCCGTACCGCGCGGGTCTTGATCGAGTTGGCATCGGAGCCGGCACCCGGTTCGGTGAGGGCGAAGCAGTCGATTTTTTCGCCCTGGATGCACGGCAACAGATAGTCGTTGATCTGCTGGCCGGTGCACGCCATGAGGATCTTCGAGGGACGTGCGACGAACACGTGCAGCGCCCAGGAGACCTTGGACAGCTCCCGCTCGATCAGCGCCTGGGACAGGTAGTCCAGACCGCCACCGCCCACCTCTTCCGGCATGTTGAACGCATAGAAGCCGGCGGCGATCGCCTTGCCGCGAATCTGCGCCGCCAGCTCGGGCGAGACTTCGTCGGCGCGGTCCACCGCCTCTTCATAGGGCAGCAGTTCCTTGGTGACAAAGCTGCGTACGGCGTCCACCAACATTTCTTGTTCTTGGGTCAGTTGGAAATTCATGCTGCTACCTGTTGTTCGTGTGCTGAATGAGGTGGGGCGTTAGCGTCCGATAAACCGCGCCGGGCGTTTCTCGGCGAAGGCGCGCAGGGCTTCGCTGGCGTCTTCACTGCGCCCGCACAGCAGGCCAGCGGCCAGTTCGGCCTGGAGTTGTTGCGCCAGGCAACGGTCAGCGCCTTCACGCATGAGCTGCTTGGCCTGGGCGAAGGCAAAGGTCGGCCCATTGGCCAGGCGCGTCGCCAGTTGCGCGGTGACGCTGTGCAGTTGCTCGTCGGCGCAGACTTCGCCCACCAGCCCCGTGGCCAGGGCCCGTTCGCTGCCCCACAGCTCGTCGAGGAACAACAGGCGCTTGGCCTGCTCACTGCCAATCAGGCGCGGCAAGTGCCAGCTGGCACCGGCATCGGGCGAGTAAGCCATGCTGGTGTAGCCGGCCTTGAAGCGCGCCGATTGCCCGGCAATGCGCAGGTCGCAGCACAGGGTCAGATCCATCCCGGCGCCCACGGCGGTGCCGTTGATGGCGGCGATGGTGGGCTTTTCCAGGCTGTACAGGCGGTTCATCAAGGCATGGGCGGTTTCGGTCCAGCCGTAGCTTTCCAGGGCCCCCCGGGCCTCGGCGGCCGCCCATTCATCGAGGTCGGCACCGGCGCAGAAACTGCGGCCACTGCCGGTCAACACCACCACCCGCACCTGCGGGTCGGCGTTGTAGCCATCGAGCAAAGCGTGCAGGTATTTCAGGGTCGGAATGTCGAGCGCGTTGCGCTGGGCGGTGCGATTGAGGGTGATCCAGGCAACGCCGGCTTCAACCTGGCAGAGCACGGCAGAATCAGTAGTCATGGGAATCCTCGAATTATTGTGTTTGGCCTGAGGTGCTGCGACTTGAGGCCATACTAAACGAGTGTTCAACAAGGCGGCAATCGTTGGGGAAATCCGCTGTAACAGCGGTTGATCGTTTATATCTTGTTGTATTTAAAGGGTTTGTTTGTTGGTGGCGGTTAGCTGGAGATCGCGCTGTTACAACTTTGCACAACTGATGACAGCATCTGTGGGGGCTGGCTTGCCAGCGCAAGGACGGCGCGGTGCATCAGGTTGTGCGCGTTATCGTTGGCGACCATCGCGAGCAGGCTCGCTCCTACAGGGTCTGGTGTATGCAGGAACCTGTGGGAGCTGGCTTGCCAGCGATGATCGCAAGGACGGCGTGGTGCATCAGGCAGTGTGCGTCATCGTTGACGACCATCGCGAGCAGGCTCGCTCCTACATTAGTGGATGGGGTGCATGCAGGGACCTGTGGGAGCTGGCTTGCCAGCGATGGTCGCAAGGACGGCGCGGTGCATCAGGCAGAGTGCGTCATCGTTGACGACCATCGCGAGCAAGCTCGCTCCTACAGGGTCTGGTGTATGCAGGGACCTGTGGGAGCTGGCTTGCCAGCGATGGTTGCAAGGACGGTGCGGGGCATCAGGTTGTGCGCGTCAACGTTGACGACCATCGCGAGCAAGCTCGCTCCCACAGGGTCTGGTGTATGCAGGAACCTGTGGGAGCTGGCTTGCCAGCGATGGTCGCAAGGACGGCGCGGTGCATCAGGCAGTGTGCGTCATCGTTGACGACCATCGCGAGCAAGCCGCAAGCGGGCGCTCGCTCCCACAGGGTCTGGTGTATGCCGGGACCTGTGAGTGCGGGGTTATGCGGTAGGCAGTTGCGGGGCCAGGACGCCCTGCCGCTTGCGGTGGATCAGGAAGTAGGCGCTGTAGCACAGGGCAATGAAGCCGAAGCCCCAGTACAGCGATGGGCGTTGGGTTGGGTCCAGGGCCAGGAAGACGAACAACGAGCAGCACAGGGCGATGCACACCAGCGGCAGCACCGGGAACCACGGGGCGCGGTATTTCAGGTCTTCGAGCTTGCCGCCATCACGCAGGTAGGCCTTGCGGAATTTGTATTGGGCCAGGGCGATGACGATCCAGGTCACGGTACCGGACATCCCGCTGACGGCCATCAGCACCATGAACAGGGTGTCGGCGGCGACGAAGCTGGTCATCAGCGACACCAGGGCAAAACACAGGGTGATGCTCAGGGCGCGCAGTGGCACGCCGCGTTTGCTCAGGGGCGACAGGCTTTTCGGCGCCATGCCGGTCTTGGACATGGCCCAGAGGATCCGGGTCGAGGCGTAGAGGCCGGAGTTGCCCACCGAGAGGATCGCGGTGAGGATCACGAAGTTCATCAGGTCCGCGGCGTAGGGGATACCGACCATGTCGAACACCTGCACGAACGGGCTCTCCATCAGGCCTGCCTGCTGCCACGGAACGATGGCGGACAGCACAATGATCGCCAGCACGTAGAAAATCAGCACGCGGAACACCACGTTGCGCACGGCTCGCGGAATGCTCTTTTCCGGCTGGTCGGTCTCACCCGCTGCCACCCCCATGATTTCGCAGCCCTGAAAGGCGTAGACCACGGTCATCATCACGGCGAACACCGCTGACAGGCCGTTGGGAAACACTGAGTCGCCGATCAGGTTGCTCATGCCCGGTGCCGGGGCACCGCTGCTCAGCGGGATCGCGCCGAAGATCACCAGCACGCCGACCACGATAAAACCCAGGATCGCCGCGACCTTGATCCCCGAGAACCAGTACTCGGCTTCGCCGAAGGCTCGGGTGGCCAGGGCGTTGAGGCCGAACAGCACCACCACGAACAGCGCCGACCAGTACCAGATCGGTACTTCAGGGAACCAGCGCACCATCAGCATGCCGGCGGCAGTAAATTCCAGGCCTACGGTGGTGGCCCAGCTCATCCAGTACACCCAGCCGATCATGAAGCCGGTGGCCGGGCCGATGAACTTGGTGGCGTGGGTCTGGAACGACCCCGACACCGGCATCTGCACCGACAATTCGCCCAGGCAGACCATCACCAGGTACATCAGGAAACCTGCCACCAGGTATGCCAGGATCGCGCCCACCGGGCCGCCCTGATTGATGGTCACGCCGGAGCCCATGAACAGCCCGGTGCCGATCACGCCGCCCAGCGACAACATGAAAATGTGCCGGCTTTTAAGGGCGCGGGTCAGGTGGATGCCTGTACGTTCAGTGGTTTGCGTCATGTCAGCACCCCAGGCGAGTGAGGTGGACGGGATCAGCTTTACGGCCATTCATTATTATTATCTCCAATAAGCTTCGAAGACCGCGCTGTGGCGGTTGCCCCGATTATTGGAAGGCCATGTAAGTTCGCGTTGACGGTAAAGATCGAAGTTGTAGAAAGTCGTAACAGATTTGTACGTCAGCTCTGCAACAGGCCTTTGAGGGTCTGCAGGGCTTCGTGGAGCTGGGCATCGACCTGGGGTGCGAGGTCACGCAGGGCGGATTCGGCGTTGCCCAGCGCCGCGTCTTCCAGCGCCCGCAACATCTGGGCCAGGGCGCGGAAACCCAGGGAGTCACTGCTGCCGGCCAGGCGATGGGCCAGGTGCGCGACCTCGGTGCAGTCTTCGGCCGCGATGGCTTCCGCCAGGGTCCCACGGTGCTGGATGATCGAGGTGCGCAGCACGCTCAGCAGCCCCAGCACCTTCTGTTCGCCGAGCAATGTGCGATGGGTATCCAACAGCGGCCAGTCCATGGCCCCGTCCTGCGTTGCGGGTTCGGCCGACGGCGTCTGCCCCGCCAGGACCGCGCGCAGCTCGGCCAGTTTCAGCGGCTTGGCGAGGATGCCGTCCATCCCGGCATCCAGATAGCCGCGCACGAGTGCCGGTTGTACGCTGGCGGTCAGGGCGAAAATCCGCGTGGCGCGGTTCGGCCCGACACCGCCACGGATCTGCCGGCACAGTTCGACGCCGCTGATCCCCGGCAGGTGCACGTCCAGCAGGATCAAATCAAACGCCTGGGCGGCGCACTCGGCCAATCCCTGCTGGCCCTCCTCCGCGAGCCAGACCTGGTGCCCGTCCTGTTGCAGCAAGCCGCTGACCACCTCACGGTTGAGCGCCACATCTTCGACCACCAGGATCTTCAGCGCCGGGCCGCTGGCCTGCTCGACGGGTTCATCGACCAACTCGCCCGCCGGCGCCAGTGTCAGCTCGAACCAGAAGCAACTGCCACGTCCCGGCTGGCTGTCGACCCCGATGCTGCCGCCCATTTTCTGCACCAGGTGTTTGCAGATCGCCAGGCCCAGCCCGGTGCCGCCAAAACGTTGCGCCACTTCCTCACTGGCCTGGGTGAAACGCTCGAAGATCTTTTCCTGCATGGCCGGGTCAATGCCGATGCCGTTGTCGGTAATGCTGACCCGCACGCGTTGCCCGTCGAGCCCCGGTGTCGGCGCCAGCAGCATCACCAGCACACTGACCTCACCGCCCTCGGTGAACTTGATGGCGTTGGCCAGCAGGTTGCTCAGCACCTGGCGCAGGAACTGTTCGGCCGCCAACTGGCGTGGCGCCAGCTGCGGGTCGATCAGGCAATGCAGGCGCGTGCGGTTGTCCAGCGCCCGGGGTTCGAGCAGGGTCAGTACCTCATCCAGCAGTTGGCGCAAGGAAAAATTCACCGGCTCCAGGTGGGTTTCGCCCTCCTCCAAGCGCGCGAAGTACAGTACCTCGTTAAGAATGGTCAGCAAACCTTCACCGGCCTTGTGCAGGGCATCCAGGCGTTTGCCGTCGAGTTCGTCCAGGCGCGGGCTGCGCAGCAGTTGCGCCATGCCAAGGATGCCATTGAGCGGCGTGCGCAATTCGTGGCTCATGGTCGCCAGGAACCGCGACTTGGCGAGGTTGGCCGCCTCGGCTTCGTCCTTGGCGCGCATCAGGCTGGCGGTACGCCGTTCGACCATGCGCAGCAGGTCATCGCGGTTGTGCTGCAGGGCCAGGCGGTCGGATTCGCGGCGGTCGATGTCACTGAGGATCGCCCGGCGCATGTCGTCCAGGGCGTGGGCCACGGTGTCGATTTCATCCGGGATGCCACTGCGGCTCTTGTCCAGGCGCAAGGGTTCCTGCCACTCGCCGGCAGCGATTCGCCGGGCGAACCCGGCCATCACTTGCAGGTGGCGGGTCACCAGACGGTAGAACAATCCGGACAGCGCCACCGCCAGGCCGCAGAGAAACACACTCATCCACAGCAGGCTGGTCAAGCCAGTGGCGTACAGCCGCTGGTGCACGGCCCCCAGGTCAGTGCTGACTTCGAGTTGCCCCAGGTGACGTTTTTCCCCGGAAGGCGGCTGGTAATCCAGTTCGAAGCGCTCGATGCGCAAAGGCCCGAGCGGCTGCGGATTGCCCTGCAACAATTCGAAGTCCGGGCTGCTCAGGCGCACCCGCGCCACGTCGGAGAAATCCACCAGGCCCCGAAGCTGGACATTCAACTGCTCCTGGTTGAGGTCCCACAGGCTGCGTTCCAGACTGGCCAGGTAACCGGCGCGAATCAGCTCCATGCGCGAGTCGATGTCACGCATCTCGCGGCGGTACTCGAAGTACAGCTGCACGGTGCTGGCGAGCACGGTAAAACACAGGCTGAACAACAGGATGAATAGCAGCAGGCGTCGCAACAATCCACCGGGCCGGGCGCGGATCATTGCGCGTCCGCCGGCAGGCTGACCATGTCGCGGTAGGTGACTTCGCTTTCGTTGAGCCAGCGTTCGATGTCGCCGGCCTCGACCATGCGCTGCAACTGGGCATCGATCTGCGGCATCTGGCTGGCCAACGCCGAGCGCCGCGACACCGCGATCCGCAGGTAGTCGACGCTCAAGGGCTGTGGCAAAGCGACGATGTCCTCGGCGCCTTTCAGGTGTTCGACGTACAACTCTCCGGTGCGCCGCTCCTGGGTGATGAAGTCGATGCGCCCGCGAATCAACTTGCCGAAGTTCTGCTCACTGTTGGAGACCCATTCGATATTGTTGCTGCGAGCCACCAACCGGTCGAAATCCACTCCATAGCTTTCCCCGAACAGCAGGCCGCCGCGGTACCGGGCGAGGTCTTCGAGGCGCTCGAAGCGCACCGGGTGCTGCCGATTGATGAACACCGCGACGTCCTCGCGCAGCACCGGCACCCGGGAAAACACCAGGCTTTGCTCGCGTTGCGCAGTGCTGTAGGCCAGCACCACGTCGACCCGACCCTCGGCGGCGTCCAGCAGGCAGCGTTTCCAGTTGCCCAGCACCACGGTCTCGACCTCATAGCCCAGCGCGCCGAACAGGTGCTTGACCACGCTCGGGGCCAGGCCGCGAACCTGCTTGCCGTCACTCCAGGAGATCGGTGGGTACACCGGGTAATCGCAATAGCGGACCTTCTCGGCAGCCATGGCGGTGCCGGCGCCGAGCATCAGTAACAGCCCGAGGGTGCGCACCATCGCCTCAGGCCGCCACACTGGCGGTAAACAGGTAACCGGCGCCGTGAATGGTAATGATCAACTGCGGCTCGGCCGGGTCGTCATGCAACTTGCGCCGCAAGCGCCCCACCAGCACGTCGATCGAGCGGTCGTTGGGCACCCACTCGCGGTTGCGGATCTGGTCCATCAACTGGTCGCGGCTCAGGGTGTGGCCGCTGTTGCGCAGGAACACGCTGAGCAACTGGTATTCGCCGTGGGTCAGCAGGGTCTCGTTGCCGGCGTCATCGATCAGGCGCCGGCGATCGGTATCCAGGGCCCAGGCAGCGAATTGCTTGACCGGCTTGGCCGCGGCGGCGAGTGGCTGGGGGGCTTGGGCATGACGCACCCGGCGAATCAGGTTTTTCGCCCGGGACACCAGTTCCCGGGGGTTCAGCGGCTTGATCACATAGTCATCGGCGCCGCACTCCAGGCCGACGATACGGTCGATTTCGTCGTTGCGGCCGGTGATCAGGATGATCCCCACTTCCGAGCGCACCCGCAGTTCGCGGGTCAGGGTCAGGCCGTCCTTGCCTGGCAGGCGGATGTCGAGCATCACCAGGTCGACCGCTTGGCTGGCGAGGAAGGTATCCGCGGCCTCCGCCGTTTCGGCGCAGTGGACCGCGTACCCTTCCTGGGACAGGTAGGCGTGCAGCAGTTCGCGAATCAGCGGATCGTCGTCGACGATCAGTACCCGAGGAGTCATCGCTTGAAGTCCTGCGTGTGCCCGAAGGCGTGTTTCTTATTAGAGTGGTTTTGCGTTTCAGCGGCTGATCCTAGCCTCTGCTGAACGATCGATCAACAGCTGCCGGTCGGCACGCAGAAACGCTGGCGCCCGCCGGCCTGGAGCCCATCGACCCAGGCTTCACAGATCTGCATGCCCTGCTCCGGGCTGAAGGTCCCGGGGTTGAGTCCGGACTCCAGCCACAGGCCATCGAGCAAGGCGCTCAGGCCAATGGCCGCGAGGTCGGCGTCGAAGTGTTCCCAGCCCTCCTCCTGGGCCAGCTCGGCCAGCACCTTGCGCAAGATGCCGCGGTATTCGCCGTAAGACTGTTCGTGGGCCAGGTTGATTGCCTCGGCGGTTTTCACCGCGCCCCAGAACGCCAGCCAGGCATCGATCAGTTGCGGGTCCAGCAGTTCGGCGGAAAACGAGCCACGAAAGAACGCCGACAATCGCTCCCGCGCAGTCGGCGCGGCCTGCTCCATGGCCTCGCGCAGCAAAGTCATGACCCTCCCGGTGATCGCCATGTAGGCTTCGGCCACCAGCTCGTCCTTGCCCGAGTAGTGGTGGCTGATCAGCCCCACCGAGACCCCGGCCTCAGCGCAGATCTTGCGAATCGATGCGCCCTGGAAGCCATGGCGCTTGAGGCACACCAGGGTCGCCTCGATCAGATTGGCCTTGCGCAGCTCTGGCTCCATGCGTGAAAAACGGGCTTCCTGACTCATGGGCGACTCTCTCCTTGGATCGATCATTGGGGCCCTGCACCGCCCCTGCGTTGAACGACTGTACAGCAAGAGTGCGCCCAGTCTCCAGCCTCAACCGCGTTCAGTCACGATAGCCTGGGGCAATGCGTTCGAGCAGGCGCAACATCGCCGCCCAGGCCAGTTGCATGGCATCCGGATCGCTCAACTGGCCCTCTTCCAGGGGCCGGCCGGGGTCGTTGAACTGGCGCTCGGTGTGCGCGCAGACCTCGTGGGGCGGCAGCAGCAATTCGCCACAGGCCTGGGCCGCCAGTTGGATCTCGCAGGCCTTTTCCAGGTAATACATGCGCAAGAACGCCTGGCCCACGGTGGCGCCCACGGTCAACAGGCCATGGTTGCGCAACATCAACACCGGCTTGTCCGCCAGGTCGTGCACCAGGCGCTGCTGCTCGCTGAGGTCCAGCGCCACGCCTTCGTAGTCGTGGTAGGCGACCCGGCCGTAGAACTCCATGGAAATCTGATTGACCGGCAACAGCCCGCACTTCAAGGCCGCCACCGCACAACCGGCGCGGGTGTGGGTGTGCAGCACGCACTGGGCGTCGTCACGGGCGCCGTGGATCGCACTGTGGATGACAAAACCCGCCGGGTTGACCGGGTATTGCGACGGCTCTACGGCATGTCCGTCAAGGTCGATTTTCACCAGGTTGGAGGCGCTGATTTCATCGAACATCAAGCCGTAGGGGTTGATCAGGAAGTGGTGCTCCGGCCCAGGCAGGCGCACCGAGATATGGGTGAAGATCAGATCGGTCATGCGAAAGTGCGCGATCAAGCGATAGCACGCCGCCAACTCTTCACGCAGGCGCTGCTCGGTGGCGCTGCGCTCGACCGGCGCATCAGGGTGGCTGACAAATTGCTTCATTGGCGAGGTTCTCCAGGCAGATGGCTGGGCAGACAGTAAGGCTGGACGGGGCAAGCGTCCAGCCGCGCGGCTTATTTGCTGGCCCAGGCGTTGAAACGCTCTTCCAGTTCTTCGCCGTGATCGACCCAGAAGCCGACGTCCATCGACAGCGCACCCTTGAGGTTCTGCGGCGCGGTCGGCACCCAGCGCGCGAGCGACTGATCCAGGCGTGCCGCGGCCTCGGTATTGGTCGGACCGTAGGGAATCTGCTGCACGTACTTGACCTGGGCATCGGGCTGATTGGTGAAGGCGATAAACCGCTTGGCCTGATCGACATGCCGGGAGCCCTTGATGATCGCCCAGTAGTCCATGCCGTACAGGCTGCCCGGCCAGACCAGACCCAGGTGACTGCCGCCCTGGGCGGCGGCGGCAATCCGCCCGCTGTAGGTCGAGGTCATGACCACGTCGCCGGCGGCCAGCCATTGTGCCGGTTGTGCGCCGGCTTCCCACCACTGGATATGGGGCTTGAGTTCGGTCAGCTTGGCGAAGGCGCGGTTGACCCCTTCAGGAGTGCCCAGGACCTGGTAGACGTCCTCGACCTTGACCCCGTCGGCCAGCAAGGCGAACTCCAGGTTGTACACCGCGCGTTTGCGCAGGCCGCGCTTGCCGGGGATTTTCTCCACGTTCCAGAAATCCGCCCATGAGGCCGGGGCCTGGGCCAGCTTGTCGGTGTCATAGGCAATCGCCACGCTCCACACCAACGCGGCGGAACCGCACTCCTGCGCGGCCTCGGGAATTAATTGTGCGGCATGCCCCAGTTGCGTCCAGTCCAGGCGTTCGTACATACCCTCTTCGCAGCCGCGCATCAGGTCCGGGCCTTCGATCTGCACCACGTCCCAATCGACGTTGCCGGTGTCGACCATCACCTTGATCCGGGCCATTTCGCCGTTGTATTCGCTCTGGATCAATTTGCTCTGGTCCTGCGCGCTGAAGGGCTGGAAAAACGCCACGTCCTGGGCTTTCTGTCCGGCGCCGCCGTATCCGACCACCACCATGTCCGGCGCCGCCTGAACGCTGCCCATGGCCAGGGACAACAGCAAGGGATAACGAGCGAGCTTGAGTCTATTGGCTTTCATCTAGCAGTCCTCGTGCAGGTGCCACCCGGAGCAAGGCCGGCGTGACCCATTTTTATTGTTGTGAGGTTCGCCCCAGGAGCGGGCGCCAAATGAAAGTACTGCAAGCCTTAGTAAAAAAACAAGTTGATTTTTTACTGCCGGTAAATTTCTATAGGGCAATAATAACAACGCCGAAGCACGGCCTTTCGGCTTCAGCCTGCCTGGAGTAAGCGCACCATGCCGACCTCGTCCCCCGCCTTTGCCCATCTGTTCGAGCCCTTGCAGATCCGCGGCAAACGCCTGAAAAACCGCATCATGTCCAGCGGGCACGACACCTCGATGCCGACCGACAACCTGGTCAACGCGCAACTGATCGCCTATCACCGGGCACGCGCCGAAGGCGGTGTCGGGCTGATCGTGCTGCAGGTGGCCGGGGTCCACGACAGTGCGCGCTACACCTCCCATGTGCTGATGGCCACGGACGACGCCTGCATCGAGGGTTACCGTGAGCTGGCGCGGACATGCCACGAGCATGGCACCCTGGTGCTGTCGCAGATTTTCCACCCGGGGCGGGAAATCATGGAGTCCAGCGACGGTCTGCTGGCCGTGGCCTACTCCGCCTCTGCGGTGCCTAACGAGCGCTTCCGGGTGATGCCACGGGCGCTGGACCAGGCGATGATCGATGAGATCGTCGCCGGTTATGCGGCGGCCGCTCGTCGCCTGCATCAGGCCGGGATCGACGGGGTCGAGGTGGTCGCCAGCCATGGTTACCTGCCCGCGCAGTTCATCAACCCCCGGGTCAACCGACGCACCGATCACTACAACGGAGACCTCGAACAACGCCTGCGCTTCCTGCGGGAAGTGATCGCGGCGGTGCGCGCCAGCACCGATGAGCAGTTCATCATCGGCCTGCGGATTTCCGCGGACGAGCGTGACCCCGAAGGCTTGAGCGAAGATGAGTCCCTGGCCAGTGTGCAAGCGCTGCAAGCCCGGCTGGACTACGTACACATCGTCGCCGGCACCTCGGCCTCGCTGGGCGGTGCAGTGCACATCGTGCCGCCGATGGCCATCGAAGCGGCGTACCTGGCCAAAGAAGCCGGGACCTTCAAAGCTGGCCTGAAGATTCCACTGTTCGTCACTGGCCGGATCAACCAGCCCCAGGAGGCCGAACTGATCCTGGCCCGGGGCCAGGCCGATGTCTGCGGCATGACCCGGGCGCTGATCTGCGACCCGCAAATGCCCAACAAGACCGACGCCGGGCGTGCCGAAGACGTGCGCGCGTGCATCGCCTGCAACCAGGCGTGCATCGGGCACTTCCACAAGGGATTGCCGATTTCCTGCATCCAGCACCCGGAAACCGGGCGCGAACTGATCTACAGCCAACGCGCGCCAGCGACTCGGCGCAAGCGCATCATGATCGCCGGCGGTGGCCCGGCCGGAATGAAGGCGGCAGCGGTGGCCGCCCAGCGCGGGCACGAGGTGACCCTGTACGAAGCGAGCTCGCAACTCGGCGGCCAGGTGCTGTTGGCCCAACTGCTGCCGCGCCGCGCCGAGTTCGGCGGAGCCAGCACCAACCTGCAGCGCGAGATGCAGTTGGCCGGGGTCCGCGTGGTGCGCAACACCCGGGTCGACCGGGCACTGGTGGAGCGCGAACAGCCGGACCTGGTGATCGTTGCGACCGGGGCCGAACCTTATTGGCCAAACTTCGAGCGTGGCGGTGAATTGCAGGTGGTCGACGCCTGGCAGGTGCTCAAGGACGAGGTGCCGATCGGCCGTTCGGTGGTAGTGGTGGACTGGCGCTGCGACTGGATCGGCCCAGGTATCGCCGAGCGCCTGGTGCGGGCTGGGCATCAGGTCCAGTTGGTGGTCAATGGCACTCATTGCGGGGAAAACCTGCCGCTGTACGTGCGTGACCAACTGGCCGGCGAACTGCATAAGCTCGGCATCCCGATCACCCCATATGCCCGGCTCTATGGCTGCGACGACAACACGGTGTACCTGCAACACACCGCCAGTGGCGAGCCAATGCTGCTGGAGAACATCGACACCCTGGTGTTGTGCCAGGGTCACCAACCGGTGGATACCCTCGGTGCCGAACTGCAAGGGCTGGTGGAGTTTCGCCGGATCGGCGACTGCCTGGCACCGCGCACCGCCGAAGAAGCCATCTACGAAGGCCTGAAAGTCGCCTGGGAGCTTTAAGCCTGTTTATACTCCGGGACTTTAGGTTTTGGCTTGGGCGCAAATTCCCGCTTTTAACTGTAGGAGCGAGTGCCCGCTTGCGGCTTGCTCGCTCCTACACGGCCCGCGCTCAAGCCCCTCCCGGTCTGGAATTCGCCATGAGCAACAGCAACACGCCTGCGCCCGACATCGGCAGCGCTGCGCCGCATTTCCTCGGCACGCGGATTCGCGGCCTGCGCAAACGCCGGGGCATGACCCTGGCGCAGCTGGCGCAGTTGAGTGAGTTGACCGCCGGCTACATCAGCCAACTGGAACGCAACCTCGCCTACCCGTCGATCCCGGCGCTGTTCAACATCGCCCGTAGCCTGGGCGTGACCATCCAGTGGTTCTTCGCCAGCGAAGTGCCCACGGCCCCCGAAGACCAGGGCGTGGTGGTGCGCAAGAACAGCCGCCTGAGCGTGCACTACGAAGACGGCATCGTCGACCACCTGCTCACCCCCCAACCCAACCGCCAACTGGAAATGCTCCACTCGCGCTTCCCACCCGGCACGTACAGCCAGCAAAGCTACAGCCACGACGGCGAAGAAGCTGGCTACCTGCTGTGCGGCAGCTTCGAGCTGTGGGTCGGCGATCGGCATTTCCAGCTCAGCGAAGGCGACAGCTTCAGCTTCTCCAGCCAGGAACCACACCGCTACGGCAACCCTGGCGAAGTGGATGCGGTGGTGATCTGGGTGATTACTCCGCCGACGTTTTAACGCCGCACGCGCCCACTGGTTGCTGTAGTCCCCGCACGCTTGAGGGTGTCGCTCGGCAGTTCCTTGAACAGTGCCCGGTAGCTGCTGGAAAAACGTCCCAGGTGCCAGAATGACCAGTGCATCGCCACTTCGGCCACGGTGGTCTGGCCGGGGTGGCTGCCGAGCAGTTCGCGGCGGGCGCTGTTGAGGCGGCGCAAGCGCAGCCATTGGGTCGGGGCCATGCCGGTGTAGGTCTTGAAGGCGTGTTGCAACTGGCGCAGGGAAACCCCGGCGACCTGGGACAACTGCAGCAGGTTGAGCTGTTCTTCCGGGGTATCGGCTGCCCACTCGCCCACCCGTTTCATGAGCACCCGCTCCCCTGCCCGGCGCTGCAATGCACCCTGGTCGAGGCAGACGCAGGCGTTGTCGAGGATGAACAGGCAGTCGTCCAGCAGTTGCTGGGTCAGGGCTTCCCGGCTTGGCGGGTCGATGGCTTCGGACAGCCGGGTCAGCGTTCCGCTGAGCCAGCGGCTGAACAGCGCGTTCTGCTGCGAGTTGAGCGGCGCCATGAACAGGCCTTCCAGGCGTTCGATGCTAACGCCATGGCGCTGCAGGAACTGCGGGCCGAAGACCACGGCCACTTCCTGGTAGTTCTCCGGGGTGATCCAGATGTTGCGGCTTTCGCCGTTGAGCACGTAGAGCGCGTTGTCGCTGCGATCGAAACAGAACGCCAAGGCCCCCGGTGGCGCGCTGAAATTCTGCTCGACCCGGGTGTTCATGCATTCCTCGTAAATCTCTACCCCCTGCAAGTCCAGATAGCGCACCAGGCCGGCGAAGTGCCCGGGCGACATCTGCTGGTAGTGCTGCACCCACCCAGGGGTCGCGCGTATCTGGTCGGCGACGTCTGCGGTGTTGAAAGCCTGCACATGCAAGGGATTTGACGCTGTCATGGGGAGATCCGAGCGCACTCTTTTGGTGCGCTTGATGGCTGCTGAAAGTGGATAGATGGAACCGTAACGCTGGCCCAAGATAGTCGTCAACGCGCTACAGGGGAAGTCTCTGTGCACAGCAAGCCTGACTCTGGCGCGGATAAAACCAATAACGAGGTCTTTATGAACGCCCCTTTCGATCAGCTCTCCACCTGGCTGAAAGATCACAAGATTACCGAAGTCGAATGCGTGGTCACTGACCTGACCGGTATCGCTCGCGGCAAGATAGCGCCCACCAACAAGTTCCTGCATGAGCGAGGCATGCGCCTGCCGGAAAGTGTGCTGTTGCAAACGGTAACCGGGGACTTTGTCGACGACGACGTCTACTACGACCTGCTCGACCCGGCCGACATCGACATGGTGTGCAAGCCGGTGTCCGACGCGGTGTACGTGATTCCATGGGCCATCGAGCCCACTGCGATCGTGATCCACGACACCTTCGACAAGTTCGGCAACCCGATCGAACTGTCGCCGCGCAACGTGCTCAAGAAAATCCTGCAGCTGTACACCGACAAAGGCTGGAAGCCGATCGTGGCCCCGGAAATGGAGTTCTACCTGACCCAACGCTGCGAAGACCCAGACTTGCCACTCAAGGCGCCACTGGGCCGTTCGGGCCGTGCCGAAAGCGGTCGGCAGTCGTTTTCCATCGATGCCGCCAACGAATTTGATCCACTGTTCGAAGATGTCTACGACTGGTGCGAAGCCCAGGGCCTGGACCTTGACACGCTGATCCATGAAGACGGCCCGGCGCAGATGGAAATCAACTTCCGGCATGGCGACGCACTGGACCTGGCCGACCAGATCACCGTGTTCAAGCGCACCCTGCGCGAAGCGGCGCTCAAGCACAACGTCACCGCCACCTTCATGGCCAAGCCGATCGGCGATGAGCCAGGCAGCGCCATGCACCTGCACCAGAGCGTGGTCGAGATCGCCACCGGCAAGCCAATCTTCGCCAATGAAGACGGGAGCATGAGCGAACTGTTCCTGCACCATATCGGCGGCTTGCAGAAGTACATTCCCAAGCTGTTGCCGATGTTCGCCCCCAACGTCAACTCGTTCCGGCGCTTCCTGCCGGACACCTCGGCGCCAGTGAACGTCGAATGGGGCGTGGAAAACCGCACCGTTGGCCTGCGGGTGCCGACCTCGAGCCCGGACGCGATGCGCGTGGAAAACCGCTTGCCCGGCGCCGATGCCAACCCCTACCTGGCGATCGCGGCCAGCCTGTTGTGCGGTTACCTGGGCATGGTCGAACGAGTCGAACCGAGCGCCGGCGTCGAGGGCCGGGCCTACGAACGACGCAACCTGCGCCTGCCGATCACCATCGAAGACGCCCTGGCGCACATGGAGAACTGCCCGACCATTGAAAGCTACCTGGGCAGCAAGTTCGTGCGCGGCTACGTCGCGGTGAAACGCGCCGAACATGAAAACTTCAAGCGCGTGATCAGCTCCTGGGAGCGCGAGTTCCTGCTGCTGAGCGTCTGATACCGGGACTGTGGGAGCGGGCCGGGCGGCGCTCCGCTTGCTCGCGATGGGGAGCTGATCCTCAAGCTGATGTCGACTGATCTGACGTCATCGCGAGCAAGCTCGCTCCTACATTGGGTCCTGTACATCGAAAACAATTATTCCAAGAGGTGTCGAATGCGTCTTATGAAATCCGTGGTTCCCGTTGCCCTGGCGCTGTTGTGCAGTGCCGTTGCCCATGCGCAGCCCAGCGTCAGCGTGTACAACTGGACCGACTACATCGGCGAAACCACCCTCGCCGACTTCACCGCCAAGACCTCGGTCAAGGTCATCTATGACGTGTTCGACTCCAATGAAACCCTGGAAGGCAAGCTGCTCGCCGGGCGTACCGGCTACGACGTAGTGGTGCCGTCCAACCACTTCCTGGCACGCCAGGTGAAGGCCGGGGCCTTCCTCAAGCTCGATCGCGAGCAATTGCCGAACTGGAAGAACCTCGACCCGAAACTCTTGACCCTGCTGGAAAAGAACGACCCCGGCAACGCACACTCGGTGCCCTACCTGTGGGGCACCAACGGCATCGGTTACAACGTCGACAAGATCAAGCAGGTACTGGGAGTTGACCATATCGACTCGTGGGCGGTGATGTTCGAACCCGAGAACCTGAAAAAGCTCAGCCAGTGCGGCGTGTCGATGATGGATTCGGCCGATGAAGTGTACCCGGCCATCCTCAACTACATGGGCATGGACCCGCGCAGCGAAAAAGTCGAAGACTACAAAAAGGCCGAAGCCAAGCTGCTGACCATTCGGCCCTACATCACCTATTTCCATTCCTCCAAGTACGTCTCGGACCTGGCCAACGGTGATATCTGCATCGCTTTCGGCTACTCCGGCGACGTGTTCCAGGCCGCCAACCGGGCCAAGGAAGCGAAGAACGGGGTGAACATCGCCTACGCCATCCCCAAGGAAGGCAGCAACCTGTGGTTCGACCTGCTGGCGATACCGGCCGATGCCGGCAACCCCAAGCAAGCCTACGAGTTCATCAACTACCTGCTGGACCCCGAGGTCATTGCCAAGGTCAGCGCCACCGTCGGCTACGCAAACCCGAACCCGGCCGCCAAGCCGTTCATGGATGCCGAGCTGGTAAACAACCCGGAGGTCTACCCGCCCCAGGCGGTGCTCGACAAACTCTACATTTCCACCACCCCGACGCCAGAAATCATGCGCCTGATGACTCGCTCGTGGAGCAAAGTGAAGTCCAACAAATGAACCAGGCCACTCAATTCAACCCGGACACCGAGCACGCCCGCTCCTACTACGCGGCCAGCGCCAAGGGCATGCGCCAACGCCCGGCGCTGAGCGCGGACCTGGAGGCCGACGTCTGTGTGATCGGCGGCGGTTTTACCGGGGTCAATACCGCCATCGAACTGGCCCAGCGCGGGCTCTCGGTGATCCTGCTGGAGGCTCGGCGGATCGGCTGGGGCGCCAGCGGGCGCAACGGCGGACAACTGATCCGCGGCGTCGGCCATGACGTCTCGGGATTTGCCCGCTACGTCGGCGAGGACGGCGTGCGTTACCTGGAGCGCGCGGGGATCGAGTCGGTGCAGGTGGTGGCCGAGCGTATCCGCCAGCACGGCATCGACTGTGATCTGCGCTGGGGCTTTTGCGAACTGGCCAACACCGCGGCGCAGTTTGCCGCGTTCAAGGCTGAGCAACAGAGCCTCCAGGCCCAGGGTTATGCCCACGAGACCCGGCTCGTGGCGGCGCAGGACATCGACCAGGTGGTCAATTCCAAGGTCTACGCCGGGGGGCTGGTGGACATGGGGTCGGGGCATCTGCACCCGCTGAACCTGGTCCTCGGCGAGGCACAGGTGGCCGAGTCCCTGGGGGTACGGATCTTCGAGCACAGCCCGGTGCTGGAGATCGTTCACGGCAGTACGGTCAAAGTCCGCTGTGCCAGCGGCTCGGTACGCGCCGGCACACTGGTGCTGGCCTGCAACGCTCACCTAGAGGAGCTGGAGCCCAAGCTCAGCGGCAAGGTCCTGCCCGCCGGCAGCTACATCATCGCCACCGAACCGCTGTCGCAGCAGGCGGCGGATCAGTTGATCCCGCAGAACCTGGCGCTGTGTGACCAGAAAGTCGGCCTGGACTATTACCGGTTATCGGCCGACCGGCGCTTGTTGTTTGGTGGTGCCTGCCATTATTCCGGGCGGGACCCGGCGGACATCAGCGCCTACATGCGCCCACAGATGCTCAAGGTCCTCCCGCAGTTGGCCGATGTGCGCATCGACTATCAATGGGGTGGGCGCATCGGGATTTCCGCCAACCGTTTTCCGCAGATCGGCCGTCTATCGGCGCACCCGAACGTATATTACGCCCAGGGCTACTCCGGCCACGGCTTGAACGTCACCCACTGGTGCGCACGCCTGCTGGGCGAAGCGATCCACGCCGGACACAGCCAGGGCTTCGACGTGTTCAGCGCAGTGCCGCACCTGACCTTCCCCGGTGGCCGCGCATTGCGCACCCCGCTGCTGGCATTGGGCATGGCGTGGTATCGGTTGAAAGAGATGGTCAGCTGACCGGCCGGCCTGCTTGTTCTGGCTGGAACCTCTATGTGGGATGCCTCTGTGGGAGCGGGCTTGCCCGCGATAGCGGTAGCACCTGGCTGATTGTGCGCTAGGGTCACAGGTACCGCTTCGCTAGGACCCAAGGCCCATGCCCGCCATCGAACTGCTGCGCGCTCAGCGCGATGAGCTGGACTGCATCGAGAACCTGATGCAGTTCTACCTCTATGACTTCAGTGAATGGCTGCCGCTGACCTTCGCCGAGCGCGGCCTGTTCAATGTGCAACTGCCGCCCGACTATTGGCGCAAGCCCGCCACCCAGCCTTTCCTGATCCGGGTGGATGGCGCATTGGCCGGTTTTGTCACGGTGGACGATACGGCACACCTGGCCGGGGTGACGTTCAATATCAGCTATCTATTCGTCAGCCGTCGATACCGTGGCCAGGGCGTTGGCCGCCATGTGGTAGACGCCCTGCTGCAGCAGTTTCCCGGCTGCTGGCAGGTTTTCCACCTGGACGCCAACCTCGCGGCCAAGGCGTTCTGGGCCAAGGTCATCCCGGCGCTGGGTGCAAGCGAACTGAGTCAACACCGGTTGCCGGTGGACGGTTACCCCTGCACCTTGTTCAAGTTCCGCATCCCCTGACGTCATCGAGCTTACGCACGGCCGCTGACGGACCACCAGCGTGGCAGCAACTGCTGGACCTTGGGCTCGGCAAATCGATCGTCGATCAACATCACCAACCCTTGATCCTGCTGGGTGCGAATCACCCGGCCGGCGGCCTGTACGACTTTTTGCACGCCGGGAAACAGGTAGGTGTAGTCATAACCATCGCCGAAAATCGCCGCCATCCGCTGCTTCAACTGCTCGTTGACCGGGTTCAGTTGCGCCAGCCCGAGGGTGGCGATGAAGGCGCCAATCAGCCGTGCCCCGGGCAAGTCGATGCCCTCGCCAAATGCCCCGCCGAGTACCGCAAAACCAACGCCCTGGCTCTGCGCAGTGAACTGTTCGAGAAACGCCTGGCGGCTGCTTTCGTCCATGCCCCGGGACTGCGACCATTGCTGGATGTGCGGGTGGCTGTGGGCAAACAGTTGGGCCACCTGTTGCAGGTAATCGAAGCTGCTGAAAAACGCCAGGTAGTTTCCGGGGCGTTCACTGAACTGGCGCGCCATCAACTCGACGATAGGCGCCAGGGAAGCCTGGCGATGGACAAAACGAGTGGAGATCTGGCTGACGATCTGCACCTGGAGCTGGTCGGCGTGAAATGGCGACTCGACGTCGATCCACACCGTCGCCGGCGGCAGCCCCAGCAGGTCGCGGTAATAGCGCTGCGGGCTGAGGGTCGCGGAGAACATCACCACACTGCGCGCCGCGGTCAGCCTGGGTCGGATAAAACCGGCCGGCACCACGTTGCGCAGGCACAGCAGCGCCAGGCTGCGCTGGCCGCTGGACTGGCGCTTGCTGATGTCGAACACGAAGTGCTGGTCGAACAGCTCCGCCACTCGGCAGAACTGCAGCGCATCGAAATAGAAACGCTGCACCTCGGCGTCCAGTCCTTGCGGGTGGTCGTTGAGGTAGTCGCCGATGGCCGCGGTGCACAGCGACAGCGCCTGCAACAGTTTGTCCGGCGCCTTGGCATACGCCTGGTAAGGGCTGGCCTGCTCCTTGTGCAGCGCGTTCCATTCACGGTTGACCCGCTGCAGGCTTTTCTTCAGGACCTGGGGGGCGATCTTGCGCATGCTGTTGAAGCTGAACTGATCCAGGCTGGCGCTGTACATCTGGCGCCCGCGCTCCACCAGGTTGTGGGCCTCGTCCACCAGAACCGCCAGTTGCCACTGGTTGGCCTGGGCCAGACCGAACAGCAGCGCGCTGAAATCAAAGTAGTAGTTGTAGTCGGCGACCACCAGGTCGGCCCAGCGCGCCATTTCCTGGCTCAAGTAGTAGGGACACACCTGGTGTTCCCGGGCGATCTGGCGCAGCGCCGCCTGATCAAGCAGGGTCAATTGGCTGGCTGCCTGGCGGGCTGCTGGCAAGCGGTCATAAAAACCCTTGGCCAACGGGCAGGACTCGCCGTGGCAGGCCTTGTCCAGGTGCTCGCAGGCCTTGTCCCGGGCGACCATTTCCAGCACTCGCAAGGGCAACCCCGGTGCGCTGTCGACCAGCACTTGTGCGGCATCCAGCGCCAGTTTGCGGCCTGGAGTCTTGGCGGTGAGAAACAGCACCTTGTCGAGCTTCTGTGGCGCCAGGGCCTTGAGCATCGGGAACAGCGTGCCGAGGGTCTTGCCGATGCCGGTGGTAGCCTGGGCCATCAGGCAGCGGCCGGTGCTGACCGCCTTGAACACCGATTCCGCCAGGTGACGCTGGCCGGGACGAAAGTCCGGGTGGGGAAACCGCAGGGCCTGTGCGCCCTGATTGCGCGCCTCGCGATGAGCCAGTTCCTGCTCGGCCCAGGCCAGGAACAACCCGCACTGCTGGTTGAAAAAGGTCTCCAGCTCAAGCGCGCTGCAGGCTGACACCAGGCTGGTCTCCTGCTCACTGACGATGTCGAAATACACCAGCGCCAGGTTGATCTCGGCCAGGTGCAGTTGCTGGCACAGTAACCAGCCGTAGATTTTCGCCTGGGCCCAATGCAGTTGCCTGTGGTTGGCCGGCATACGCTCCAGGTCGCCGCGGTAGGTCTTGATTTCTTCCAGGCGGTTCTGCGCCGGGTCATAACCGTCTGCCCGCCCCCGCACGGTCAACTGCCGGTATTGGCCTTGCACCGCCACTTCGTTCTGGTAGCCCGGACTGCGCCGCGAGGCCACGGTGCGATGCCCGACGATGCCCTCCAGCGCCGTGGGCGATGGGGTGAAGCGCAGGTCGAGGTCGCCGCACTTGGCGGTGAACTCACACAGGGCACGCACCGCGATGCTGTAGCTCACTCGCAAGGTAACGCCCACTGCACGTAGCACACGGCGATGGGCATCTGATGGGCATGGCAGAACTCCAGCCAGCGCACCTGGTTATCCTGCAAGCGATCGCCGGGGCCCTTGACCTCGATCATCCGGTAGGTCTTTTGCTGCGGCCAGAACTGGATCAGGTCGGGCATGCCGGCGCGGTTGGCCTTGATGTCCTGCAACAGGCGATCGAACCAGTGCTTGAGGTGTTCCGGCGGCAGGCAGAGCAATGCCAGTTCCAGCAGTTCCTCGGTCAACACTCCCCAGAACACGAAGGGCGATTGCACACCCGCCTTGGCGTGAAAACGCTGGCGAATGGTCGCGGCATAACGGCCATCGTCCAGTTCGCCCAGGCAAGCCTGGAACAACCCGGCGCGGCGGGTATGGAAATCCTCGCTCAGCAGGTCCACCGGCCCGCGCTGGAACGGGTGGAAGAACGCCCCGGGCAGTGGCGCAAAGATCGCCGGCCAGCAGAGCAAGCCGAACAATGAGTTGATCAGGCTGTTTTCGACGTAATGCACCGGTGCCGCCGGGTCATCCAGGTGGGCCTGGACATGAAACTCCACCGACAACGCCGGGTCGACGCGCAGCAGGTTGAGGTCCAGGCGCTCGACTTCCCGCGGCTTCAGGCGTGGCGCCGGCGGCCCGCCAAGTTTGCGCCGCAAGCGCGGCAGCATCCGCAGCACTTGCTGCTGCTCGGCGGCACTTTGCGGCGCGAGCTCGGCCTGGGTCGCCAACTCCAGCGCCAGGGCATACTCGGCGCAGCGCTCCAGCACACGGATCAGGCGCGCCCTGGCACCCGGATAGTGGCACTGGCGATAGATGTCCAGCGCTGCCGGCCAGTCGGCCAGGCGTTCGCAGTGTTGCCCGAGCAGGAACAGCAGTTTGTCGCGGCGTCTCTGCAGCCAGGGGTTGGCGCTGTCCAGGGCGTGAATCCGAGCCACCACCTGGCTCACGTCCTCAGCGCCTTCGAAGGCTTGCTGACAGCCATGCAGGTAAAGAAACGCCTCGACGTCCTCACGGCTGTGCAAGCCCCGGGACTCTGCGCAGAACTCGACCTTCTCGTAGGTGTAGATGCCCAGGTCCGCCAGCACGAACTCCGACCAGTCCTGGTAAAGGTTGCCGAAGAACATCAAGCGCAGGCGATCGCACAGGCCCATGATGGTCAGGCTCAGGACCCGATCATCCAGGGCCGGGTACCACTGTCGCAGGGTTTGCGGGTGGGGGAATGCCTCACGCAAGGCGTCGAGCCAGGCGGTTTTTTTCGCTTTGGGCTGGTCGATGGCCGTGCCGAAACAGGCCAGGATCTCGGCCTTGAGCAGCACCTCGAACAACGCATCCAGAGTCAATGGCGCCTGATCGTCGACCCAGCCCAGCGCCAGTAACGGCTGCACCGCCAGCGCCGTCGCGCCAATTTCCGGGTACTGCAACTTGCCCAGGCGAAAGTGTTCGCCCTTGCGCATCACCATGCGCACCAGTAGCGCCTGGGAAGCTCGCGGCAATTGGCCGAAAGACTCAATGAATGCCTGCTCCTGCGGGCTGAGCACATCGGCATAACGCTGCTGCAGCCAGGCGAGTACCTGCTGAAAGTTATTCAGGTAGTAGAACGGATCTTCGAGCGGATTGACGGTCACAGATAGAAAGGGCCATGGCGAGCGGATACTGGTTATGCATACAGATAGCAGTTCAGCCGCGCCGCTGGCAAATGGAAAAAGATAAATGGCCGGGTTTTGTCCATTCCATCTACCCTGATGTGGTATTTTTCCAGCTTTTTCAGGGCCTAAGCGAACTTTCCCGGGATAAGCGGGACCAAGGGCCTAGTGATATCGCGCCGCTGCTCCTTGCATCAGGCCGATCGAGTGATTCTGGATTGAGAGGTTTTAGTATGAACATCCGTACTCTGTGCATGCCCCTGGCCGTGGTCGCCTTGCTGGCGCTGGCAGGTTGCTCGACCCCAACCGTAGTGACCCTGCAGAACGGCACCCAATACCTGACCGAGGATATGCCGGACACCACCGCTGAAGACGGTTTTGTCGAGTTCAAGGACATTTCTGGCGCGACGGTCAAGGTCAAGGCGGATGATGTCGCCACCATCCGCAAGGAAAAGTAGCCGCCTAGAGGTCGGGGCTGGACCAGCCTGAGGCACGCAACGCCGGCAACAGCAACTCGGGCTTGAGCCCATCCACGCGGCGGCCATCGTCGCTGCACATGTCCTCGCCTGCGAGCAACGCATTGATGATCGCCTCCTCCACCGCTTCGGCCGCTGCGCTGAACAGGGCCGAGAGGTAATCGTTGTTGAGCATCGCCAGTGGCGTGCTCAATGGCAGGTCCTTGCGCCCGTAGTCCGCAGGCGGCAGGTCCTGGTTGCCGGTAGCGAACGCCAGGAAGATGTCCCCGCTGGAGTCTTCGGTGCCGCCGCCGGTGCGGGCGATGCCGATCGAGGCGCGCTGAGCCAGGCGTTGGCACTGGTGCGGCAGCAGGGGCGCATCGGTCGCGAGGACCACCACGATCGAGCCCATGCCAGGCGTGCCCTGGTGTTCGAAGGGCGATGGGCTTGGCACCAGTTGGCGGCCGACTGGGTAGCCGTCGATCCGCAGTTCGCGGCGTTTGCCATGGTTGGCCTGGACCAGCGCGCCGACGGTATAGCCACCCTGCCCGGCCGGTACCTGCCGCGACGCGGTACCGATTCCACCTTTGAACTCATGGCAGATCATCCCGGTGCCACCGCCGACCGCACCCTCCGCCACGGGGCCGGCACTGGCATTGGCGGCCGCTTCTGCCACGTGTCGCGGGCCTACGTGTTGGCCCCAGATGTCGTTGAGCACGCCGTCGTAGGTCTCCATCACCACTGGCATGCACCAGTAGGTCGCAGGGTCCGCGAGGCTGTCACGCTCCAGCGCCACCAGGGCGTCACGCACCACGCCGACGCTGTGGGTGTTGGTGATGGCAATCGGGGTTGTCAGCAGCCCGGCTTCACGAATCCATTCCAGTCCCGTGGCATCACCATTGCCGTTGAGCACATGGCAACCGGCGAAACACGGCTGCTGCCGCGCATGACCGGCCCGCGGCTGGATCAGCGTGACGCCGGTCCTGACCTGCTTGCCGTTGACTTGCTCGCGCAGCGTACTGTGCCCGACTCGAACTCCCGGGACATCGGTAATGGCATTCAACGGTCCCGGTACGCCCAAGCCCAGGGTGATGCCCAAATCACGTGCACGCATGTCCTCTCCTCAGCAATATTCAAGCACCGGATCACGCCGGCGAAGGATCGCTACTCTAGAGAACCCCGACTGTCGCGCCCATTACCCCGTTGGGGTATGCCCCCCACAAGCACAGGGACGCAATCCCCTACCGGATATTGCCGATCAACTCCCGGTGCGAATCTTGTTCCACAGCCGGGTCCGAATCCGGTCGATGTTAAGGGGCATGGCTTGCAGGGCGAACAATTTGCCCATCATTTCCGGGCTCGGGTAGACCTTGGTGTCGTTCCTGATAGCCGGGTCGATCAGGCTATCGGCCTGCTGGTTACCGTTGGCGTAGTGCACATGGTTACTGATGCTGGCCATGACGTCGGGGCGCAGCAGGTAGTTCATGAACGCGTAGCCTTGTTTTTCGTCGGGAGCATCGACGGGCATGGCCACCATGTCGAACCAGATCGCCGCGCCTTCCTTGGGAATCGCGTAGCCGATGTCCACGCCGTTGTTGGCTTCCCTGGCCCGGCTTTCGGCCTGCAGGATGTCACCGGAGAAACCCACCGCAACGCAGATATCACCGTTGGCCAGGTCACTGGTGTACTTGGAGGAATGGAAATAGCTGACGTAGGGCCGTACTTTCATCAGCAGGGCTTCGGCCTTCTTGTAGTCCGCCGGGTCCTTGCTGTGGTGGGGCAAACCCAGGTAGTTCAAGGCCGCGGGCAGCAGTTCCGGGCCGTTATCGAGGATTGCCACGCCGCACTTCTGCAGCTTCTCCATGTATTCGGGCTTGAAGATCAGGTCCCAGGAATCCACGGGGGCGTTGTCCCCCAGCACCGCCTTGACCTTGGCGATGTTATAGCCGATCCCGGTACTGCCCCACAGGTAGGGAAAGCCGTGCTCGTTGCCCGGGTCGTTGTCTTGCAGGGCCTTGAGCAACACCGGGTTGAGGTTCTGCCAGTTCGGCAGTTGGCTCTTGTCGAGCTTCTTCAGCGCCCCGCCAGCGATCTGCCGCGCCATGAAGTGGTTGGAGGGGAACACCACGTCATACCCCGATTTGCCGGTCATCAACTTGCCGTCGAGGGTTTCGTTGCTGTCGTAGACGTCATAGCTGAAACCGATAGCGGTTTCTTTCTGGAAGTTTTTCATCGTGTCCGGCGCGATGTAGTCCGACCAGTTGTAGACCTTCACGGTCTCGCCGGCCTGGCTGAGGGACGCAGCCAACATCAGCGGGGCCAGCATCAGGGGTGCACGGGGTAAGCGGATCATGATTCGATTCCTGTTTGGCGTTTTTATTGGCAGGTCTTCGGTTGATCAGAGGATCAAAAAATCAATACGTAGGTCTTGCGCACCGTTTCCTCGATGTCCCAGATCCCGGTGCTGTTGGCGGGCAGCATCAGGGCATCGCCGGCTTCTATCTGCAGGGGCTCGCCGTTATCCGGGGTGAAGGTGCAGCGGCCCTGGACGAAGTGACAGAACTCTTGCGCGACGATCTGCCGCCGCCAGCGACCTGGGGTGCATTCCCAGATCCCGGTTTCGACGCCGTCGCTGCGCTCCACGCTGGTGGTCGAGGTGACCGCCACCGGCGTACCGAGCGGAACGGCGACCGGGGCGGATTCCTGCAGCGGCACATGATGGGTGTTCTTGAACTGGGTAATGCTCATGTCGATACCTGTGGGTGAGTGAAGCGCGTTTAGTGCATCAAGCCTTCCATGAACCCCGCTACCTGCGTGGCAAGCTTGCGGCGCCAGGGCGCGCTGTGCAGGTCGGCCAGGGTGCGGTCTTCGTGGATGAAGCTGCGGATGATCGCGTTGTAGCCCAGCCAGCGCAGCGGCTCCGGCTCCCAGGCGCGCAACGCGTCGAGGCCGCCTTGGGGGACGACCCAGGGCTGGCGCACCAACTGGCTGTCGCGTTGCAGGATCAGGTCGGCCAGGGTCCGGCCACCGAGGTTGCTGGCGCCGACGCCTTCACCGCCATAACCACCCGCCAGGGCAATGCCGCTGCGCACGTCGCACAGCATGTGCGGCTTGAAGTTGCGCGACATGCCGAGGTTGCCGCCCCAGGAATGGGTGATCTGCACGTTCTTGAGCTGCGGGAACAATTCACCGAACAGGTAGCGCCGCAGCTCCACCTCGCTGCGGGTCAAGTCGAAGTTGTGCCGCAGTTGACCGGCGAACTGGTAACCACCACGGGCGCCGAACACCAGGCGATTGTCGGCTGTACGCTGGCCATAGGTGACTTGGCGGCTGCTTTCGCTGAAGGCTTGGCCGCGGCTCAGGCCGATTTCGTCCCAGGTCGCTGCGGACAACGGCTCGGTGGCGACCAGCAGGCTCTGCACCGGCAATTGATAACGACCCAGCGGGGCCAGCGTCACGGCATAACCCTCCACCGCCGGCACCACCCAACGCGCACGCACGCTGGCCTTGGCGGTGCGCACGCTGCCCGAGTGCCAGGCAGTCACTGGGCTGTTTTCGAAGATCTTCACCCCCATGCGCTCCACGGTTCGTGCCAGGCCCCGCACCAGCTTGGCCGGCTGGATCGTCGCGCAGTGCGGCGCATAGATGCCGCCATAGGGCTTGGCAACCCGGATCTGCTGGTTGAGCTGCTCGGGGGTCAGCCAACGATAGTCGGACTGATTCAGGCCCTGGGCATACAACCCGTCCAGGTACTGGCGCAGACTGTGCTCCTGTTCGGGGTAACGAGCGGCGCAATACAGCACCCCGCCTTTGCGGTAATCGCAGTCGATGCCTTCCCGTTCGATGACGATCGCCACTTCATCGGGAATACTGTGCAACAAGTCGAAGGAGGCCCGCCGTTGTTCGGCGGACAAGCCGGCCAGCAGGCGGTCTTCGCCCAGCAGGTTACCCATCAGCCAGCCGCCATTGCGGCCCGACGCGCCAAAACCGGCAGTTTGCGCCTCGACAATGGCAATGTTCAGCTCCGGGGCCTGGCGCTTGAGGTAGTACGCGGTCCAGAGACCGGTGTACCCGGCGCCGATGATCACCACATCGACATCCAGGTCGTGCTCAAGGGCAGGCCTCGGCAACAGCGGCTCCTCGAGCTGGTCCATCCACAAACTGATCGTGCGCCACGCCGGCATGCAAGTCTCCGCCATTCAAGTTTCGATGGCGTCGATCCTAGTGGGTTGGCTCAGGGCTTGTCTTGCGCGCGTGCACGCAAAGAAATCTGTTTGACGTAGGCCTTGGGCGACAACCCGGTGTGCTGGCGAAAACAACTATAGAACGCCGACAACGAGTTGAACCCGGCGGCGAAGGCCAGTTCGTCGATGCGCACCGGGGGCGTGGCGCGGTCCAGTGCCGCCAGCAGATGCTGCAAGCGCGCCTGGTTGACGTAGCGGTAGAAGCTTTGCCCCAGGACCTGGTTGAGCAGGTAGGAAATCTGGTTACGGCTGTAACCGCACTCCTCGGCGACCCGTTGCAGATCCAGTTGCGGATCGAGATAGGCTTGCTGGCGCTCGAAGTACTGCTGCAGGTCCTGGGCCATGAAACTCAGCTGCCGGGGTGACAGCCCCAGCCGGCTGGCTGCCGGACGCGGCGCACCTGGTGTCTGGCTGTCGCGCGGTTCGTGGACCAGGGACGCGTACTCATTGACGCGCCAGATCAGCCCGTCACGCACGGTGATGGCCTCGCTTGAGCGAAACGACACCAGCCCTTCGCCACCGCGCAGGGTCATGCGGTATTGGATGAACGCGGTATCGCCATCCAGGCGGATGCGGTCCGAATGCTCCAGCGCCTCCTCGGGATCACGGGGCATGCTACTGCGCACGTATTCACGCAACTCACTCAAGCCCAGGACCCGGTTCTGGAAAAAGTCGTGGTACTGGATGTCCGGGTGATACAGCGCCATCACGCCGTCGAGGTCGCGGTGCTTCCAGCACAGGTGATAACGCAGCACGGTTTCGCCGGTAGCCTGGGTCAACAACGGGCCATCTTCTGGGGCAGGCATAGGGCACTCGACGACATAAAGCACCGAGCTTGCCGAACTTGCCCGCGGGCTTCAATGGCAATGGGCAACGTCAGAACGTGATCCAGCGCATAAAAACCGCGTTCAATCGCCAAATGGCCTGAAAAACCCAGTAACTGCAGGCTGAACGAGTGCTATTTTTATTCACTCAACCGGTGGCGCCACAGAGGGCGCTCTCTCCTGCCATGAGCTAACGGAAGCGCTCGATCACCCAGGTGGGCAACAGATGAACAAGGCTTCGCAGAGTAAGGTCACCTTTCCCAACGCCTGCCAGTTGATGCGCTGGCATTTTCATCCCGTGGGCTTCGAGGCCAACATGGATGCCCCGGGGAGCATGATTGCGCGGCTGTTCGACCGCGTCAGCGGCGAGACGCTGCTGGCCATCGCCGGGATTCCCTGCGCGACGGTGATGAACGCGGCAGATGTGGAGCGCATCATCGAGGCCGTGGAGGATGAACTCGAAGCCTTCATCCCCTCCCAGGCGCTCAAGAGTTACGCCTGAGCCCCCAACCCGATGGCTTTGAAATCTGTGGGAGCGGGCTCGCTCCCACCACCTGTACGGTGATCGGCGAAAAACGGCTTGGCGGCGATCCGGTCGGAGGCCCGCGGCATGTTCACCATCGGGCCTTCCTGGGCATCGACGTACCAATAGCAATGACTGACCGCACGGGTGATGCCGACATACGCCAAGCGCAGGATTTCGTCTTTCTGCGCGCTGTCGTACGGATCGGCATCTGCGTCCTTGCCCAGTCCCGCCATCCGATAGACCTGATTCTTGTAGGGCGAACTGGTCAGGTGCTGGCAGTCCCCCAGCAGGAATACCGCGTCCGCCTGGAGCCCCTTGGCACTGTGATAGGTCAATTGTTTGAGGCGCCGGGTCTCGTACGGCAAGCTAGAATCTACATTAACTACAGATGAAATATGCTGTTCTATCAATAACCTATCGCTGCTTTTTCGATACAACATCAAGATTGAATCACCCTTCTGGTAGTGCTCAGTCAGGCGTTTGCCCAGCGCAGCCTCGTCCCGCTCATGGATCTGCACCGGCAGCAAAGATGCCGCCTGCCCGCATGCCTTGGCCTTCTTGCCTGGGATCGCCGGGGCGGCACGCACGATATGTTCGGCCGCATCAATGATGTACTGGTGGCTACGGTAGTTATCGCTGAGCATTACCCGGGTAGTGCTGGGTGACGAGAACTGCTGGTTGAACTCCATGAAGTACTTGGGCGAACTGCCACGCCAGCCGTAGATCGATTGCCAGTCATCACCCACGCACAGCAGTGAAGAACGCTGGGCCCCACGGCCGACATGCATGGCCGGCCCGCGGCGACGGATTTCGCGAAGAGTTGCCCGCAACCAGGAGACGATCTGCGGCGATACGTCCTGGAATTCGTCGATCATCAGGTGCGACATCGGTCGCAGCAGTTCATCGCTGAGCAGCCTGAGGTTTTCCGGCGAGTGCTCGCTGAACAAGGCGAACATCCGGTTGTAGGTCATCACTGGTGGCTTCTGGTCCAGTAGATGATCCTCGAACGTGCGCCAGAACAGACTCAATGCCTCAAAGAAAAACCGGTCTGGATCATCCTTGGCAAAGGACATCTGGCCCACGGCGGTGGGCACGTCGAGGCCGAGGTTCTCGATAAAGCTGGCGGCACCGACAAAACAGTCGAGCAACGGCGCGCTGGCCAGCTCGCCCTTGACCTTGTAGTCGAACCCGGGACCGGCGCTGGCATCCCCTGCCAGCGTCGCCAAGACCCGTTTTGACGATTGATAACTATCTAGCCAAATCAAAGGCTTACGACAGAAAGCTTGAAATAGGGTGCGCTTTACTGCCCATTCTGCGCGCACCGTTAGCTTGGCGTTGGGGCGGCTTACCTGGGGATTTTCCTGGGGGTCGAAGCCCAGCACCACCCAGGCGTCCAGGCTCGGGATGTAACCGTGGCAATGAAAGGTCGCGCCATTGATCTCGAACGTCTGCCGGCTAGGCTCGATGCCCTTGATCGGCCAGGCGCCGGCACGCAACCACAGGTCCTCGACGACATCGCACAGTTCTTCGTCGCGCTTGGCCGCCAGCTCAGTCACTGCCATGCGTTTTTGTACATCCGGATGGTCGCGTTCCAGTTCCTTGAGTTGCAAGGCGTGCCGCGACAATGGCGTGATCAACTCGCGAAAACGCAGGTTATCGGTAAACAATCGGTGAAAACAGGCGTTGAGCTGTTGGCGCTGAGTGTCGTTGATCCGCAGGTCGAAGGGGTTGCTGTCGACCTGCGTGTCATCCAGCAGTGTCCGCTCGCTAAGGTTCTCGAAGGCTTGCAGGCGCTCGAAGCCAGGCAGGCTGCGGACCATCGGCAAAATCCGCGAATGGAAAGTGCGCACCAGGTCGCGCGCGTCCTTTGGCGACAGCGCCCGGCCCCACAAAGCGTAGAGAGCAATCAGCTTGTTGATGAAGTCCTTGCGCGACTCCCGGGTGAAGGTCACCACGGTCAGGGAGTCCAGCTCAAAGCCCAGGTACTGGGTCAGCAACACGATGCGCAACGCCAGGGTGGTCGACTTCCCGGCGCCCGCCCCGGCAATCACCGAGGTAGACGGCGTATCGCTGAAGATCATCTTCCACTGCGCGGCGCTGGGTTGCGCTGCCCCCGGCAGCAGGCGCGCGACATCAGCCTTGACGCGCTTCTTCAGGTCAGCACTCAGGGGCAGTCGCCAGTCGTCGAACAAGTGCTCGTCGACCCGTGGTGCCGGGTGCTCGGTGCAGCGGCTATCGCGAATCAGCAGGACCTGGCGCCCTTCCTCCAACCCTTCGGCCCTGCCTTCCTGATAACCGTAATCCACCCCGGCGGTATGTCCGCTGCGAAAACCGTCGGCCTGGCCGTGCAGCCAGGAAGCCCGATGCTGGGCGCGCAAACGGGTCAGGCCATGGCCAAAGAAACGCGCGGCCAGGCGCTTGAACAAGGGCATCTCGGCCAGGGGCAAAAGCTCGGGGGGCAGATCGGGGGTGTGTTGCGGCACGCTGACTCCAGGGTGTGAGGCTGTTGCGGGCTATGGTGTCTGCATTTGCCCGGGAGTTCTAGTCAAATGCTTATCCATCATTGGTTTAAGTGATGAAGTGAAGGTGTTGCCGAAGCAGGCTTCGCGAATAAATATCTAATTTATAGATCGGTTTGAAGGGGTTTTTACGCTTTTTATCGACTCATGCCTGATGGAAGATGCACGCCATCAACCACCGGTTCTCGTTGTATGACGAACCTTTCAGGAGACGATCATGCTTGAACTCAGACCCTTCACCTCCCTGGGCGGCGCCAACCACGGCTGGCTCGACGCCCACCATCACTTCTCGTTCGCCGAGTACCACGATCCCAAGCGTATGCACTGGGGCAACCTGCGAGTATGGAACGACGATGTGATCGCCCCGGGCACCGGCTTCCCCAAGCACCCGCACCGCGACATGGAGATCATCACCTACGTTCGCGAAGGCACCATCAGCCATGAGGACAACCTGGGCAACAAGGGCCGTACCGAGGCCGGAGACGTCCAGGTCATGAGCGCCGGGACCGGGATCACCCATAGCGAGTACAACCTGGAGTCGACGGCGACCCGGATCTTCCAGATCTGGATCATCCCCAACGAGGCCGGTTCGGCTCCGTCCTGGGGCGCCAAGCCTTTTCCAAAGGGCCAGCGCGAAGGTTTCGTGACCCTGGCCAGCGGCAAGGCCGGCGACGACCAGAGCCTGCGGATTCGCGCCGATGCACGTTTGGTGGCGGCCAACCTGAAAGCCGGGGAAAGCGCCGAATACGCGCTGGATAACGGCCGCCGGGCGTATCTGGTGCCGGCCACGGGGGTCATTGAAGTCAATGGCTTGCGCGCCGAGGCGCGGGACGGTGTGGCGGTTGCCGATGAGCGGGTGTTGCGGGTCACCGCGATCGAGGACAGTGAGATTGTCCTGGTGGATCTGGCCTGACATCTTCCCCGGGGCGGCCTCTGGGCCGACCGGGGTGTTGGATTAGACCGAGTACATATCCATTTTTGCGGTAACGGCCTCCTATGGTTCCGCTTTTACAGCGGCTCACTTTTGGAGGAGCCCAAAAGTAAGCAAAAGGCTCTTGCCCCACCACTTGGCACCTCGCTTGGGCTCGGTGTGCCCTCACTCCGGCTTGAATCCGTGGGCCGCCGCCACGCGCCATCCATGGCGCGGGGCGGCTAACCCGGCGTCCTGCCGGGTTACCCACGGCTTCAAGCCTGCGTTCGGCCAGCGTGGTTAACGGGGCGCCC
>NZ_FYEC01000009.1:14638-201521 GCF_900187635.1 Pseudomonas sp. Irchel 3H3 | reverse complement strand
TCAGGCCGCCTCGCTTTGTTTTTGATCCTGGGCGCCCCGTTAACCACGCTGGCCGTACTTCGATATTGATTTGGGGGGTAAACCGGCAGGACGCCGGTTTAGCCGCACTGGGCCAGGGAGGGCCCATTGCGGCGGCCCCCCAAATCAATGTCGGAGTACGGGCATGCCGAGCCTAAGCGAGGTACCGAGTGGTGGGGAAAGAGCGTTTTGCTTACTTTTGGGCTGTTCAAAAGTGAGCCGCCGTCAGGCGGAACCATAGGAGGCCGTTACCGCAAGAATGGATATGTACTCGGTCTAATCCAACACCCCAGAGGCCCAGAGGTCACGACCCAAACAGGTTCTCTCTCCACAGGTGCAATGTCACACCACAGTTGTGTAGATACCTATGCAGGGCCCAGCGCGTTTTAGCGAATGGCCGCCAGGCAGCTTTCGAAAATATCCAGGCCTGCTTCCAGGACGTCTGGCTCGATCGTCAGCGGTGGCAGCAGGCGGATGATGTGCCGGGATTTTCCGCTGGGCATTAGCAAAAGTCCCTGCTGCCTGGCGCTTTCCAGTAGCTGTGCCAATACCGCAGTGGCGGGCGCGCCTTCGGGCGTGAGTAGCTCAATGCCGCGCATGGCCCCGACACCCGTCAACTTACCGAGATAGGGCGACAGCTTGTCTTGCTGCCAGGCCTGATAGCGGCTGAGGATGGCCTGTGCCTGCGACTCGCCCCAGGCCGCCAGGTTGGCATCGGTCATCTGGTCCAGGGTGGCCAGCGCCGCTGCGCAGGCAATCGGGTTGCCGGAGTAAGTGCCGCCCAGTCCGCCTTTGGGCAAGGTGTCGAGCAGTGCTTTTTTACCGACCACCGCGCCCAGCGGCAGGCCGCCGGCAATGCTTTTGCCCAGCAAGATCAAATCCGGTTCGATGCCCAGTCGGGTGAAGGCAAAACGTTGCCCGGTACGCCCGAATCCAGACTGGATTTCATCGGCGATGAGCAGGATGCCGTGGTCATCGCAAAACTTGCGCAGTGCTAGTGCAAAGGGCGGCTCGAGCGCCAGGAACCCACCTTCGCCCTGCACCGGTTCGAGAATGAAACAGGCCACTTCATTAACGTCGATCTCGACGCTGAACAGCCGGTCCAGGGCCTTGAGTGCTTCCTCAGTCGTGACCCCGTTGTCTTTACTGGGGTAGGGCAGGTGATAGACCGGGCCTGGCAAGGTGCCGACCCGCTGTTTGTAGGGCGCGACTTTGCCGTTCAGGTTCAGGGTGGCCAAGGTCCGTCCATGGAAGCCGCCATCAAAGGCTATGACCGCCGTACGACCGGTCGCCGCACGGACGATTTTCAGCGCGTTTTCTGCCGCCTCCGCGCCGCTGTTGGTCAACATGCCGCTGACCGCATAAGACACCGGGATGAACCTGGCCAGGCGCTCCATGAACTGCTTGTACGGTTCGTGCGGCGCGGCGTTAAAGGCGTAGTGGGTCAGCCGGCTGGCTTGCGTGCACACCGCCTCGACAATCGGTGGGTTGCAATGGCCCAGGTTGAGCACGCCGATGCCACCGACGAAGTCGATGTAGCGCTTGCCGTCCGTGTCCCAGACATGGGCATTGAGACCGTGGCTCAAGGTGATGGGGTGGACAATGGCGATGGACTCGCTGATGGATGACGCGGTCATTGGGTGGCCCCTGGCTGCATGGATTTTCTCCAATGAAAGCGAGGATCGCCTGGCTACCACAAGCGAAAAGAAATGCCGCGGTCATTCCATAAACTCTTGAAGTATTTCGGCGCCGGATTTTTCAACCCGGCGCAACGCTGCGTCGACCTCGCATTCAGCAGCCACGGCGCTGTGCCATGGCGCGCGAGGCAGAGGTTTGCAGCGAGCGTTTCGCGCTCCACCCGGCATAGTGTCGGCCAACTCCGGCAATGTGTCAGGCAGGCTGACACCTTGCCTGGTGCATTCCAAAATTGCCTATGCAAGACTTTTCGTGAAGGCTGGGTGAACAACCCCTGAAAAATAAATAATAATTCTTCGAAGGTGCCAACCGATGCTAACCAGAAAGCTCAAAGGCTTGATTGTCGCTTCCACCGTGGCGGCCGCGGCGCTACTTTCCACCTCCTCTGTTCTGGCTGACGATCTGCAGAAGATCCAGGAGGCCAAGGAGATCCGGATCGCCATGAGCGGTCAGTACTCTCCCTTCAGCTTTGCCAATGAACAGAACCAGATTGTCGGCTTCGACGCCTCCATCAGCGAGGCCCTGGCCGAGCGCATGGGGGTCAAGGTGACAATCGTCACCACGCCATTCGACGGGATCATCGCCGGTCTCCTGGCGAAGAAATACGACGCCATCATCGCTTCCATGACCATTACCCCGGAACGCCAGAAGGCCGTGGATTTTGTCGGGCCCTATTACCATGCGGGCCGCACGATCGTGGTCAAGGAAGACTCACCCATCAAGAGCCTGGATGACCTCAAGGATGTGACCGTCGGCGTCACGCTCGGCGATGCCCACGACAAGTGGGCCCGGGCGCGTGGCAACCTCAAGGTCAGGACCTACAAAGGGCTGCCGGAAATGCTGGTCGACCTCGAGGCCGGGCGGATCAACGCGCTGGTGATGGACAGTGTTCCGGTGCTGGTGGCCGTCAAGGAAACCGGGCAGAAGGTGCGCATCATTACCCCGCCCGAGAGCGACGGTGGCATTGAAGGCATGGGCATTGCGCTGCGCAAGAACAACCCTGAGCTCAAGGCGACGATGCAGCAGGCCCTGCAGGACATGCTCGCCGACGGCACCTACGAAAAGATCTCGATGAAGTGGATTGGCAACGATATCCGCTGATTCATCGCAGGCCTGGCTCGACCTCGGGTCGGGCCAGTCAATCCGACTTTTCCGAGGGTTCCCATGGATCTGACACTCATACAGCGCACATTCCCGTTTTTCCTCGAAGCGGCGTGGATTACCGTGCAAATCTCGGTACTGGCTCTGCTCCTGGGTTTGCTGGTGGCTTTCGTGCTGGTGGCTGCGCGGTTGTCCACGGTGTTCCTGTTCCGGTGCCTGGCAAGAATCTACGTCAGCGTTTTTCGCGGCACGCCGTGCCTGGTTCAATTGTTCATCATTTACTTCGGCGGGCCGCAGATCGGCCTTGAGCTGGAGCCGTTCGCCGCAGGGGTGATTGGCCTGGGCCTGAACATTGCGGCCTACATGGCCGAGTCCATTCGCGGCGCCATCAGCAACGTCGACCCGGGCCAGGAAGACGCCGCTCGCTCCATTGGGTTCGGGCGCCGCCAGACGTTGTGGCTGGTCACGCTGCCCCAGGCTGCCAAGTTGATGATTCGCCCGCTGGGGGTCAACGCGGTCGCACTGATCAAAGGCTCGGCCCTGGTATCGACTATTTCGGTGGTTGAACTTTCCTATACCGCGCAACGTTTTATCAGCTCGACCTACAAACCCTTTGAAATTTTCATGGTGTCAGCGTTGCTGTACATCGTGATGGTCTACTCGGTTCGATTTGTCGTCGACTATCTCGATAATCGTTTCGCGGCAAGGTGAGAACATACCCATGCAAGGTCTGGATCTAAGCATAGTTACACCTTATTCCGAGTTGCTGGCGACGGGTCTGTGGTGGACGGTCGTGATGTTCGTCAGTTCCAGCATCTTGAGTTTGCTGGCGGGGATCGCCTTCGCACTGATCGTGCTGTATGCGCCGAAACTGATGGCGCTGCCTGTGCGTTTTATTACCTGGCTACTGATGGGCACGCCACTGCTGCTGCAGTTGTACGTGATTTATTACGGCCTGGTGCAGGTCGGTATCGACATTCCCGCATTGGGGGCGGGCATCATTGGTTTAAGCCTGCACTTTGCGGTCTACAACGCCGACGTGATTCGCGCCGGCGTGGTGTCAGTGGACCCTGGGCAGATCGAAGGGGCTCGCTCCATTGGCCTGAGCCGTGGCCAGACCCAGCGTTACGTCATCGTCCCGCAAGCGCTGCGCAGCACCATTGCCCCCCTGGGCAACAACCTGATTGTCCTGCTGAAGGACACGTCGCTGGTTTCCATCATCGGTATTGCCGAGTTGGTGTATAGCGCCCAGTTGGCCGTGAGTGAAACCTACAGCCCGTTTGAGTTCTATCTGACTGTTGCGGTTATTTACTATGCAGCCAATCTGGTTCTGGAAGTCGGCCTGCACCTTCTCGAAAAAAAGGTAGAGATGTCACGATGAACAGTGAAAAATTCATGGTTGAGGTCAAGGGTGCACGTAAGGCTTACGGCGCACTCGAAGTACTCAAGGGCATCGATCTTTCGGTCTCGCGCGGACAAATCGTCGCCATCATCGGCCCCAGTGGTTCGGGTAAAAGCACGCTGTTGCGGTCAATCAATCAGTTGGAAGTGCTTAACGATGGCGAGATCTGGCTGGAGGGTGAACAAGTCAATCGACCCTTGAAAGGCCGCGCTTATGAGCAGCATATCAACGCGGTGCGCCAGCAGATGGGCATGGTGTTCCAGCACTTCAACCTGTTTCCGCACCTGACCGTGTTTGAAAACATTGCCCTTGGCCCGATCAAGCTCAAAGGCCTTTCGAAAAAAGCCTCGCGTGAACTGGCAATGGAATATCTGTCAAAAGTGGGCTTGGCCAACAAGTTCGATGAGTATCCTTCGCGGCTGTCGGGCGGCCAGAAGCAGCGCGTGGCGATTGCCAGGGCGCTGGCGATGCAGCCTAAGGTGATGCTGTTCGATGAGGCGACATCGGCACTCGACCCCGAGCTTGTCGAGGAGGTCAACCAGGTCATGAAGCAGCTCGCTGCCGAGCACATGACCATGTTGATCGTCACCCACGAAATGCGGTTTGCCGGCGAAGTGGCGGATCGGATTGTGTTTATGGACGGAGGGGTGGTAGTGGAGGAGGGCGCGCCGCAGGACATCCTGCAAAACCCCGTCCACGAGCGGACTCGGTCATTCCTGAAAAAGCATCTGCACGATCGGTAGCGTGTACGGGTTCTCTCTGTAGGAGCGGGCGCCCGCTTGCGGCTTGCTCGCGATGGACGTAAGGACGCCGCGTTGAGTCAGGCGTGGCGGGTCATCGTTGAAGGCCATCGCGAGCAAGCTCGCTCCTACAAAATACACCTGCGCTCGACCAGCGTTGTCCATCAAAGGTGAAGCAAACCGCTTCACCATTAACGATAGGATTGACCTGGTCGTAGGCATGAAACGAGCCCATGGCAGCGGCATCGATTCGCTGCGGCGCCAGCAGAATCAGCCAGCGTACGACTTGCATGAATTGCCCATGGCCGAACACCAGTACCGAGCCGGTCCTGCCCTGAAGTTGCCGCAGCGCTGTTTGCGCGCGCAACACCAGGCCATGGAATGACTCTGTCCCGGGTCCGTTACTGTGATCCGGCTCGCCCGCCTGCCAATACGCCTGAACCCATGGACGTCTTTGCGCCGCCGTTGTATTCATGCAGTCCGCGGGCGAGAGGTAGGTGAATTCCTCGACCGGCCACACCTGCACCGGGGTCGCCGGGAATTTCCGGAGGGTGGGGGCCGCGGTATCCTGGGCTCGGGTAAACGGCGACATAACGATCAAGTCCGGTGCGGCCTCAATAGACTCGGCAATGGCCTGGGCCTGGGCTCTGCCGCGCTCGGTGAGGGGAATCAGGGCCGGGTCCGATGATGCTCCGCCAGCATTGGCGGCGCTCTCGCCATGTCTTATCCACGTTACGGTCAGCACCAGGTCCCACCTCTCACTCAATAATCCATCCGCACACGATAAATCCCCCGGCAAGGCTTTGTAAGCTTTATGGTCTCGATACCTGGCGGCGCGAACACAATAGAAGGAGTCCAAATGTCTTACCGCACAGCAAGGGAAGCGTTCATGCACGGTGTGCGGGCACTCATGCCATTGAGTCCCGGGGTCGTGCCCTTTGGTTTGTTGACGGGGGTCATGGCGATCAGCCTGGGCCTGTCGCCCGGCACGACCATGGGCATGACGCTGCTGTTCTACTCGGGATCTGCGCAGATGGTCGCGCTGCAATTGCTGCATACCGGTGTTATGCCGGTGGCGATTGTGGTCACAGCCCTGGTGATCAACTTGCGCTTCATCATGTACAGCGCGTCACTGGCGCCCCATCTGCATCATTTGCCCCGACGCTGGACCTGGCCATTGTCGTACATGCTTTCCGACCAGTCTTACGCCCTCTGCAGCCTCAAGCTGGCCTCCGGTGAACTCGGGCGGTTTGCCCAGTATTACTATGCCGGCACCGCCGTCGCGATGTGGCTGGTATGGCAGCTGTCGGTATTGGCGGGCATTTACCTGGGCGCCAATATCCCTGAAAGCTGGTCGCTGAGTTTTGCCATACCGCTGTCGTTTCTCGCGCTGCTGGTTCCCGGTATACGCAGTGCACCGAGTCTGGGTGCCGCCACGGTGGGCGGATTGATCGCGGTGTTTGCGGTGGATATGCCCTACAACCTGGGGCTGGTCAGTGCATCCATTGGTGGTGTGGTGGCGGGTGTGTTGCTCGAGAGTATGCGCAAGCGGTCATCGAGCGAAGCGCCGGTCGCTGATGCCGAGGGGCAACCACGATGAGCGACCTGAGCTTGTGGGGGCTGTTCCTGGCGGTCGGGCTGGGCACGTTCGTGATGCGTCTTTCCTTTGTCGAACTGTATGGCCGTTTGCGCATCCCGGCGCTGCTCAGGCGAGCCTTGCTCTACGTGCCGGCGAGTGTGCTGGCGGCCCTGGTGCTGCCCGCCGTGGTGTACCCCGGTGGCCAGGGTGAATTTGTCCTGGCTAATGCGCAGATCCCCGCGGCCATCCTGGCGGCCTGGGTCGCCTGGAAGACGCGCAACACGCTCCTGACGTTGGCGGTCGGGATGGGGGCGTTGTGGTTGTTGAAGTATTTTGCCGGGTAGCGGCACCTGTGCCGGGGGCAGGCACTGGGTCACTCGGGCGTCATCAGCACCGCCAGCGTCAGGCTGATGAATTCCTCGTTGTGGTCGATGGTGTCCAGGGCGCTGCGCACGTGGTCGGCGACTTCGGCCGAGCCGCTCAGTTCGACCCAGTTCGACAGCTCGAGGATGGCCGCTTCGAGGGCGAGCTGGTTTTCGTTGAGTTTGAAGAGCAGGGAAGGCAGCAGGTCGGAATTGGGCATGGTGAATCCTCCGTGGTGGTTTCAGCGTAGCAGCCACATCAGCGGGAGGAGGCCGGACGCGTGTGCGTCGGCAGGGGCGCAGCGCAATTTTTTGCGCTGCGCCGATTGCAGGCGTTGGCTTGCCGACGCAGGGGCCCGCGACTACAGGAACTTGATGGGGTAGTTGAAGATCAGGCGGTTCTCATCAATGTCGTAGTTGCTGAAGTCCCGGCGCAGGGTTGAATTGCGCCAGCGCACGGAGAGGTCCTTGAACGGGCCGCTCTGGATGACATAGGCCAGCTCGGACTCTCTGCCCCATTCCTTGCCTTGGCGGGTGTTGGCGGTCTGGACATGGTCGCCGGACAGGTAGCGATTCATCATCGTCAGCCCTGGTACCCCCAGCGCCGCGAAATCGAAGTCGTGACGCAGTTGCCAGGAGCGCTCCCGGGCATTGTCATAGCTCGAGTTGTAGGTGTCGTTGGCCAAGGGGTAGCCGGCGGTGCCGTTGACCCGCATCCAGCCGGTCTCGCCGTAGACGCGCTGCAGGCCCAGGTAGAAGGTGTTGGCGCCGGTCTTGGCGGACAGCAGCAGTGACACGGTCTTGTTGTCCATCTCGCCGGCCTTGGCCGCGCCATCCTCGCCGCCCAGGAACAGCCCCAGGTTGCCCCCCAGTTTCCAACTTCCCAGCACCTGGCTATGCAGCACATTCAGGTATTGCTGCTGGTAGATATCCTCCAGTTGGGCATGCCACAGGCCCACCTGGGTGGCCTTGTCATTGAATTGGTATTCACCCCCGGCGAAGTTGAAGCGATCCGAGGTCGCGCTGGGCCGCCCGGCCATGAACATGCGCTCCATGCTGGCGTCGTTGCGCGGGCTGTTGCCGCGAAACTGCCCGGTGTAGAGGGTCAGGTCGGTAATTTCCCTTGAAGTCAGCTGTGCGCCGCGAAAGGTCTGGGGCAAGGAGCGGCCATCATCGGAGCGCAGGATCGGCAGCAGGGGCATCCATTCTCCGACCTTCAGTTCGGTGGCGGAGAACCTGGCTTTGAGCGCCACGCCGAGGCGGCCGAAATCGTCTGCGGGCCTGCCGCTGTCATGGGTCGGCAGCAATTGGGTGCCGGCAGTCCCGCGCCCGCCATCGAGCTTGAGCGAGTACAGGCCCAACACATCGACCCCAAGGCCGACTGCGCCGGCGGTATAGCCTGAGCGCATGTCGAGGATGAAACTTTGCGTCCACTCTTCGGCTTTGCCTTGCGGATAGGTCGGGTCGACAAAGTTGCGGTTGTGGTAGAAGTTGCGCAGGTTGAGGGTGGCGCTGGCGTCGTCGACAAAACCTTCGGCCGATGCCCCGGCCGCAGCGGTCGAGCACACAATCCCCAACGCTGCAGGTCGCAAGAGGGTGGCCAGGCGGGGTGCGCTTGAGCGTGCAAGGATCTTCATTATTGTTATTTCCTTTTTTTAAAGCGCAGGACTCCCCCGCAGGGCGAGGCCTGCGAAAAAACTGCGCTGTTTGAGTAGTGGTGGCTTACGACGGGACGAGGTGCCGCCAAGCCCTAGCTGTGCAACAGGGCAACCAGGGCCGGGACCGTGAGCACGGCGGTGTAGTAGCCCATGAACTGCACACCGATGTTGAAGCCCAGGAAGCGTGAGAGAAAACCGCCCAGCAGGCCGATGGTGACGATCACTGCCAAGCCCAGGAGGCCGCCCTCCCAGATGCCGATCACCAGGATCAGGCCAACGAAGGTCGAGATCACTGCCTCGTGGCTGATCTTGCGCGACACATAGGACGCCGCCCTGTGGGCGTAATTCATGGTGAACGGGTAAGCGATCAGGATCGCCACCACCACCGCCAACATGCCGTAGCCGAGGAACTCCCAGGTGTTGAGCAGGGTGTGCAGGTTGTTGACCTGGCCCGTTGCGGTGTCGACGCTAAAACGCGGAGGCGCATTGAACAATGGCGCAGCCGGGCCCGCAGCGACGGGACTCAGGGGCAGGCCAAAGGCGATCAGCGGGATCAGTGCCTCGGCAAGGTAGGTGGATTCGGTCACCCCATTGCGCGCGGTAATGACCGTGGTCAGGCGATGGTAGACGTGCTTGATCCGCGAGCCGACGACCTCGCCCATGATCACGGTCATGGCCACCGGGCTGAACACAAAGGTGGCGCTGGAGACGACCGCGGTAATGGCCGTCCACATGCTCTGCTTGCTGTCCAGCACCTTGAGAGGATTGGGGAAAAACCCGCCCCAGCTTTTGACGTCGGGCGACAGCGAGAACGTGCGCACTTCCTGGCGGCGCATGGTCGCCCGCTCGGCCGGTGCGAGCATGGAGAACAGCGCGGCGATCAGCGGCCCGATGGCTATGCCCAGGAAGTAACTGACGCTGAGCTTGACCCCGTACTGCCCGGTAATGCTTTGCAGGCCGACAATCACCATGACGAAGGGGATCAGCGTCAGCACGGCCGCCAGGCGACCTTTGGAGAACCAGGCGATGGCGATTGCCGCCAGCAGGAATACCCAGGGGGCGGCATGCTTGATCATGTCACCGAAGGGCGCGAGCATCAGGGCGAACAGCACGGCCATCGGCACCGCGATCAACGCCGCAATCACTGCCCCGGAAATCATCTTGCGCAGGGCAATGTGCGGAACGCCCAGGTTGCGCAGGAAGTTGGCTTCGCGCATCAGTGGCGTGGCCATGGTGTCGCCCGGAATCCCCAGCAGCGCCGTGGGCACGGCATGGGTCATGTGCTTGGCCACCGCTCCCGCGAGGAAGAAGGTCAGCACCCCGGCGGCGGGCACGCCCAGCAGCACCACCAGCAAGGTCAAGGGGGCGAGGGTAGTGGTTTCATCGCTGCCGGAGATGAGTCCGATCCCGGCAAAAATCACTGCGCCGAGGATGCCCATGCCCAAGGCGATGAGAATCTGATCCAACAGGGGAGCGATCATGACCGACCCCCATGGCTGCGTACTGCGCTGATGGATGCGCCGGGGGCTGCCGGGACATCTGGCGCGGCAAGGCCTTTCTCGTAATCGGCAAACAACTCGTAGAGGTCCATTTCCCGCAGTTCCGCGATCGTCGCCGGCGGCAGGTCGGACAGGCGGCCGAGGGGGCCGTACTCGTTCTGCAATTCAATGAGGATTTTTGCTCGCCATGCCGGATCCGCCACGTGCTCGATCACATGCCGCTTGGGCTTGAACAGCCGCGCGCTGATGGCGCCACCGGCCAGGCAGCCAAGGATCCCCACCAGCATCGCGTAGGCGCGGGCCATCTGTGCCGACTCGACCCAGCCCACCAGCAGGTGCTGCGCGATGAAGAAGGTGCCGAGGCTGACGGTGGCGCCAATGCCAATGGCGTAGACCAGGTGGCGGGCGTCGACCGTGTCGCCCCAGACTTCGTAGAGCTCTTGTTTCATGGAGGTTCTCCCACTGCCCTTGCGGGCTTTTATTGTTATGAACGTGAAGAGATGCGGCTTACTGGATGTGCAACCTGCCACACTTCGCCAGCAGCGCGCGGGACACGCGGGATGCGGTCTCCCGGCCGAGCTCGGCATTGATGAATTCACCGATTTCGATCAGCGCATCCAGATCGACGCCATGGCTCATGCCCAGGCCGTCCAGCAGGTAAATCACGTCCTCGGTCGCCACATTGCCGGTGGCCCCTGGCGAATACGGACAGCCACCCAGGCCGGCAACCGAGCTGTCGAATGTCCGGACTCCGCTTGCCAGTGCCGCATGGATATTGGCGATCGCCATGCCATAGGTGTCATGAAAGTGCCCGGCCAGCGCGCTGACCGGCACCACCTGGCTACAGGCTTCGATCAAGCGAGTTGTCGCCGCGGGCGTGCCGGTACCGATAGTGTCGCCCAGGCTGATCTCATAACAGCCCATGCCAAACAGTGCCGCGCTGACGGCCGCGACAGCCTCGGGTTTGACCTGGCCAGTGAAAGGGCAGCCCATGACACACGACACGTAGCCGCGGACCCGGATGCCGGCATCCCGGGCACGCACGATCACTTCCTGATAACGGCGCAGGCTTTGCTCGATAGAACAGTTGATGTTCTGCTGCGAGAACGCCTCTGAAGCCGCAGCGAACACTGCGACTTCGCGACAGCCTGCGGCGATGGCGGCTTCCAGCCCCTGGACGTTGGGCACCAGCGCGGTCCAGCTGACACCGGCGCGCGAAGGCAGGGCCTTGAGCACCTGGTCGGTGCCCGCCATCTGCGGTACCCAGCGCGTTGATACAAACGCGCCGGCTTCCAGGGTCCGCAAACCAGCGTCGGCCAGGCGCTCCAGCAACTGCACCCGGACCGACGCCGGCAAAGTGCGTCGCTCATTCTGCAGGCCGTCCCTGGCGCCGACTTCCACCAGGCGTACATGATCCAAGGGCATGCTCAGCACTGCCCACGCTTTTGTTCGAGCAGGCGCGCCGCGTTGTCGGCACGCACATCGCGGGACTCGACCATTTGCTTGACCAGCCAGCCGACTTCCTCGCCCTTGGCGCCTGCCGAGAGTGCAATGTTGCGGGCATGCAGGGCCATGTGGCCGCGTTGAATGCCCTCGGTGGACAACGCCCGCAGCGCTCCCAGATTTTGCGCCAGGCCAACGGCGACGGCGATCTCCGCCAGCTCCTGGGCGGTCTTCACACCGAGGATGCGCAGCGACAGTTGTGCCAGCGGGTGAGTCTTGGTGGCGCCGCCGACCAGTCCGACCGGCATCGGCATTTCCAGGGTCCCGACCAGATGGCCCTGGCGGTCTTTTTCCCAGGTGGTCAGGGAGCCGTAATGGCCGTTACGGCAGGCATAGGCGTGAGCCCCGGCTTCCACGGCGCGCCAGTCGTTGCCGGTGGCGACGATCAGCGGGTCGATGCCATTCATGATGCCTTTATTGTGGGTGGCGGCGCGGTAGGGATCGATCACGGCGAAGTTGTAAGCGTCGAGAATGCCTTCGATGACTTCCTCGCCCTGATAGGCGGCGGTTGTCAGCAGCTCGGGGGCAATGCGCACCTGGGCCCGGGCCAGGCGCAGGTCCGCCAGGTTGGAGAGAATCCGCAGGCGCACCTTGCCGCCGGTGATTTCTTCCAGCAATGGCGCCACCGCCTCGGCCATGGTGTTGACGGTGTTGGCCCCCATGGCATCGCGCACGTCGACAATCAGGTGTGCCACCAGCATCGGCCCGCGTGGGCTCTGGGCGAAGGTGTGCACTTCAATGTCGCGGCAGCCGCCACCGAGTTGGTTGAGCAGTTGGTCCTTGCGGTTGGCCAGCTCGATGATTTGCTCTTTGTGGCGCAACAGGCTCAGGCGGGCGTTGAACGGATCGGCGATGTCGACGATCTGCACCTGGGCGCGCATCAGCGGCAGCGAACTGGAGGTCTGGAATCCACCCGCCTCGCGGGCCAGCTTGGCCATGAACGATGCGGCGGCGACTACCGAAGGCTCTTCCACCACCAGCGGCACTATCACGTCGCGGCCATTGATCTGGAAATTGCTCGCCACGGCGTAGGGCAGTTCGAACTTGCCGATCACGTTTTCGATCATGCCGTCGGCGATGTCCAGGGGCAGGGCGCCGGCATCGCGCAGCAGGGTCACATCATCCTCGCCAAGCCCGAGCAGCTCTTGCAAATGCTCCAGGCGAGCGGCCGGCGACATGCTGCGGAACATGGGAAGACGGGAGTCGATACTCATGGGAGGAGGCCTCTTGCAGTTATTGTTTTTAAGTTGCCGTCACCCTAAGCGCATGTGTTCCGGTAAAAAAGGTACAGTTTGGACAGACAGTACCTAAGCTGTACCCTCGGTGATCATTGATGGCGGATGAGCGACTATGGCGCGACTGACACTGGCTGAGCAACTGAGCGCATCGCTGGTCGAGCAGATCGCCAATGGCACCTACCGCGAGGGGGATCGCTTGCCTTCGCTGCGCGAGTGCATGCGTTTGTTCGGTCATTCGAAAAACACGGTGATCAACGCCTATGAAGCGCTGGCCTCGCAAGGCTTGGTCGAGGCCCGGCATGGCCAGGGGTTTTTCGTCAAACAGGGCGCAACCAGCAGCAGCGAGCCGGAAGAACCCCTGCCGTTCACGCGGGCGATGGACACCATCTGGCTGATGCGCCAGCAGTTCGTGCGGGAACCGGGACACTCACCGCTGGGTGAGGGGTTTCCACCGGTGGAGTGGTTGATGGACATGCGCCTGGACAAGTTCACCCGGCAAATCATGCGCACCGGAGTCACCACGCTGTTTCGCTATGGCAACCGCCTGGGTAATGCCAGTCTGCGCCAGCACCTGGTGCAGAAGCTGGCGAGCTATTCGATCGGCGCCAGTGCGCGGCAGATTGTCACCACCCACGGCGCCAATCACGCACTGGACCTGATCATCCGCCGCTTCATTGCCCCGGGCGATGGCGTGCTGGTCGAGGACCCAGGCTACTACCCGCTGTTCGGCAAGCTGCAGTTGCAAGGCGCGCGGATGTTATCGGTGCCCAGGTTGGCGGATGGGCCGGACATGGACGTGCTGGAGCAACACCTGCTCCTGCACAAGCCCAAGTTGTTTTTCATCCAGTCGCTTGGGCACAACCCCACTGGTTCCGATATTTCCCCTGGCAAGGCTCATCGGCTGGTGCAACTGGCGCAACAACACCAGTTTATTCTGGTGGACGACGACGCCCTGGCCGACTTCAAACCGGCATCGGCGATCCGGGTGTCAGCGCTGGATCAGTTGCAGCGCTCGTTGTACGTGGGCAGCTTTTCCAAGTCGGTATCGGCGGCATTGAGGGTCGGCTTTATCGCCGGCAGCAAAGAGATGATCGACGAACTGGGCGACCTGAAAATGCTCCTGCACACCAGCACTTCGGAGCTGTGTGAGCGCACCGTCGACGTGATCCTGACGGAAGGGCATTTCCTGCGGCATCTGATTCGACTCCAGGAGCGCTTGAAAAACGCCACCGCCGCGGGCTTGCAGATGCTGGAGGAGATCGGCGCCGAGGTCTTCGTCTGCCCAGAGCAGAGCCTGTATCTGTGGGTCAGGTTTCCCCACATCGAGGACGCCCGGGAGTTGACTCGGCAACTGCTACCCAAGGGCTTCATGATCGCCCCGGGGCACATTTTTTCCGCAGAGCAGTCGCGCATCAATCCATGGACCCGATTGAACGTTGCGTATCTGAATGATCCGTTGCTCAAGGCGGTGTTGCGGGGCTGAGTGCGGGCGGGCAGGTTTTTTTGTCGAGGGTGATGGCGTATTGATATTGCTGTCGGCATACTCTCGGGCGGCACTTCAGCGTGCCACCACGCCGTCGGGACAGGGATGTTTGCACTTGATAAAACAAAAAATCTTCGCGGCATTGATCTTGATGGCTGCCACGGCCTATACGATTTTCAATCTGTTCAGCATGCTGACTTTCGGCTAGTCGTGACCGGTACAGGCAATTTAGGGGAGCCTATGAAAGATGACCTGAGGAACCAGGCGCTGACCAATTGGCGCAGGTTGTTCCTGATGCCGCCAAGCCTGATCAACGCCGAGGATCGTTACGACAAACTGCTGCTCGCCGCCGACCACATGGAGCGCACCCAACTGATCAGCAGTGATGAGTGGCGCGCGCTTGTCCAGCAGGCGGGCACTTCCTTTGCCAGCACCGCGCAATGCATGGGGGGTTCGGATCAGGACTGAAAAGCACCTGATTGCTGACGCCTGTGCGTCAGTAGCTGGCGGCCTGACCGAGCGTGTTGTCCTGTGCGCCGGCCATGAGGTGCAGCGGCATCGGTGGTTGCTCATCGGTGCAGGTAATTTCCAGATTGCCCACCACCTGGGGCGCGCGCTCACTCAGTCGGGTCGACTCTTGTTCCAGTTCCTTGGCCATTTTCGCGTGGTTCGCTGCGATTTCAGAAAGAGTTGACACGATACATCTCCGATGACTGACCAAGCGTTTCGCTGGTGTCCTTGAACGTTAGATTGAATTAGCCCTGCGCGTCAGAATTTCGACGTAGTGCGGCGCTAGTGCGGGCCTGTGCAATCCCTAAGCCAGACAGTATAGGGCTAACCCCATGACTTATCGCTACGCGACGAATGGTGGGGGAGTTGCGTTAAACAATTGTGACTGAATTGCATGCGACCCTATTAACTGTTCGCGCACAGAGGGGCAGTCTGGCCCAACGCATGACGGCTGGGCCAGCACTGCCGGCGGTCAGGCGGCGATTTTGCCGGCGCTTAGGTCTTTTTTGTACTGGGCCTTCATGGCTTCCATCTGTTTACCCAGTTCTTCGAGTGTGGCCTTGCCCAAGAGCTTTTTCGCCTGGGGAAACATCTCGGTTTCTTCTTCCTCGATGTGATGCTCCAGCAGTTCCTTGACTACCTTGGCCCGACCGGCGAATTCCGGGGTGGTGGGGTCGGTCAGCTTGAGGTCGGGCAATACCAGGGAATCGACTGTGCGGTGTTCTTCCTTGGCTTCGTAGTACATTTCGTCCTGCTCCTTGCCCCCGGCTTTCTTGAACGCCGGGTACAGGATCTCCTCTTCCAGGCGGGTGTGGATGGCGATCTCCATCTCCAGCTTGACCACCAGTTCGGTACGTTTTTTCACGGCGCGATCGGTCGACTCACTGAGCTGGGTGAGAATGGCTTTGACGCGTTCGTGGTCAGCTTGCAACAGGTCAATGGCGTTCATGCAGGTCACCTCTTTGGTCACGGGGGCATTGCGGTAGGTCTGTGCCTAGCGCGCAAACTCCCAATAGAGGTTGCAGGGCCTGTGCCAGCGGGATGATTTAATTAGTCATGTAAAATCAAAGGTATATGTGTCGGCTGGGCGCGTGATGCCATGCAGCTTGCACGAAATAGTGGGTTTCGCCATGCAAATAGCCCAACTGTCGTCTGGGACTGGATGTTCGACACGCCCTACGTCAGTCAGTGTGACACTGGCGAGTGCGCGGGCACGGCCTGGGGTTGGCTGCGGATGATCAGCAACCCGGCGGTTGCGATCACCAGTGGCACGATCAGCGCACTGTAGTAGCCCGATGGGCCGCCATGTTCGAGAAACCAGCCGCCACTCGCCGAGCCAATGATGGCGCCGACCCGACCCAAGGCAATCGCCCAGCCGGTGGCGGTGGCCCGCAAGGCGGTGGGGTAGGCCTGGGCGACCATGTAGTTGAGCACGATCTGCTGCCCGCCGATGCCCAGGCCCGCGGCGCCGGCGAGGATGAACACCAGCGACCAGTTGGTGCCGCTATTGGCAAGGCCCCAACTGATGGCGATGCCGAACAGGAACAGCGCCAGCAGCAACAGGCGAGCGTTGATTTTCGGCAGGATGATCGCCAGCGGAATCGCGCAGACCACGAACACCGTGTTCACCGCCACAGTGCCCATGGGCGCCTGTTCGGCGGGGAGTCCGGTGGCCTTGAGCACGGTTGGCAACCAGGACAGGAACATGAACCAGGCGACCCAGTTGAACAGGTAGATGGTCCAGATGCCGCAGGTGGTGCGCGCCAGGCCGCCGCTGAACAATGAGTTGACGCTGGTCTTGACCTCGACTTCGGGCACGCTGAAGGTGCTGTCTGCCGGTGTTTGACGTCCGCTGATGGTGGCGACAATACGTTCGATCCGCGCGCGCTGGCTGCCAAGGCGATGGCGGGTGAGAAAGTGCAGCGACTCCGGCAGCCAGATCATCAGCACCGCCAGCAGCACCAGCGGGGTGATTCCACCGACCAGGAAAATCCCCTGCCAGCCAATCACCGGGAGCATTTTGGCCGCCAGCAATCCACCGAGAATCGCGCCGGCAGGCAGGCCGAGCAGGACGGTGGTCATGATGGTGCCGCGGTTTTTCGCCGGCCCGTATTCCGCCGCCAGCGACAGCACCACTGGGGTCGCACCGCCCATGCCGAGACCGGCGATAAAGCGCAGAACCAGGATCTGCTCGGTGGTTTGCGCGAATGCGGTTGCCAGGGTGGCGCAGCCAAAGAGCGCCACGGCACCGATGATGGTCGGGCGTCGGCCCAGCTTGTCGCCGAGCAGCCCCAGCGACATGGCGCCCAGCACCATGCCGACGATGCCCGCGGTGAGAATCGGCGCCAGAGCCCCGGGACCTAGCCCAAAGGCCTGGATAATCGACGGCCCGGTGAAGGCAATGGCCTGGGTATCAAATCCATCGAGGATCGCCACCAGGAAGCACAGGGTGAAAATCCGCCACTGAAAGGCGCTGAGGCGCGAGTCATCGATCAGTTCGGGTATTGAGTAGTGACTGCTCATGGGGGGCTCCGAGTGCTTTCTAGTTGTAGTTTTTTCAGGCGCACCTGCTGAGCGTCACGCTAAAGCCCGAGGGGGCGGGCGTCTAATATCAAATGGGTGCAGTACCATACCCTGTGGGTATGACGCTGTTTTGGTTGAGTAATGCCTGGTTACTCTACTTTGTCAGTTAGTAGCAAAGTTAGTGGGTGGAAATTAACCGCGAAGTCGCGCTACTGTTGGCAACTAGTGGGTGCTTGAGCCAGGAGTTGTTAGATGTATATAAGATCCAATGTGTATCAGCTGTTCATGCAGCAATACCCGGATGCGCATTTTGTGACGGTTTACCATGAAAACGGCCGTGTTTCGGAAATTGCCTCTGGCAAGCGCGAGGGCAAAGTCGAGGTGGTTTTTGTCGGGACCTACGAAGCCACTGGCTGCCTGGTGGTCGAAAGCCGTATCACTGAGGACCCTTGGGGCCTGCCGGAAACGCTCTGCAGCGCAGGTCCCATGCATTACTACAGCATGGGTGCCGAACGCGCGATGACTCACGCCAACAGTCCGATCTGCACCAAGCGTTGAAGCCACAGCGCGCCTGAGTATGCGGGCACCGATCCGGTGTTTCGCGCAGAAAGTTGGGCAATACCCGAGGTTTGGACTATGGTCCACTGGGCTTAAGAATATTGTATTTATCATTTAAACCAGGAACTGGAATTCCGCTCGCAGCCTCCACATCGCTGCGCAGGTCACAAGGATCGTAAAATGCCCAATAGAACTGCACGCCTGACCATATTGATTGACCAACCGACCAAGAAAGAACTTGAAGATCTTGCTGCGCTCTCTGACCTGACCACTTCGCAAGTCATTCGTAAGCTCATAAAAGACTATCTGGAAGCGTCCAGCAGCCATCCGGTAACAACACTGAGACATTCTATCCAGTAGTTCGTTGGGTTCGGCGTACAGCCGTGGCCGCGGTCTTGTCTTGACCGCCGAGCCGCTGCCCGGCGTTGCGTGTCCCTGGCATTTTTGACGATCGGCAATCCGTCTTTTACGTAAAAAAAGTGTGGTTATTTAAGCACTTAGCTAAAAATTATTTCATTTTTCTACATGTAAATATCTTGTTACAAGTCGTCAGGTCGGGTTAATATTGCCCCGCGTTCACCACCACGGTTTATGCATTTTTAAGCCCCAAGTTTCCATCAGCTACTTGGGCTTTTTTTTGCCTGAAATTTGACCTTCAAACCCGGTGGTTGATATTCCCAGGCTCCATAAGGCCAGGACAAAAGGTTATTAGACCGTCCCATGGCCCTCTGCTAAAAAAGTAGCTGCACGGCAGTCGCCCCGCACACAGTGGGTCGACGTCGCGACGTGCACTGCATGTCCATTTGCTCAAATGGAAATCGCCCAACATTGTGCTGGGCAACGATCAATGAGTCCGATGCCACCCTTCGGGTCAATTGCTGCGCCTCTGGCCAACTGCTCGCGCAACGCGCAAAGGGCTCATTGATCACTTTCTCTCCCGTCGCCCTTCCTCAGCCAGCTCTCCCGTTAGAATGACCGCACTTGAACAGGTGGATGGGTCATTGATGCGCAGAGAAATTGGCTATTGGCACCGGGAAGGGCGCGAGCTGTTCTATTACCTGGAATTCGACCCGCAGACTGCGCAGTTCTTCCTCACCTGCGAGCACAGGCCCGCCGGTGCTGAGATGAGCATCAGGCGCGTACCCTTGAGCGAAGCCCGCGGCGAGCGGTACTACGAGGATGCCCTGTTGATCATCAAGGAAGAGTTGTTCCGCGATTTCCGAATCCAAGCGCAATGACACGCGTATCCAGCCGCGATCAAGTCGGGCGATTAAGGTGCTACAGTTTTCCCGTGCACCTTATCCAGTCGTACCCAGAGACGGAGGTCATTGTCATGTTACTCAACAAGCCGGAACAGCAACTGCGGCGCGACCTGCAAGGCATTGCATCGGACCTGCGCTGGTCAGCGGTGGACATCAAGGCCATTGCCGAGCGACTGCACCAGGCCGGCAACCCGGTGGATGCGCAGGCGTTGCTGAGGATGTGCGAGGTATTCGAGAAAACCGAGGCGCGGCTGGTCAGCTACGCCAATGAAGTCAAGGCTCACAAAATCAATCTGAGCACCTGAGCGGGAGTTACCTGATGAGCGCTAAACCGACGATTGTGCTGGTCCATGGTTTTTGGGGTGGTGCGGCACATTGGAACAAAGTCATTGGCGAGCTGTTGCGCCTGGGGCATACGCGGATTCGCGCGGTGGAACTGCCGCTGACGTCACTGGCCGACGATGCCGAGCGCACTCGCAAGATGATCGCGCAGGAGCCGGGACCGGTGTTGCTGGTGGGTCACTCCTACGGCGGCGCAGTGATTTCCCAGGCGGGCAACCAGCCGAATGTCGCCGGCCTGGTGTTTATCGCCGCCTTTGCCCCGCAGGCGGGTGAGAGCCCCGGCGGCATCACCCAGGAACACTTGCCAGAGGCTGCGGCCAACCTGGCCCCCGACAGCGATGGCTACCTGTGGGTCAAGCCTGAGCTGTATCACCAGAGCTTCTGCCAGGACCTGCCGGCCAGCGAAGGCCTGGTCATGGGCATCACGCAGAAGGCCCCGTTGGCCAGTACCTTCGGCGACACCGTCACTGATCCGGCCTGGCAACACAAACCCTCGTGGTATCAGATTTCCAGCGAGGACCGGATGATCTCGCCGCAAAACCAGACGCGCATGGCGGCGCGTTTGAACGCCAAGGCAGTGATCACCCTCAAGGCCAGTCACGCCTCGCTGGCCTCGATGCCAGTCGAAGTAGCCGCGTTGATCGACCAGGCCGCCAGCACCATCAGTCAAGACTGAGACTTCCCCCGCAGGAGTGGTCCCCCGCTTGCGGTGCCTGCTTGCGGTGCCCGCTTGCGGCGGCCGACTGCTCCTCCATGTCCCACGCCCGGACAAATTTCAGCTTGCAACTACTATTACTTTTGCCCAGGCCGGACAAATTCGATAAAGTTAACCATTAGGTCAACTTTTTCGGTTTGTCGGCCCTTCGCATCTTCAGGAAGGGTTTCTGTATGACCTGAATTTTCCAGAACACCATAACGACATGGACGGATTTCATAGCCGTCCAGAGGATGATCCATGTCCAACCGTGACATATCCCGGCGCTCCTTCCTGCAGGGCGGGTTGATCGCTGGCGTCAGCGTGACGCTGACACCGCTCAGCTCCCAGGCGCTGGCTGCCTTGATGGAAAACAGCGTGACCGTGCCGTCCGAGCAATGGCTTGGCAATAACGGCAAGGCCCGCATGCGCAACGACTCGCTGTCCAAGGTCTGCGGCAGCAAGGTTTTTGCCCGCGACATCCGTGCCAAGGACATGCCGGGCTGGCCCCAGCAGCAGGGCCACGCGATGCTGCTCAAGACCATTCGTGCCGACCGCATCTATGAAGGGTTCGACCTGGCGCTGCTGGGCGCCGACCTGCAACCCGATCGTATCGTCACCGCCCAGGACCTGGAGCAGGACGGCATTGTCTTCCCGGAAGACCACGCCCCCGATCCGTTGCTGCCGACCGGCAAGGTACCGATGTTCATCGGCCACCCGGTGGCGATTCTGATCTGGAACGACTTCGAGCGTTTCCGCCAGGCCAAGAACAAGCTCAAGTTCAATGACAAAGCAATCCGCTACGGTGCCCAGGCGCCGCTTTATACCCGCGACCCCTATGGCAGCTTCCGCTACGTGCGGGTGGGCGGTGCGACTTCGGCCGACGAAGACGAATTCGCCAGCCTCAAGGACTCGATCCTGTTCCCGATGATTCGCGAACGCCGCCCGGTATGGAATGCCCAGCCCAACGTGCACGGCAACCTGACCGAGCGCGGGCTGTTTTATGCCGACCGCATGCAGCAGCAACTGCAAACCCCGCCGGACGGCTGGATGGTCTTTGACGAGCGCTACAAGACGCCGTCCATCGAGCCTGCGGCCCTGGAACCGGACAATGGCAACGGCTGGTACGACCCGGCGACCAAGACCCTGCATTTTGTGGTCGCGACCCAGTGCCCGCTGGAAGCTGCCTCGGAAACCGCGAAGATGATCGCGCCGTCGCGTTTCGGCCTTGCCGCGCTGAACATGCACCCCGGCTACACCGTGGGTTATGGCTCCAAGGACCACAACATCTTTGTCTACTACGCGGCCCTGGCAGCGTTGTATGGCAACGGTGTGCCGGTGCGCCTGGCAAACGACCGCTACGAGCAGTTCCAGAGCGGGATCAAGCGCCACCCGTTCGACATCCGCTACCAACTGGCGGTCGACAAGCAGGATCACAGCTTCAAGATTTTCCGCGCCGACATGACCGTCGACGGCGGTGGCCGGATCAACTACAGCCCTTCAGTGGCGGCAGTCGGTGCCACGGCGGCGCAGTCGATCTATTACATGCCACAGAACGACCTGCAAGTGACTGCCTACCACTCGCGCGGCGTTGAAGCCGGCTCCATGCGCGGCTACGGCACCTTGCAGAGCATGGCCGCGACCGAAATGATGGTCGACGAAATCGCCGATCGCCTCGGCATCGATGCCATCGACCTGCGCAAGAAAAACGTGTTGCTCTCGGGCATGAAAAACACCCAGGGCGCAGTGCCGGCCGGGGCCTTGCGCCTGCACGAGATTCTCGAGAAGGCTGCCGGTTTCGACCTGTGGAAAAATCGCAACGCCTTGAAACTGGCCGAAGATGCCAAGGACCCCGACAACTGGTACGGGATCGGCTTTGCCATCTGTCAGAAAGACTTCGGCACCGGTTCGGAAGCGCCGATGGCCAGCATCGAGTTCACCGCCCAAGGGCATATCACCCTGCGCCACATCGGCATCGAGATCGGCACTGGCATGTCCACCTCCCAGGCCCTGGTGGTCGCCGACTTCCTCGGCAGCCCGGCCAGCGAAGTGAAGACCGGTGAAACCGAGTGGGACGAGCTGCAGCTGACCAGCAGCGGCAACCCCTACATCATGAGCCAGGCCGAGCAGGATAGCGTGCTGCGCAACCCACGCTGGGTCGGCAAGATTGCCTCGGCATCGTCGGCCACCAACTCGGCCTACTACTTCAGCCACGCCACCCGCGAAGCGGCGCGCGTGCTGTTCAACCACGGCCTGTGGCCTGCCGCCGTGGAAATCTGGCGCCAGGGGCCATTTGGCGGCCAGGCCAACCCCTACGTGGTACGCCGTGAAGATGCCCATTGGGTCGACGGCAAGCTGACGGCCAACGGCATGGAACCGCTGCCATTGGCAGTGCTGGCCAAGCGTGCCCATGAACGTGGGTTGGTGACCGGCGCCACGGTGCATGGTTTCAACCGCTGGAGCTGGGCCGAGGCCGAGTACAACATCAATGGTGTGCGCGAACGCCTGCCGCTTGATGCGCTGGCCGTGAAGTATGGCGATGGTGCGCCGCAGGCAATCAAGGCGCAGATGAAGACCGCTGGTTTCCACCTGCTGGACCGCCAGAACGTGGTGTACCCGGCCACGCAATTGAACAACGCCGCCGTTACCTATTACAGCCCGGTGGCGACCATCGTCGAGCTGAAAGTCAACAAAGGTTCGGGCGAGGTGCAAGTGCTCAACCATCACTCCTGGCTGGAATGCGGCCGGGTGCTGGTGCCAGAACTGGTCAAGGGCCAGCTCGAGGGCGGGATCGCCATGGGCATCGGCCACGCGTTGCTGGAAGAAATGCCGTTGTACGAAGGTGGGCCAGGGGAGGGTGACTGGAACTTCAACCGTTACCGTCTGCCGCGGGCCAAGGATGTCGCGGTGTGGAAACAGACCTCGGAGATCCTCCCGCCGTTGTCGCCGAGCGACCCCTCCAAGGGCATCGCCGAGGTGGTGATGATCCCGGTAGTGGGCGCCATCGCCAACGCCGTGGCCCACGCCATCGGTAAACGGGTCCGTGACCTGCCTATCACTCCAGCGCGCATCAAGGAGGCCCTCAATGGCTAACCGTCCGCTCCAAATGACCCTCAATGGTCAAACCGTCGGTCCCGTCGAGGTCCCTGATGATCTGCCGATGATCGACTACCTGCACGAATACCGAAACCTTACCGGCTCGCGCCTGGGTTGCGGCCAGGGCATCTGCCACGCCTGTGTGGTGATCGTCGACAACCCCGACGGCACCAGCGAGGAAGTGCGCACCTGCATCACCGGCGCGCACTACTTCGAGGGTAAGAAGATCCGCACTATCGAGGGCCATGCGACCCGCGACGAGGCGGGCAAGGTCACTGAGCTGAACCCGATCCAGCAGCGCTTCGTCGACGAATTCGCGTTCCAGTGCAGCTACTGCGCGCCGGGGTTCGTCAATGCCGCGACAGTGCTGGTGGAAAAACTGCAGCGCCAGCCGATCAAGCAAAGCCAGCTGGAAGCGGTGATCGAGGACAGCCTCGGTCACCACATCTGCCGCTGCACCGGCTACGTGCGCTATTACAGCGCCACGCGCAACGTGCTCAACGATCTTGGCCTGGTCAAGGAGGGTTGAGCATGAACCGACTACTTAGCGGCGTTGCCAGTGCCGTGGGCCTGGCGGTTGCGCTGCTGGCCAGCCAAGCGGTCCTGGCAGCAGACCCACAGCAGGTCAAGCAGGGCGAATACCTGGCGCGGGCGGCCGACTGCATGGCCTGCCACACCGCACCCGGTGGCGCGCCGTATGCCGGCGGCCTGCCAATCGTCTCGCCGTTCGGCACCATTTATGGCACCAACATCACGCCGGACAAGGAGCACGGTATCGGCCTGTACAGCGATGACGAGTTCTTCGCCGCCTTGACCGAAGGCAAGCGACGCGACGGTGCCAACCTGTACCCGGCGATGCCGTACACCTCCTATCACCTGATGCCCCGTGCCGATTCCGACGCGATCCACGCGTACCTCAAGACCATCGCGCCGATCAATCGCGCGGCACCGGTTACCAGCCTGAGCTTTCCGTTCAACGTGCGCCTGGGCCTGATGGGCTGGAACATGCTCTATGGCAAGGACGTCAAGTTGGCCCCGGCCGAAGGCAAGGGCGAGGCGTGGCAGCGCGGCCAGTACATGGTCGACGTGCTCGGTCACTGTGGCGAATGCCACACCCCGCGCGGCTTGCCCGGCGCCATGCAGCAGGACAAACGCATGACCGGCGGCCTGCTCAACGGCTACCTGGCGCCGAGCCTGCTGGCCGATGACCTGGCGGCTCGCGGCTGGAACCACCAGGACCTGAGCTCGTTCCTCAAGCACGGCATGAGCGCCCAGGGCACGATGTTCAACGAGATGTTCCCGGTGTTCCACAACAGCACCCAGCACCTCAGCGACCCGGACCTGAAGGCCATGGCCACCTTCCTGCTGGGCGAGTTGCCACCGCAACCCAAGGTGCTCAGCGAGGTCACGCCGGACCAGCTCACTGCCAGCGCCCAGCGCGGTCGCCAGGACTACCTGAACGTCTGCGCCGGCTGCCACGGCGGCAATGGTGAAGGTAAACCGCACATCGCCGTAGCGATGCAAGGCAACACCACCTTGCGCCTGGAAGATCCACGCAACCTGTTGCGGGTGATCGAGGATGGGATTGGCGAGCAGCAGTTCTCGGGTTTCGAGCGCATGCAGCCGATGCCGGGCTTTGCCGACAAGTTGAGCACGCAGCAATCCACCGACCTGATCAACTACCTGCGTCAGGCCTGGGGCGGGCAACCGGCTGACCTGCTGATCAGCCAGATCGAACAACTGAAGGCAGAGGCTCCCGCGGAGCACAAGGCGCACTGACATGCAGCATCTTGACCTGCAAGTGATACGGCGCGCGCTGGCCTGGTCCAGCGCGGGCCAGCGTGTGTGGTTGTGCAGTGTGCTCAGCACCTACGGTTCGGCGCCTCGCGCGCCGGGCTCGATGCTGGCGGTCAACGACAGCGGGCACTGGATCGGTTCGCTGTCCGGTGGCTGCGTCGAGGACGATTTTCTCGAGCGCATGGCCGAAGGCTTGTTTGCCGAGGCCGTGAGCGTGGTGCGCTACGGCGAGGGCGATGATCCGCGCTCCCAGGTCAAACTGCCCTGTGGCGGACTGCTGGATGTACTGGTGGAAAGGCTCGAACCCGATTGCGAAGTCCAGGCGCACCTGCGTGAGCTGGAATCCGCGCTATTGGGCCAGCGCCGGCTGATCCGTGAAGTCGACCTGCAAAGTGGCGCCCGCGGCCTGTTGGTCGACCGCGAGCACGGGCCACGCATCGAGCGCGAAATCGATCGGGTGCGGTTGCGTGTCGGGGCGGCTCAACGGCTGTTGCTCGCCGGTTACTCGAGCGTGGCGCATGCGTGCGCCGAGTTCGGGGTCGGCCTGGGGTTCGAGGTGATCCTCTGTGATCCGCGCGAGGAAGTGCTGGAGGGAGTGGTGCTGGAGCATGTGGAGATTCGCCGTCAGTTGCCATCGGTGTTCATTGCCCAGGGCGGTTGCCACAGCGACACGGCGGTGGTCGCCTTGACCCATGATCCGCGTATCGACGACCTGGCCATGATGGAAGCCGTACGCACCGAGGCGTTTTACATCGGGGTCATGGGTTCCCTGCAAACCTCGCAGAAACGCTTCGAGCGCCTGCGCCGGATCGGTGGTCTGGGGGAGGCCGAGCTGGCGCGGATTCACGCACCCATCGGCCTGAACCTGGGCAGCAAGACTCCGGCGGAGATCGCCTTGGCGGTGCTGGCCGACATTCTGCGGATTCGCAGCGGTATTGCCCGCGATCAACTCTGATCCAGGGCAGTCAGCCAACGACACACGGCCCTCAAAGCGCTCGGCTCAGCGGAAGCGTGGCAGGGGCCGATCCAGCGGTTTGAGCGAGGTCAGCGCGTTCTGGATCAGCGGCGCGTCCTTCTCGATATCTTGCAGGCGGTCGCGGATTTTCATCGCCGTCGGATGGCCGTCATGTTTGTCGACCCAATCGGCGATTTCCTTGCACGCCGCCGTCAGGCGCGTTTGGCGCGAGTCGAGCAACGTCAGCAGGGTGGTGATGGACTCTTTTTCGGACATGGAAAACACCTCCATTAGTCGAGAAGGTTGGCAAAGGACAACACAACCCCTGTAGGAGCGAGCGCCCGCTTGCGGCCTGCTCGCGATGGACGTCAACGATGACGCGCGGCATCTGATCCACCGCGTTGTCATCGTGTTCATCGCTCCAAGTATAGACCCCGCCCTGGAACTGGATCGTTGCCCCCCATCAACTATAGATCCGGTTGCCAAACCTGCAAAAACCCCACGTGCTGTTCGTCGCCTGATTCAGCCCGGCAGCACCGGGCCGCCGTCTTGCAACTGCCAGCCGTGCGCGGTCCAGTGCAGGTGGTGGGTGGGTTGCAGGGCCTGGAGAAACTCGGCGTCATGGGAGGCGGCGATGAGCGCTCCGACAAAACCGCGCAAGGCCTGTTCCAGGGCCTGCACGGAGTCCAGGTCGAGGTGATTGGTGGGTTCGTCGAGCAGCAGCAATTGCGCGGGGGTATTGCCCCACGACGCGATCGCCAGGGCGGCCTTGAGGCGCTCGCCACCGCTGAGCTGGCCCGTGGGCAGGTGCACGCGTCGGGCATCCAGCTGCAAGTGAGCCAGGCGGCTGCGCACCGCCCCTTCGGACAGCGGGGTGTCCAGCAGATTCAACTGCTCGACCACCGAGCGCTCGGGGTCCAGCAACGCCAGGTGTTGATCCAGGTAGGCGCTGGGTACGTGGGTCTGGCACTCGCCGCTGACGGCGGCGCAGTGACCGGCGAGCATTTTCAGCAGGGTCGATTTACCGCAACCGTTGGGGCCACTGAGCGCCACCCGCACCGGCCCTGCCAGCGTCAGGTCGAGCCGGCTGCCCGGCGTTTGCCGGGGTAACCATGGCAACTGCGCAGCCACCAGGGTAATGACTCGCCGGCTGTTGGGCAGCGCGGTGCCCGGCAAGGGGATCAGCACTGGCTCATCGTGAATCACTCGGGCATGGGCCTCGTGGACCTGCGCGTTGAGCTCGGTTTTGCAGGCTTGGTGGGCCTGTCGCACATGGCCCATGATCTCGCTGGCACGGCCTTTCATGGTGGCCCGTTCGAAGCGTGAGACATTGGCGGTCTGCGCGTGTTTGCGCGACCCGGCGGCGTGCCGCGAAATCGTGTCGTGTTCGCGCTGCAGGCGTTGCAGTTCTCGACGGCGCTGGTTGCGACTGTGCTCCAGTGCCGCGTGCGCCGCCGCTTGCACCACCGTGCGCTGTTGCAGGTAGGCCGTGTAGTTGCCACTGAATACCTGTACCCCCAAGGGCGACAGTTCGACGATGCGTTGCACGCTGTCGAGCAGGCTTCGGTCGTGACTGACCAGGATCAGGCCGCCGCGCCAGGCCGCCAGTTGCGCCATCAACCAGCACCGGCCCGTAGCGTCCAGATGGTTGCTCGGTTCATCCAGCACCAACAACTCGGCCTGGCTGACCAAGGCGCCGATCAGGGCGATCCGTGCACGTTGACCACCACTGAGGGCGGCCATCGGCTGCTGCGCAGTCAGCCCGGTGAGGCCGGCCTGGGCGAGCATGGAGGCAAAGCGCTCGGCCAGGTCCCAGCGCTCGGCGACGTCGTCCAGGTCCTGGGCGCAGGCATTGCCGGCAGCCAGGCGGGCCAGCGCATCGAGTGTACTGGCGATGCCTGCTGCTTGGGCGACGGTCTGGCCGTCGACGTACAGGGGTTCCTGCGCCACATAGGCGACGCTGGCGTGGCAGTTCAAGGTTCCGGCGCTGGGTTGCAGCAGGCCGCTGATTAATCGGGCGAGTACCGATTTTCCGCTGCCGTTACGGCCGACAATGGCCGTCGGGCGTTGGTCGAGGGATAAATCCAGGGCGTCGAACAGGTGCTCGCCATCGGCGAACTGGAAGCTGAGTTGGTTCAGGCTAACGAGTGCAGGCAGACGCGTGACGTGAGTCATAGCACCTCCAAAAAATGTCGAAAAAGGCCAACAAGTGCCCGAGGCGGCTTGTTGCGCATACATTTTTGAAAGGCTTAGTTGTTCACGGCGAACGATCGTCCTGCTGCAGGAAAGGTGGCCAGCCTAGCGTAGATCGGCAAGGCCTTACAAGTCTTGTGGCTTTTGCGAGAGGGTTTGCAGGAACATCATCAGCCCGACCTCTTCGCGGCTCAGGCGCTTGCGTTGGCGCGGCTTGGGCAGTTGCGCCAGGGTGCCGAGCAAGAAACTGTCGAGCACGGCGGGGTGGATGTAGCACTTGCGGCACACGGCTGGGGTGTTGCCCAGCTCCTTGGCGATGCGCTTGACCATCTCTACGATGTGTTGCTTGGCGTCGGTCGCCGACTCCCAGGGCAACTCGCGCAGCGCTGACAGGGCCAGGCTGCTGCCGGCCCAGGTGCGGTAATCCTTGGCGGTGAAGTCGCCCGCTGTCAGTTGATGCAGGTAGGCGTTGATGTCCGAGGAGGTCACGGTGCGCCGTTGTCCCTGTTCGTCCAGGTACTGGAACAGGTCTTGCCCGGGGAGTTCCAGGCAGCGCTTGATGATCCGTGCCAGGCGCCGGTCCTTGACGGTGATCTGGTGTTCGATGCCGCTCTTGCCGCGAAACTGGAAGGCGATCGCGCTGCCGTTCAGCGACACGTGCCGGGTGCGCATGGTGGTCAGGCCGTAGGAGCGGTTCTGCCGCGCATATTGGCTGTTGCCGACGCGGATCAGGGTGGTGTCGAGCAGGCTGATGACCGTGGCCATGACCTTGTCGCGGCCATGGCCGGGGCTTGCCAGTTGCGCCTCTAGCTGGCGGCGCAGCTTGGGCAGTGCCAGGCCGAACTCCAGCAGGCGCGAATACTTGTCGCCATCGCGCACTTCGCGCCAGCGCGGGTGATAGCGGTATTGCTTGCGCCCCCGTGCATCGCGGCCGGTGGCCTGCAGATGGCCCTGGGGATCGGCACAGATCCACACGTCGGTGTAGGCGGGAGGCACGGCGAGGGCGTTGAGGCGCTTGATTTGCGCGGGGTCGGTAATGCGCTGGCCAGCCACATCGAGATAACAGAACTTGCCGCGCAGGATTTTGCGGCGGATGCCCGGCTGCGTGTCATCGACATAGTGCAGGTCCGGTGGCAGCGAGTCGGCTGGGGTGAGATCCGGCATGGCGCAGCGTCCTTGGGCGGGCTGGTATAGCCATTGACCGCAGGCGTCGGCGGTCGTGCCAAAGGGTTTACGCCAGTACGGCCACGGCCTTGATCTGCGCCCATAACGCCTGGCCCGGATGCAGCTGCAGGTGGTCCCGGGAAAAGCGTGTGATGCGCGCCAGCAGGGGGGTACCGGCGACGTCCAGGCGCACCAGCACATGGGCGGTGTTGTCGGCGGCAATTTCGCTGACCACCGTCACCGGCAGGCGATTGAGGATGCTGCTCTGTTCGCCGGCGTGCAGGCTCAGGCTGACGTCGCGGGCCTGGACCTTGAAGCGCAGTTGCTTGCCCAGGGCCAGCGGTAGATGGGCCACGCGCACGCTCAATTGACTGTTGGGCAGTTGCAGGGTCAGCAGTTGATAGTCGAGGTTGTAATCGGTGACCTGGCCGTCGATCACCACGCCGGCATCGTCGCCCAGGGCCAGCGGCAGGTCGAGCCGAGCCAGGGTTTCGCCCACAGGGCCACTGGCCAGGGCCTTGCCGGCACTGAGCAGGACGATATGGTCGGCCAGGCGCGCGACCTCATCCTGGGAATGGCTGACGTAGAGCACCGGGATTTCCAGTTCGTCGTGCAGCCGTTCGAGGTACGGCAGGATTTCGCTTTTGCGCTGGGAATCCAGGGCCGCCAGGGGCTCGTCCATCAGCAACAACCGCGGGCTGGTGAGCAACGCCCGGGCGATGCCGACGCGCTGGCGCTCACCGCCGGAGAGGTGTTGCGGATGGCGATCGAGCAGGTGGCCGATCCCCAGCAACTCAGTGGCGTGGGCCATGTCGACCCGGCGTTGCGCACGAGGAATGCGCCGCCAGCCGAACTCCAGGTTGGCCAGCACCGACAGGTGGGGAAACAGGCTGGCTTCCTGGAACACGTAGCCCAGCGCGCGCTTGTGGGGTGGCACGAACCGTTGGTTGTGGCTGTCTTGCCAGACTTCGTCGTTGATCTGCACAAAGCCCTGTTCGGCGCGTTCCAGCCCGGCGATGCAACGCAGGCAGGTGGTCTTGCCGGAACCCGAGTGGCCATACAGTGCAGTCACGCCGCGCCCGGGCAGGTCGAGGTCGACGTCCAGGGAAAAGTCCGGGTAGTGCAGTTGCAGGCGTACGTGAATCGCGTCGCTCATCGGTCAGCTCCAGCCGGCTTTGGTCTTGCGACTGGAATACAGCGCCAGCAACACCAGGAACGAGAACACCAGCATTGCCCCGGCGAGCCAATGGGCCTGGGCATACTCCATGGCCTCGACGTGGTCGTAGATCTGCACCGACACCACCCGGGTCTTGTCCGGGATATTGCCGCCGATCATCAGCACCACGCCGAACTCACCCACGGTGTGGGCAAAACCGAGAATTGCGGCGGTGATGAAGCCGGGGCGCGCCAGGGGCAGGATCACCGTGAAAAAGGTATCCCAAGGGTTGGCGCGCAAGGTCGCCGCCGCCTCCAGCGGGCGAGTGCCGATCGCTGAAAAGGCATTTTGCAGCGGCTGGACCACGAAAGGCATGGAGTAGATCACCGAGCCGATCACCAGGCCGGTAAAACTGAAGGTCAGTGTGCCCAGGCCCAGGGCCTGGGTGAACTGGCCGAGAAAGCCGTTGGGGCCCAGGGTCAGCAGCAGGTAGAAGCCGATGACGGTGGGGGGCAGCACCAGGGGCAGGGCGACGATTGCCCCGACCGGGCCGCGCAACCAGGAGCGGGTGCGCGACAGCCATAACGCGATGGGAGTGCCGATGATCAGCAAAATCACGGTCGTCAGGGACGCCAGCTTGAAGGTCAGCCAGATGGCGGCGAAATCGGCACTCGATAAGGTCATTTAGAGCTGGTAACCATAGGACTGGATGATGGCCGCGGCTTTAGGGCCCTTGAGGTAGTCAACCAGGGCCTTGGCGGCCGGGTTGTCCTTGCCTTTGTTGAGGATGACTGCGTCCTGCTTGATCGGATCATGCATCTCGGCCGGCACGATCCACGCCGAACCGCCGGTGACTTTGCCGTCTTTATAGATCTGCGACAAGGCGACGAAGCCGATTTGTGCATTGCCGGTGGAGACGAACTGGTAGGCCTGGGTGATGTTCTGGCCTTCGACGATCTTGGCCTTGACCTTGTCGGTCAGGCCCAGCTTGGCCAGGACCTGGGTCGCGGCCAGGCCGTAGGGCGCGGCTTTCGGGTTGGCGATGGACAGGTGCTGGTACTGGTTGTCGGCGAGCACCTGGCCCTTGGCATCGACGTAACCCGCTTTGGCTGACCACAGCGCCAGGGTGCCGATGGCGTAGGTGAAACGCGAGCCCTTGACGATGTCGCCTTCGTTTTCGAGTTTTTGCGCAGTGCTGTCGTCCGCCGCCAGGAACACCTCAAACGGCGCGCCGTTCTTGATCTGGGTATAGAACTGGCCCGTGGCGCCATAAGCGGCCACCAGCTTGTGCCCGGTGTCTTTCTCGAAGTCGGCGGCAATTGCCTGGATCGGCGCGGTGAAGTTGGCCGCCACCGCCACCTGGACCTCATCGGCGTGTGCCGAACCCAGGGCCAACACGGCGATCAGGGACGCCAGGCAAGTAGGTGCGAAACGTGAGACACGAATAGTCATGAAGCGGCTCCGAGAGAGGTGGTGAAACGCTATATAGCGGAATATATAGCGAATCAACGACGAACGGAACTCTTCAAGGCGCGATGATCACAACGTTGTATACAATTTTCTTGCCGCGCCGCGCCTTTAGCAGCTGCCGAGCCCGCGAGGCTGCGTTAACGGCCGCAGGCCGTTCGTTGGAGTTGGCAATACCCGCTGGGGGGCGCTGCGCAACCCAACGCAGCCTGCGGCAGCTGCTACGGGACCTTAGCGGCGGGTCAGCAGAGCCAGCGCTTCTTCGGCCAGGCGCCGGGTCAGTTCGCCGGTGGGCAGTTCGATGCCCAGGTGCACGGCTTGGCCGGCCCACAGGTTGCTGAAGTCCGCTTCGCCCTGGGCGCGCAACGGCAGCAACGCGCCACCGGCCAGCGGGAAGGCCGGGGCTTGGGCGCAGATGGGGCCGAGTTCGCGCATCACCCGATTGATAATGCCGCGGGCCGGGCGCCCGGTGAAAATGTTGGTGAGCGCGGTGTCGCTGTCCTTGGCGGTCCGCAAGGCGCGGTAGTGCGAGGCGCTGACCTTGGCTTGCGGGGTGAACAGGTAGGCGGTGCCCAGTTGCACGGCCGAGGCGCCGAGGGCGAACGCCGCCGCAATCGCGCGGGCATCGCCAATGCCGCCGGCAGCGATCACCGGCACGCTGACCGCGTCGACCACCTGCGGCACCAGGGCCAAGGTACCGACCTGGCTGCTCAGGTCCTCGCTGAGGAACATCCCGCGATGGCCGCCGGCCTCGTAGCCCATGGCGATGATCGCGTCACAGCCATGCTGTTGCAGCCAGATTGCCTCATCGACCGTGGTCGCCGACGACAGCACCTTGGCGCCGGTGGCCTTGACCCGTTCGAGCAGGGATTTTTCCGGCAGGCCGAAGTGAAAGCTCACCACTTTCGGGCGAAATTCCTCGACCACCGCACACGCGGCAGCGTCGAAGGGCGCGCGGTTGGAGACCGGCGTCGGCGCCTCGAAATCCACCCCGAGTTCACGGTAGTAGGGTTCCAGCAGCTGTTTCCATTGCTGCGCGCGTAACTCGTCGGCTACCGGCGGTTGATGACAGAAGAAGTTCACATTGAACGGACGCTGGCTGTGTTGGCCGATGATCGTCAGTTCTTCGCGCAACTGCTCGACACTCAGCATCGCGGCCGGCATCGAGCCCAGACCGCCGGCGTTGCTGGCCTCGATGACCATGGCCGAGCCGGTCGCGCCGGCCATGGGGGCCTGGATGATCGGCAACTCGATGCCGAGCAGGTCAAGAATGCGAGTGTCTGGCCATTGGCTCATCAGCAGTGCGCTCCGGTTGAAAATCGGGTGGGAGGGCTTGGCATCTTCAACTGCCAGCCATTGGCGGTCTTTGGGTAGAAGCCGTCGCCGAGGGCGAAAATCATAAACTTCTCGTGTAACGTCGGTGATGAATTTTTTAACAGTTTGATCAAGGAGGATGGGTTCATGAGCATCAAACAACTGGAAGTGCTGCCGTTTAATGTGTCGGGTTTGCGCGTGCGCACGCTCAACGCGGCCGAGCAACAGGCGGCAACTGCGCGTATCGGACCGATGTGGGGGCGTTTTTTTAGCGAAGGCCTGTACGAAAAAATACCGGGTAAAACCCCCGACTCCCTGGTGTATGGCGTGTACAGCAACTATGAGTCGGACGCGAGCGGCTCGTTTGATGTGCTGGCCGGGGTCAGGGTCAGTGAGCCCGCGACTGAATACCCAAGCATTGAGGTGCAAGGCGGGCAATACCTGGTGTTCGATGCCCAGGGTGCGATGCCGGGCGCAGTGATCGAGGCCTGGGGCCGGGTGTGGGAGTACTTTGAGGCGCATCCACAGATCAAGCGCCGCTTCGCCACTGACTTCGAGGCCTACACCGGTCCCGACAGCGTGGCGGTGCACATCGGGATTTTCTAGGGCTGGTTTTCCCGCGCGAGCAATTGCCGCTTGCGTTCCACCCCCCAGCGGTAGCCCGAGAGCTCGCCGTCGCTGCGTACCACCCGGTGGCAGGGAATCGCCACCGCCAGGTGGTTGGCGCCGCAGGCCTGGGCCACCGCGCGAAAGGCCTTGGGCGCTCCGATCCGCTGGGCGATTTCGGCGTAGCTGGCGGTACTGCCCGGCGGAATCTCGCGCAGGGCCATCCATACTCGCTCCTGAAAGGCCGTGCCACGCACATCCAGCGGCAAGTCCAGGCCGAGGGCGGGCGCTTCGATAAACCCGACGACTTGGGCCACCCAATGCTCGAAGTCCGGCTCGGCGCCGATCAACGTTGCCTGGCTAAAGCGCTGCTGCAGGTCTTCGACCAGTGCGTTGGGGTCGTCGCCGAGGAGAATCGCGCACACCCCACGTTCACTGCGCGCCACCAGGATTGCTCCCAGGGAGCATTGGCCGACGGCAAAGCGGATTTCGGTGTTCTGCCCCGAAGCGCGGTAGTCGCTGGGTTTCATGCCGAGCAAATGGTCGGCAGATTCATAAAAGCGGCTGTTGGAGTTGAAGCCGGCGTCGTATAGCGCCGCGGTCACGGAGTCGGCGGACTCCAGCCGTTCACGCACCCGCCGCGAACGCTGGGCGGTGGCGTAGCCCTTGGGCGTGAGACCGGTGATGGCCTTGAACACCCGATGAAAATGAAACGGGCTCAGGTTTGCGCTCGCCGCCAGCTCGCCGAGGCTGGGTGGGCTCTCGGCCTGCTCGATCTGCCGGCACGCAGCAGCCACCAGGGTCGCATGCTGGGTGGCGACCAGGGACTGGTCCGCCGCGGCCCGCTTGCTGGCGCGAAAACCCGCGGCCAGGGCTTGCTCCTCAGTGTCGAAGAACACCACGTTCTGTGGTTTGGGCAGGCGCGCCAGGCTGCTGGGGCGGCAGTAGATCCCAGTGGTCTTGACCCCGTAGACGAACTGCCCGTCGGCGCGCGGGTCGCGGGCCACGACCGCTGCCCAGCGCGGGTCTTGCTCGATACTGTGTTTGGCTTGGGACATCACGCGCCACCCTGTGAAGATTTGCCTCAGGGTAACCGCTGCGACGACACAGGGCACCCGGCGGCTTGCGCTCGAATTCGTGGTTTCAGCCGGCAGTGCGCAGGGTGAAGTTGATGCGCTGGGCACCCAATTGCGGATGCAGTCCGTCCTTGAGCGGCAGCACCCCGTGATAACGCAAACGATCGACGCCGCCCCAGACCACAATGTCGCCGTGAAACAACGGCACCCGCCGGCTCCTGTCGCTGCGTTGCATGCCGCCGAACAGGAACATCGCTGGCAGGCCCAGGGAGATCGAGACGATGGGCGGCTCGTAGGAAGCTTCGTTACGGTCCTGATGCAACGACATCTTCGCCCCTGGCAGGTAGCGGTTGATCAGGCAGGCATCGGGGGCAAAATCGGCAAATCCGGCCTCGCTCGCAGCGCATTGTGCCAACTCCCGGAACACCTCCGGCATCGGTGGCCAGGGCCGGCCGCTGACAGGGTCGAGCGGGGTGTAGCGGTAGCCGCTGCGATCGGTGGTCCAGCCCAGTACGCCGCAATTGCTCAAGCCGACCGACATGGTGAAGCCGCCGGGGGTGAGCATGTTGCGAAACGGGGCTGCCTTCAGCGTTTGCTCCAGTGCCGCGAGCAGCCGCGGCACCCAGGGTAGGGCGAAGCCGCGCAGCACGAATGCCTGGAGGCCGAGCTGTTCGGTTCGCGCCGGTTGCTGGTCGGCGTCGGCAAACAGGTCGAGGGTGGTCGGGCCCAAGGGCTCACTGTGCATCGTGGAAGATCACTCCCAAGGTATGTCGTTGACCGCTGTGCAGGCGACTGACGCCATGGCGCAGGTTGACCCGGTAGTCGCCGCGCACCCCGGCCACCGGGCGCTGATGCACCGCAAAAATCAGCGCATCACCTTGTTCCAGGTGCATCACCATGGGGCGTGACTGCATCCGCGGGCGTTGTTCAGTGAGCACCAACTCACCTCCCGTGAAGTCTAGCTCGGGCGCTGACAGCAGAATCGCCACTTGCAGGGGAAATACATGCTCGCCGTACAGGTCCTGGTGCAAACAGTTGTAGTCCCCTGCAGCGTATTGCAGCAACAGCGGTGTCGGACGTCGCTGGCCGGCGTCATGGCAGCGTTGCAGGAAGGCCGGATGTGCCTGGGGAAAGCGGCCGGGCAAGCCCATGCGCGCCTGCCAGCGATTGGCCAAAGGCACCAGTCGCGCATACAGGGCGCTGCGCAATGGCTGCACCGGCTCGGGCAACGGGTAGTCGAAGTATTGATACTCGCCACGGCCGAAACCGTGCCTGGCCATCACCACCCGGGAGCGAAACAACCCGGGCTTGTCGTACATCGCCCGCAGGTCCTGGCATTCCCGGGTACCCAGCAGGCCGGGGACGATGGCACAGCCGTCCTGATCGAGACTGTGCTCCAGTGAGGGCCAGGGCAGGTTGTCGATACGTTCGAGCAGCGACGGTTGGTGCGCTGCGGCGAGGTCGTTGGGCAAAGGGGGATGCAGGGAAGAGGCGCGCATTGCCGGCTCCAGGGCCTAGGTCGAGGAGGGCCAGTCTGGGCCGCTCGACACGAGGCAACACTCCGCAGCTTGCGGTCAAATTGTGCAGGTATTGCCGAGCGCCGGGCGGCTTACAGCGCCTTGCTCACGCTGATATCGCTGATCACGTCCGGGCTGTCGCCATGGATCGCGGCCAGCGCGGCCTTGGCCTCGTCTTCGGTGCCATTTACCAGTTGGGCGAACTCGAAGCGACGCTCGCCGTTGAGTTTGTACTTGATGACATACTTGGTCGTTGGAGTCACGGGTGTACCTGTCTGTCGCGGAGCGGGCGGGGTGTCAGCTGAACTTGGAGCTGGACCGGCGAACGATCTTGATCGAGTGGGTCAGCGTTGGCTTACGGGTCACGCTGATCGCCCGGCTGGTGACCGTGTCGATGGTGATGTTCCAGAAACCGGTGCTGGGTGCGGTGATTCTCGCCGGGAAGGTGTCGAATGCGCCGCCGTGGTAAGAGTGACGACCGCCGTTCTTGAAGCTGCGGAAGTTGGCGTCGCTCATCAGGCGGATGTTGCAGGTTTGCGAGCATTGAATGACGACGATGTCATCTTCGTTGAGGTGCTCGCGCTGGTGGATAAATTTCATGGGCGCCTCCAGAAGGGCTTTTTCTAGCAAATCAAAACGATAGCATGGACGATGGCCCAGTTTATCAGCGAAGGCTGTGCAAAAGCGGACCGCTGAGAGCCGGTTTGACAATTAAAAACAGTTATCCGCAATTATTTGCGCCATAAAGCACGGCAGGCCGGAGAAAAAGCGCATTTGCGCTGTCCGAGGGTCTTTATTGGAGGATTTGTATGAAGCAGGGCGTTTTGTTGCTGGCATTGGTGATGAGTGGATGTGCGACAGTCTCGGACATCAATCAGACCCCGCCCACCATGAACGTGATTTCAGGGAAGAAGCCGCAGGAATATGCCAACTGTGTCGCCGAGAAGCTGGCCAAGAGCCGGGGCGCGGTGCAAATGGAACCGCACAAGGATGGGGTGCGGGTCATCGTCCCCGGCAAGCTGTCAACCGACCCGGCAGCGGTGTTCGACATCGAAGAGCGTTCCGGCGGCAGCAGCATCAAGTTGCACGAGAGTCTGTCCAATGTGCCGATGCGTCCGGGTGACATCGGGGTTGCCGCCAACGAGTGCATTTCCGGCTAAGGCCGGACAGCCAGCGGCCATGCCACCCACAAGCCCGACCCGGACCCTCCCGGCTCGGGCTTTTTTATGCCCGGACATAATTGACGGACACCGAACACCCTGTGGAATGAGGCTGCTCGCGATGATCGTCAACGATGACGCACATTGCCTGGGCGGTTGAGATAGCCGTCACAATCACTTACTCTTTATATGCTTATGCAAACTAAGTCTAAGCTTATAACTAGAAAAAGAGGGTTAGAGATGGATTTCAAACCGACCGTATTGGGCAGCCTGATGCTCATTGCTGTCAGCGTCGTGAATGCCGACGACGGACAGAAAATCTATACCCAGGGTGGTGCGTTACCTGCCGCTACTGCCTGCTTTGCCTGCCATGGTGCCGATGGCATGGGCATGCCGGCCGCCGGATTTCCCCGGCTGGCCGGTTTGTCGGCGGGGTACCTGAGTAAACAACTGGCGGACTTTCGCAGTGGCTCGCGGGTCAGCCCGGTGATGCAGCCGCTGGCCAAGGCGCTGAGCGAAGGCGAGATCCAGGCGGTTACCAGCACCCTGGCGGCCATGCCCGCGCCGGCCACCCCGCAAGTGACACGCAACACCACGCCGACAGAACCGGGCGCGCGGCTGGCCTTGCGCGGTGCCTGGGACCGGCAGATTCCCGAGTGCGTGATGTGTCACGGCCCCGGTGGGGTGGGCGTGGGCACGGCGTTTCCGCCACTGGCCGGGCAGTCGGCCAGTTACCTGGTCGGGCAATTGAACGCCTGGCGTGACGGCACCCGGCACAACGACCCCAATGATCTGATGGGGCATATCGCCAAATCCCTGACCCCGGACGAAATCAAGGCGGTCGCCGACTACTTTGCGACACTGGGCAGCCAGGAGGCCAAGCCATGAAATTCCTATCCTTCGCCCCATTGGCCCTGGCACTGGCCAGTCTCAACGGGTATGCCGCCCAGACCGTGATGGACGATCAGTCCGAACTGAAGATCCCGGCAGCCACTAGCGCAAAAGTCGAGTATTTCCAGGCACCGGCCGAGCATGAGTTGCCGGACAACGCGTTTGGCAAGCTGGTGCGCCAGGGCCACAGCCTGTTTGTCGACACCAAGCGCCAGGCCCCGGCGTATGTCGGCAATGGCCTCAATTGCAGCAACTGCCACTTGGACCAGGGCCGGTTACCCAACTCTGCGCCGTTGTGGGGGGCTTACCCGATGTACCCGGCGTATCGCAAGAAAAACGACAAGGTCAATACCTTCGCCGAGCGCCTGCAAGGTTGTTTCGAGTTCAGCATGAACGGCAAACCGCCAGCGGCCGACGGCCCGGAAATCAGCGCGTTGTCGGCTTATGCCTACTGGCTCGCGACCAAGGCACCGATTGGCGTCGAACTGCCCGGGCGCGGTTATCCGGAGGTCAAGCAACCGGCCAAGGGTTATGACATCGCCCAGGGCGCACAGGTCTACAAGGCCCAGTGTGCGGTGTGCCACGGTGATAGCGGCCAGGGACAGAAAGTCGGCGAGGACTACGTGATGCCGCCGCTCTGGGGTAAGGACTCCTACAACTGGGGAGCGGGCATGCACCGCATCAATACCGCGGCGTCGTTCATTCAATACAACATGCCCCTGGGCAAGGCGCAGAGCCTCAGCGATCAGCAGGCGTGGGACGTGGCGGCGTTCATCAACAGCCATGAACGGCCTCAGGACCCACGGCTGATCGACGGCTCCGTAGAGAAGACCCGAGTGAAGTTCCATGCCAACGATGGGGTCAATTTGTATGGGCAAACCGTTGATGGCGTACTGATTGGCCAAGGCATCCGGTAAACTGTCTGCATCGACACAGTGCCGTCCCGGGCCCGCGGCTGTTCAACCAGACACACTGAACAGCATCGGGCCCTGGGCGGCATTGGCATCAATGGAGCAGGCAATGAAGCGTGAGCAAGTCCGAGAGCGGCATGCAGAGGGTCACATCTCTGCCACCCATGTGATCCAGAATCCGGCGACCCCGGGGGAATGGATCGTGTTTTTCAAGAAAAGTGCAGGACGCAGTTTTTTCCTGGTGGACGACAACGACGAGGTCGAGTCCTTCACCCATCTGGATGACCTGGTCGAGACCGTACGCGGCCTGGGCATCAAGTTCGCGGAAATTCACATGTAACGGCCCAGAGCCTAGTTACACACCACCACTACGCTGCGACTCTTGAAGTTGCCAACATCCGCGCCCAGGGTCTTGTCGCTTTCCTTGAGCGCTGGCGTACCCTCTGTGCCGACAATCTTGTAGCCAGTACCGGCGCAGGACGCATCGGCTTTTTCGTAGCAGGTGGCCCAGGAATTGGCTTCGCCCGAACAATCGATCGACAAGCCTTGCTGGCCATCGTCCAGATACGTCTTGGACGCCGTGGCACAACCGCTCAAGACCAGTACCGCCATCACAGCCAGGGTTATTTTCATCGGATCGTTGCCATCAGGGGGGAGGGGCGTCAGGCGCAGAGAAGGCCTGGTAGCGAGAGGTTATAGCGAATGGCCATTTCGGTACAGACAAACACAAAAAAGCCCTGCACAGGGCAGGGCTGTTTGACCAGGCACCTTACTCGGGCTTGGCCCCGCGACGCTTGGGAGCGGGCGGGGTGTCTTGCAGCACCGACGCCACTTCAATAGCCATGGCTTCAGTGGGGAAAGGCCCGGCGATGTTTTCGCCACCGGCGCTGTCGACCCACCATTGACCGTCTTTGGCCTTGTTGATCATGTAACCGTTCACGCTTTTTGCTGCCGACATCTATCTGCCTCGTTGGCTGGTTCAATTGCTCAATGATAGCGGTAAATGTGCCTGAGGGTCTTCCCTGGTCTAAAGTGAAGCCTTTGCGGAACTATCCTCAAGATTATTTCTCTATGATGGCATCGGTTAGCCAGTGCGGGGCATTGTAAGGTGCACGCCGCCTGATTAGACTGCGCCGAAACTCGTACACACAGCCCTTTCAAGGACTTTTATGATCAAGAAATGCTTGTTCCCAGCAGCCGGTTACGGTACTCGCTTCCTGCCAGCGACGAAGGCCATGCCTAAAGAAATGCTGCCGGTGGTGAACAAGCCACTGATCCAGTACGGCGTCGAAGAAGCACTGGACGCTGGACTGACCGAAATCTCGATCGTCACCGGTCGCGGCAAACGCGCCCTGGAAGACCACTTCGACATCAGCTACGAGCTGGAAAACCAGATCAAGGGCACCGACAAAGAGAAGTACCTGGTCGGTATCCGTAAACTGCTAGACGAATGTTCGTTCTCCTACACCCGTCAGACCGAAATGAAGGGCCTGGGCCACGCGATCCTTACCGGTCGTCCATTGATCGGCGACGAACCCTTCGCCGTAGTGCTGGCGGACGACTTGTGCGTCAATCTGGATGGCGACGGCGTCCTGACCCAGATGGTCAAGCTGTACAAGCAGTACCGCTGCACCATCGTCGCGATCCAGGAAGTCGACCCGCAGGAAACCCACAAGTACGGGGTGATCGCCGGTGACCTGATCGGTGACGACCTGTACCGCGTGCGCAATATGGTGGAAAAACCAAAACCTGAAGATGCGCCGTCGAACCTGGCCATCATCGGTCGTTACATCCTGACCCCGGACATCTTCAAGCTGATCGAAGAAACCGAGCCGGGCAAGGGTGGCGAGATCCAGATCACCGACGCCCTGATGAAACAGGCGCAAGACGGTTGCGTGATTGCCTACAAGTTCAAGGGCACCCGTTTTGACTGCGGCGGCGCCGAAGGCTACATCGAAGCCACCAACTTCTGCTTCGAGCACTTCTACAAGACGGGCAAGGCGTACTGATAACGTCTGGGCGTCCCGTTCTGAAAAGCCACCTTCTGGTGGCTTTTTCATTTTTCAAGCGCGTATTGTTCGCGGCGCTGACCCGCACTGCGCCAGCAGGTATGCTGGTGCCCTGCCGAGGAGATAGAAATGGCCTACGATTTTGACCTGTATGTGATTGGCGCCGGTTCCGGCGGAGTACGCGCGGCACGCTTCGCCGCCGGTTTTGGCGCGAAAGTCGGCGTGGCCGAGAGCCGCTATCTGGGCGGCACCTGCGTCAACGTGGGGTGCGTGCCGAAGAAATTGCTGGTGTACGGCGCACACTTTGCCGAAGACTTCGAGCAGGCTGCGGGCTTCGGCTGGAGTCTGGACCAGGCGCAGTTCGACTGGGCGACGCTGATCGCCAACAAGGACCGCGAGATCAACCGTCTCAACGGTATCTATCGCAATCTGCTGGTCAACAGCGGGGTGACCCTGCATGAAGGCCACGCCCGGATCGTCGCGCCCCATACCGTAGAGATCAATGGTGAGCGCTTCAGTGCCAAGCATATCCTGATCGCGACCGGCGGCTGGCCGCAGATCCCGCAGATCCCCGGGGCCGAGCACGCCATCAGTTCCAACGAGGCGTTTTTCCTCAAGACCCTGCCCAAGCGTGTGCTGGTGGTGGGGGGCGGTTACATCGCCGTCGAGTTCGCCGGGATCTTCCACGGCCTGGGCGCGTCGACTTCCTTGCTGTATCGCGGTGACCTGTTTCTGCGCGGCTTCGACGGTGCGGTGCGCAAGCACCTGCAAGAGGAGCTGACCAAGCGTGGCATGGACCTGCAGTTCAATGCCGACATCGAGCGCATCGACCGGCAAGCCGATGGCAGCCTGAGCGTGACCCTCAAGGATGGCCGCAAGCTGGAAACCGATTGCGTGTTCTATGCGACCGGACGGCGGCCGATGCTGGATAACCTGGGGCTGGAAAATACCGCGGTCAAGCTCGACCAGAAAGGCTTCGTCGAGGTCGACGAGCTGTACCAGACCGCTGAGCCGTCGATCCTGGCGATTGGCGATGTCATCGGTCGCGTGCAACTGACGCCGGTGGCCCTGGCCGAGGGCATGGCTGTTGCGCGTCGTCTGTTCAAGACCGAGCAGTATCGCCTGGTGGATTACCAGATGATCCCGACCGCCGTGTTCAGCTTGCCGAACATCGGCACTGTTGGCCTCACGGAAGAACAGGCCCGCGAGGCAGGCCATGAGGTGCAGATTTTTGAAAGCCGATTCCGGCCGATGAAGCTGACCCTGACCGAGTGTCAGGAGCGCACGCTGATGAAGCTGGTGGTCGACGCCAAGACCGACAAGGTCCTGGGTTGCCATATGGTCGGTCCGGAGGCGGGCGAAATCGTCCAGGGCCTGGCGATTGCCTTGAAGGCCGGCGCGACCAAGCGCGACTTCGACGAAACCATCGGCGTGCACCCGACGGCCGCCGAAGAGTTCGTCACCATGCGCACGCCAGTGGCCGGTTAAGGTTTTTTCGACTGCTTAGAAGCCGGGCCTGGAACCGGGACCGGGACCGGCGCCGGCTCCAGCGCAGCTTGCGTGGCCACCGCCAGATGCAGTGCCTGCAGGCTGGCTTCGGCGCTAGCGGCTCGCAGTTCCAGCTCCGCGTTGGCGTGCAGTTGCTCGGCGGCTGCCTGCTTGGCACTGGTGCTTTCCAGCACTGCGACCCGCAGGCGTTCCTGCAACAGGGTGGCTTCGGCTTCGTGGCGGCGGATCTGTTCCTGGGCTTGGGCCTGGCGGGTCTCGCTGTGCTTGAGTTGATCCTGCAACAGGTGCAACTCACGCACGGTGCCGCGGTTCTCGGTCAGCAGGCGTTCGTTATCGCGGTTGAGCTGGGTGATCTCGTCCTGGCGGACCATGGCGCTTTGCTGGGCCTGGCGCAGTTCCATCTGGATCTGCTGCACTTGGCCTTCATGGCGCCGCTGTTCCTGCTCGCGCTGGTCCTTGATGGCCTCGCGATAGTGCTCCAGGGCGTCGCGAGCGTGCAGGTGCTTTTCTTCCAGTGAGCGGATCTGCTCATCCTTGTCATTCAAGCGCAGTTCAAAATCGCTGAGGGCCTGGCTCAAGCTGGCATTGCGAGTCTGTTCGCCCTGTAGCGACGCACGGGTGTCTTGCAAGGCTGCGGACTCACTGGCCAGGGTCGCGCCTTGGGTCTCCAATTGGCGAGTCAGTTGTGCCTGCAGTTGCAGGGCTTCGGCCAATTGGCTTTCGAGCGCCTTGCGCGCTTGCTCGAAACCTTCCTGGGCGTGATCGATGCGCTCCTGGCCCTGTTCCCTCAGGCGTTGCGCCAGACGTGCTACCAGCCCGCTCAGTTCGTCATCGATCTGTTCTTGCGGCTCGCTCTGGCGGGCCGCAACCTCGTCATCCAGCTCCTTGAGGTAGCGATGAATAGTGGTTTTCGAACCGGTGTTGCCCATCTCGATACGTACTGCATCAATGCTGGGGTTGTCGCCGCGCGCCAGGATCGCCAGGCGTGCCGCCTGCACTACAGCCTTGTTTATACCGCCCCGAGCCATGTTTTCTCCTGCCATTGCGTAATGTAGTACGTACTTTGTATGGGGGCGGAGTGTATCACGCGGCTAGGTACCGATTGGCGGCGCCGGACCTCGGTGTAGCGGGTCGAGGGCATTTCGTCGCTGAGACGGTTTTCTTCTATTAAGAGTGGTGGCTAATAGCGAAAACCAATGAGCGGCATCAGGTTTGCCAATGAGCCATCAGGCAATCGGTTGGGTAGGATTCACCTCATCAACTTTTCAACCCTGACGGAGAGTCAACGATGCCTATCATCAACAGCCAAGTTAAACCCTTCACCGCTACCGCTTACAAAAATGGCGATTTCGTACAAGTGTCGGACGCCGATCTGAAAGGCAAATGGTCTGTCGTATTCTTCTACCCGGCTGACTTCACCTTCGTTTGCCCAACCGAGCTGGAAGACCTGGCCGACAACTACGCCGAATTCCAGAAGCTGGGAGTCGAGATCTACAGCGTGTCCACCGACACCCACTTTGCCCACGCAGCCTGGCACAACACTTCGCCAGCCATCGGCAAGATCCAGTACACCATGATCGGCGACCCGACCCACGTCATCTCCCGCAACTTTGACGTGCTGATCGAAGAAGCTGGCCTGGCAGACCGTGGCACCTTCGTGATCAACCCTGAAGGCCAGATCAAAATCGTCGAGCTCAACGATGGCGGTGTAGGTCGTGACGCTTCCGAGTTGCTGCGCAAAATCAAGGCTGCCCAGTACGTCGCCGCTCACCCGGGCCAAGTCTGCCCAGCCAAGTGGAAAGAAGGCGAGGCCACCCTGGCACCGTCCCTGGACCTGGTCGGCAAGATCTGAGTCAGTGACTCGCGATACCCGGGCGGTACGCCGCACCTAAGTCAGCTGCACCGCCCTCAAGACGCCCGGGCGAGATTCGCTCGGGCGTTTTTTTTAGAATTGAACAAAGGAGATCGCCCGTATGTTGGACGCCAATCTTAAAGCCCAGTTGAAGTCATACCTGGAACGGGTCACCCAGCCGATCGAGATCGTTGCCTCCCTCGATGACGGTGCGAAATCCCAGGAAATGCTCGCATTGCTGCAAGACGTTGCCAGTCTTTCCAGCCAAATTACCTTGCTCGACAACGGTGCCGATGCACGCACGCCATCGTTCTCGATCAACCGCCCAGGGGCCGACATCAGCCTGCGTTTTGCCGGCATCCCGATGGGCCACGAATTCACCTCCTTGGTGCTGGCCCTGCTGCAAGTCGGCGGCCACCCTTCGAAGGCCAGTGCCGAAGTGATCGAACAGATCCGCTCGCTCAAGGGTGAGTTCCACTTCGAGACCTACTTCTCGCTGTCCTGCCAGAACTGCCCGGACGTGGTCCAGGCGTTGAACCTGATGGCAGTGCTCAACCCCAATATTCATCACGTCGCCATCGACGGCGCGCTGTTCCAGGCCGAAGTCGACGAGCGTCAGATCATGGCCGTGCCCAGCGTTTACCTCAATGGTGTGAACTTCGGCCAGGGCCGCATGGGCCTGGAAGAAATCCTCGCGAAAATCGACACCAGCGGCATCGAGCGCCAGGCCGAGAAAATCAGCGCCAAGCCAGCCTTTGATGTGTTGGTGGTGGGCGGTGGCCCAGCCGGTGCGTCGGCCGCGATCTACGCGGCCCGTAAAGGCATTCGCACCGGCGTTGCCGCCGAGCGTTTCGGCGGTCAGGTGCTGGACACCATGGCGATTGAAAACTTCATTTCCGTACAGGAAACCGAAGGACCAAAACTGGCGGTGGCCCTGGAAGAACACGTCAAGCAGTACGACGTCGACATCATGAACCTGCAGCGGGCCGATGCCCTGGTGCCAGGCCAGAACGGCGAACCGCACCAGGTCAAATTCGCCAGTGGCGCTACCCTCAAGGCCAAGACGGTCATTCTGGCCACCGGCGCCCGTTGGCGCGAAATGAACGTGCCGGGCGAACAGCAATACCGCAATAAGGGCGTGGCCTACTGCCCGCACTGCGACGGCCCCTTGTTCAAGGGCAAGCGCGTGGCCGTGATCGGCGGCGGCAACTCCGGGGTCGAGGCAGCCATTGACCTGGCAGGGATCGTTGCCCACGTGACACTGCTGGAATTCGACGTGCAGTTGCGCGCCGATGCGGTCTTGCAACGCAAGTTGCACAGCCTGCCGAACGTCACCGTGATCACCAGTGCGCAAACCACTGAAGTCACTGGCGACGGCCAGAAGGTCAACGGCTTGCGCTACAAGGATCGCCAGTCTGGTGAGACCTTGAACGTCGAGCTCGAAGGCATCTTCGTGCAGATTGGCCTGCTGCCTAATACCGATTGGCTCAAAGGCACTGTCGAGCTGTCACCACGAGGCGAGATCATCGTCGATAACCGCGGTGAAACCTCGATTCCCGGGGTGTTTGCCGCCGGTGACGTGACCACCGTGCCGTACAAGCAGATCGTGATTGCAGTAGGCGAGGGCGCCAAGGCTTCGTTGAGCGCCTTCGACCACCTGATCCGCACCTCGGCCCCGGCTTAAACCACAGCGCTGCCCCTTTGTCTTTTGCGAGTGAGCCCGTCCAAAATCAATGCTGCCTGATCCACTGCCATCGCGGGCAAGCCCGCTCCCACAGGTTTGGTGTGGGTGTATACAAAATTTGTGAGCAACCAAGTTAACTGTAGGAGCGAGCCTGCTCGCGATGAGGCCAGCACAGCCAACATCTATGTTGCCTGACACACCGCCATCGCGGGCGAGCCCGCTCCCACAGGTTTGGTGTGGTGTATACAGAATCTGTGAACAGCCAAAATCAGTGTGGGAGCGAGCGCCCGCTTGCGGCTTGCTCGCGATGAGGCCAGCTCACAGCCCGCGATGGCGGCAGCCTCAATGTTGGATGTACCGACCTCCATCGCGAGCAGACTTCCCTTACACCCCATGCTTGAGCTTGTTCCTACGCCAGCAGTGGCGCTGGCTGGATGATTTCGACCCAATAGGCATCCGGGTCCTTGATGAAGGCCAGGCTCTTCATGCGGCCGTCATTCAGACGTTTCTGGAAGTCACAGCCCAGGGCTTCGAAGCGTTCGCAGGCGGCGCGGATGTCCGGTACCGAAATGCAGATGTGGCCAAAACCGCGCGGGTCGGTGTTGCCATTGTGGTAGGCGAAATCCGGGTCGTTCTCAGTACCGTGGTTGTGGGTCAACTCGAGAATCCCCGGGATCGACTTCATCCACTCGGTACGAGCCGCCGCGTCGGCCGGGATCTGGTTTTTGTCGACCAGGGCCAGGAAGTACAGGCTGAACTCGGCTTCCGGGAAATCGCGTTTTTCCACCAGGCTGAAGCCGAGGATACGGGTGTAGAAGTCCAGGGACTTGGTGATGTCCTTGACCCGCAGCATGGTGTGGTTGAACACGAATTGCTGGGTGGCAGTGTCAGGTTGGGCAGTGACGCCGGGGAAGGTGTTCAGGTCGTGCAGGCTCATGGGCCCTCCGGAAAATAAGTGGGGCAAACGACGCTCCAGCCGATGGAGCTGTCCTTGGGCTTGCGGTGCTCGAGGCTTGCTTGCAGTGGGCCAATGATACGCAAGGGGCGGTGCCGGGCCAATGCACAAAGCTCCGGCTATTGCCTGCGGGCCCGGTCGGGGTCAGACTTTGGGCCTTTCCTCGCCAGTGTCTTGCCTGATGATCCGAACCATTCGATCCCTGTTGCTGTTAACCGGTCTGTTTGCCGCCGCTGCTGCTGCGCAACCCCAGCTCGCCGAGATCACCTGGCCTGATGGATGGCAGGTCCAGGCCCTGGAGCCAGAAACCGCGCTGGAACCCGCGCTGGAAACCGCGCCGAGCGAGGCGCCGGCGAAGGTTTCACGCCAGCGCGCAGTGAAAAACGATGAGAACGGTGACACGATACTGGTCATGGAGTTGACCATGACCCAGGTTGAGGCCGGGCATGTGGTCAACTTGCAGGGGGTGTTGTTGGAAATGCGCAAGTCGATCCAGAAGGACTTCTTTCAGGGCGGCTACCAGAGTGTGTGCAACAAGATTCATCCGGCTACATTGAGTCGCCTGGCTGCCCTGGAAACCACCTGTACCATTACCCAGAACGGGCGTCATGTATTGTCGCAAACACTAGTGGCCGCGGTAGAGGCAGATAAAGCCTATGTTTTTTCCTACGCCGGACAAGCCGATGCGTACGCAGCAAGTCAGAAAGAAATACAGGCGCTGCGTGAAAGTTTGAAACTTTAGTTCCAGATTGCAGTGTTCACGACGCAATGGCGGGCTTCCAGTTCTTTGGCCGGAAGGACTAACTACAAAGTTAATTGTGCCGACCCATGGTAGTTAGCGGATTTTTCCGCTAGATCGGCGAGCATCGTTACTTAAAATCCGAGTGGCATAAAAAAGCCCTGCGTTGGCAGGGCTTTTCAGGGTGAGGTTCATGGCCCTCAAGCACGCAGCCAGGAATCAACGGTGCTGGCGCCGTATTGTTCCTTCCAGGCTTTCAGGCCGCGGTGATTGCCGCCTTTGGTTTCGATCAGTTCGCCAGTGTGCGGGTTTTGGTACACCTTGACCACGCGGGCGCGGCGGGTCTTGGGTGCCGCGGCTGGCTGCAGGCTAGCCTTGGCGTTGGGGTCGAGGATGGCGATAATGTCGCGCAGGCTCTTGCCATAGGTTTTCATCAAGCCCTGGAGCTTCTCTTCGAATTCGATTTCTTTCTTCAGCCCGGCGTCGTTCTTCAGTGATTCCAGCTGCGCAAGCTGCTCTTGAAGGGCCTTTTCAGCTGCACGAAATTCAGCGAGTCTGGACAATATCTTTACTCCAATAGTGTGTTTGGCTGAGACCAACCGCAAACAAAGCTATAAGCCAAGAGCCTTGAAGCGACTCGGTGAGAGTGGCGCACCTGGCAATCTTGCGCAGGCAGGAAAAATTGTAGTAGTTAATTCACTCCGAGTAAATCATGTCTTTTTATTTATGTAACGCAGCTCCGCTGTTTGATGCCATTTGGTGCGCCGACCGCTCAGTAATGGTTTTTACAGGGCGTTTTGCTCAACCGCCAAGTGTTTGTTCAGTTCGATAATGAATTCGCCAGCGGGCATCGGTCGGCCATACAGGTAGCCCTGCAGGAAGTTCACCCCATGACCTGCAAGATATTCACTCTGTTCTAGTGTTTCGACCCCTTCGGCGACTATCCCCAAGTCGAGTTTGCCGGAGAGTTCGATGATGCTGTCCAGAATATGCCGCGACAGCGCGTCCACGCCGATCATTGCGACAAAACTCTGGTCGATTTTCAGGAAGTCCACATTGAACTGGCGCAAGTAACCGAGGCTGGAGTGGCCGGTACCAAAATCATCAATGGCGATCATCACGCCCAGTCCATGCAACTGTTCGAACAGTTGGTGGGTGATGGCCGTGGGTTCGATCAGCTCGCGTTCGGTGAGCTCCAGGACCAGCGCGACCTTGCCGGGCGGGAAAGCCGCCAGGAACTCGCGGCAGTCAGCCACCAGGTCAAGGTCCTGGCAATGGCTGGCGGTGATGTTGATGCCGATATGAAAGCGTTCGCCGAAATGACTGGCTTGCGGGCCGAGCACTGCGGCGGTCTGCTGCATCAATGAGCGCGTCATCGGCACGATCAGCCCCGAGTGCTCGGCAAAGGGAATGAACAGGTCTGGACGTACCAGGCCATCCTTGGGGTGGTTCCAGCGCATCAGCACCTCGGTGCCGGCCCAACCCTTGCTGTCACCATGCACCACCGGTTGAAAGTACGGCACAAACTCCTTGGCCTCCATGGCCCGCTGCAACTCCAGGCTGGGTGATGTCGAGCGTTTTTGCAGCCAGTGGGCGAGGGTGCCGGCGATGGCGCCAAAAAATATCAGCAGGCTGAACAGTGGTGGGTACTCGCTGACCATGTAGCGCCAGGTTTCCCCCTCGGGGAATCCGGCCTCCACTTTAAAGGCATAGCGTGACGATTCCAGGTAATTGCGTGCCACCGGCAGTTCGGGCAGGGCGCCCTCATGGACCTGGCCGTCGGCCGACAACCAATTGTCACCGACCTGCAGCAACAACAGGGTCTGGCGCCCGATCAGGCGCAGCACGTTGCTCAGGTGGTAGCCATCGAGCGTGGTCAGTGCGCCTTGTCGGCCCTCGCTCTGGCGGTACACCAACAGGGCGGTGTTGGGCGTTACCGGATTGCCGTTCATCAACCACAACTTGCCGTGGGTGTACTCGCCCGGGTCGACCTTCTCCTCGAACTCGCCAAACAACGAGCTGCAGTACAGATTGTTGTCCCACACCAGGTTGGTGGAGCGCACGAAGGGCCGGCGGGTCACTTGCTCACGCAGGGCCAGCTTGACGTCCGCACAGGGCTGCCCAGCCAGCGGCAGCAGGAGCTGGGCCGCGTGGGCGGTGTTGTCGAGCATCAGGTCAAACTGGCGAACGGCTTCCTCGGCGGTCTGGTGCGTGCTCTGGCTCAGTCGGCTTTCGGCTTGCATGTACAAAATGGCGCCGCCCAGCACCACGGGCACCAGGGCCACCAGCACGGTGATGGCGTTACGGTAGGCGCTTTTACGCCGGCGCTTTAAGGTCAATGGCATTGGGCAAACCTGGGACTGCGGGGATGGGCTCTCAAATGCAGGTGCGGCAACGCCTTGCCTTCCATGAAGAGATTGCATAGCGGGGATGATAGATGGCACTGGGCGATTGTGTTGTTCAACTCAAGGACAATCCCGTTGCCAGTTTGATGAACGCCAGGGTGGCGGGCGAGCATTGGCGTTGATCCAGCACCGCCAGACCCACCTGGCGCTTGACCATCGGAGACAGCGGCCGCTTCACGTAATGCGCCTGCGGGGTGTCGGGTAGCGAGCGTTCGGCAACCAGGGTCAGTGCTTCACCCCGACTCACGGTTGCCAGGGTGCTGAGCAATTGCGAACAGCGATAACGGATGTCGGGGCTCAGCCGTGCCGCGCTGAACAGGCGTGTCACCAGTTCTGCAGAACCGGCCTCGGTGAGGATGAACGGATCGTCGCACAGCTCGCGCAGTGTCAGGCTGTCACTGTTGGCCAGGGCATGTCCGACGGGGATAAGCGCGACCATCTGGTCCTCGACCAAGGGGAAGGTGTCGAAACGCTCTTCGGGCAGCACCACGAAACCGACATCGATCCGCCGCTCATCCAGCCACTGCAACACCTGCCGGTCGGGGCCTTCATCGATGTGCACCTCGATGCCGGGATAGGCCGCCCGGTACTGCGGCAGGATTTTCGGCAGCAGGCCGATCGACGCCGTGGGGCCAAAAGAACCGATGCGCAGCGTGCCACTTTTCATTCCGCGGGCGTCGGCGGCCTCCTGGCGCAGAGTGCTGGCGAGGCCGAGCATGGCGCGAGCACGCACCAGCAACTGCTGGCCGATGTCGCTGAGTTCGACCTGGGACTGCTGGCGCCTGAGCAGCTCGACACCCAGTTCCTGCTCCAGGGCCTTGATGGCATGGGACACCGCCGACTGGCTGATGCCCAGGCGGTGGGCTGCGCTGGTGAAGCCTTGCAGCTCGGCGACCAGGGAAAAGATCTCGAGTTGGCTCAGGGTCATGAGTAAAGACTCATTTTACGATGATCGATCATGACGGGAAGAATAAGCCATCAACCCTGTCATGTCCCAGGAGCCTGCATGAAAAGTCTTGTCCAGAGTGGTTGGCATGGTTCGGATGTCCCGGTGTACCTGAAGCTCGCCAGCGTCACCATGCTCTGGGGCGGAACTTTCGTCGCCGGGCGCTACCTGGCGGGTTCGCTGAGCCCATTGTTTGCCGCGAGTTTGCGCTTTGCGCTGGCGAGCCTGGCGCTGCTGCTGTTCATGGGGTTGGCCCGCATCCCCCTGGCTCGGCCGAGCGGCCGGCAATGGCTGCAATTGGGACTGTTGGGGTTCTTCGGCATCTACGTCTACAACCTGTGTTTCTTTTACGGCCTGCAGTATATCCACGCGTCCCGCGCATCGCTGATTGTCGCCTTGAACCCGGCAGTGATCGGGCTGGCGTCCTGGTTGCTGTTCAAGGAGCGCCTTAGTGCCAGCAAGGTCGTCGGCATCCTCCTGTGTCTCGGCGGAGCGGGGCTGGTGATCGTCAGTGGCGATCAGTCGGTGTTCACCGGCGGGGCTTGGCTTGGCGACCTGCTGCTGCTCGGCTGCGTGCTGGGCTGGGGTGTCTATTCGTTGTTCTCCAGGGGGCTGAACCAAGCGCTGGGCCCGCTGCACACCGTGACTTACTCGGTGGTCCTGGGCACCTTGATGTTATGGCTGACCTGCGCGGTGCGCGGCGAAGTCCAGTGGCAGGTCCTTGCGCAGTTGCCCCCGGGACAAGTGATCAGCCTGCTGTACTTGGGTGTGCTGGGTTCGGCGCTGGCCTATATCTGGTATTACGACGGCATTCGCCGGATTGGCGCCACCCGCAGTGGCGCGTTTATCGCGTTGAACCCACTGACCGCGGTGATCCTCGGCGCGCTGCTGCTCGGCGAACCGATGACGGGCGCGATGTACCTGGGCGGGGCGGTCATCCTGCTGGGTATCTACCTGTGCAACAAAGCCTTTGCAGCGACGGCAAAAAGGCGGATTTTATAGAGAAGGCGGACAAATTGTTTTACGCTGTGTAGAATCGGTTTACGCATATAAGAATAAGTCTTCTGACAGCAGAAGCCTCGCCCACAAAAGCCTTGGGTCGACAATGAAGATATTTGGGTTCCAATTGATCTACGGTGATTTTCTCGCCCGCAGTGTGCGAGGCATCTCCTGCGCGCCACCCGCGCGTCTCAGCAGTGCTCACGACTAACGATCAGTTAATTATTAAAAGCATGATGAGGCGTCAACCATGGCAGATTTATACGAAAACCCAATGGGCCTGATGGGCTTCGAGTTCATCGAACTCGCATCGCCAACCCCGAACACCCTTGAGCCGATCTTCGAGATCATGGGCTTCACCAAGGTCGCGACCCACCGCTCCAAGAACGTGCACCTGTATCGCCAGGGCGCGATCAACCTGATCCTCAACAACGAACCCAACAGCGTCGCCTCGTACTTCGCCGCCGAGCACGGTCCGTCGGTGTGTGGCATGGCGTTCCGCGTCAAGGATTCGCAACTGGCCTACAACCGGGCCCTGGAACTCGGCGCCCAGCCGATCCACATCGAGACCGGCCCGATGGAGCTGAACCTGCCGGCCATCAAGGGCATCGGCGGCGCGCCGCTGTACCTGATCGACCGTTTTGGTGAAGGCAGCTCGATCTACGACATCGACTTCGTGTTCATCGAAGGTGTCGACCGCAACCCGGTCGGTGCCGGCCTGAAGATCATCGACCACCTGACTCACAACGTGTACCGCGGCCGCATGGCCTACTGGGCGAACTTCTACGAGAAGCTGTTCAACTTCCGCGAGATCCGCTACTTCGACATCAAGGGCGAATACACCGGCCTGACCTCCAAGGCCATGACCGCTCCCGATGGCATGATCCGCATCCCGCTGAACGAAGAGTCCTCCAAGGGTGCCGGGCAGATCGAAGAGTTCCTGATGCAGTTCAACGGCGAAGGCATCCAGCACGTTGCTTTCCTGGCCGATGACCTGATCAAGACTTGGGATCACCTGAAAAGCATCGGCATGCGCTTCATGACTGCGCCGCCAGATACCTACTACGAAATGCTCGAAGGCCGTCTGCCGAACCACGGCGAACCGGTCGGCGAGTTGCAGGCCCGCGGGATCCTGCTGGACGGTTCGTCCGAGGCCGGCGACAAGCGCCTGCTGTTGCAGATCTTCTCGGAAACCCTGATGGGCCCGGTGTTCTTCGAATTCATCCAGCGTAAAGGCGACGATGGTTTTGGTGAAGGCAACTTCAAGGCGCTGTTCGAGTCGATCGAACGTGACCAGGTGCGCCGTGGTGTTCTCTCCACGGACTAAGCCCTTACACCGATAAAACTGTGGGAGCGAGCTTGCTCGCTCCCACATTTGTTTCAGGTGTGCTTAAGGCCTGCGTTGGCGCACCAGGTGCTTGAAGCCCTCGAACACCAGGACCAGCACCGCCAGCCAGATCGGGATGTAGGTCAGCCATTCCCCCGCCTTGATGCTTTCTCCCAACAGCAGTGCCACCCCCAGCAACAACACCGGCTCGACATAGCTGAGCAGCCCGAACAGACTGAACGGCAGCAGGCGGCTGGCGATGATGTAGACCACCAGGGCCGAGGCACTGATGATCCCGAGCACGGGAATCAGCAACGTTAGCCAAGGGTACTGGTCGAACACGCCGAAGCCTTGTGCGCCGTTGTGCACGAACCAGTACGCCACTGGCAGCAACAGCGCCATGTCCAGCCACAGGCCGCCGAGGTTGTCAGCCGCCAGGCGTCGGCGCAACACGAAGTAAGTCGGGTAACCGATGGCCACCAGCATGGTCGCCCAGGAAAAGCTGCCCACCTGGTACAACTCATTGAGCACGCCCAGGGTCGCCAGGCTCGCGGCAATCTTCTGCAGGTACGACAGGCGCTCGCCGTAGACGATGCGGCCGGTCAGCACCATGGTCAGTGGCAGCAGGAAATACCCCAGGGACACATCCAGGCTATGACCGTTCAACGGTGCCCACATGAATAGCCACAGTTGCACGCCGAGCAGGGCAGAGGACACCAGCAAGCCACCGACCAGCAGCGGTTTGGCTGCCAGCCGCCGCAGGATCTCCACCACCCGTTGCCACTCACCGGATACCAGCATGAACACCGTCATGCACGGCACAGTCAGCAGCATGCGCCAGCCGAAAATTTCCACACCGTCGAGCGGCGACAGCAGTGAGGTGTAGAAATACATGACGGCAAACAGCACCGAGGCCGACACCGATAGAGCAATTCCTTTAGACAAGCTGTCCTCGCGACACTGAACATAAACAGAGGGGAAGGATACGTGGTTTGAGCGACGAATATCGTTGCAATGGCCTCAGCTACTCAGTGCCTTGCGCCCCGAGACAAAATGGCTCACATCATTGAACCCCGGTGTCGAGGCATGCCCCGGGGTCACCAGTGAATCGATGAAGGCTTCGTCCTCGGCACTGATCTTCACGTCCTGGGCCTTGGTGTAGGCGTCCCACTGTTCTTCGGTGCGCGGGCCGACGATGGCCGAGGTCACCGCGGCGTTGTTCAGGACCCAGGCAATGGCGAACTCGACCATGCCAACACCACGTTGCTGGGTGTAGGCCTGGATCTGCTGGGCGATGCGCAGCGACTCGACCCGCCATTCGGTCTCCAGGATACGTTTGTCCTGGCGGCCGGCGCGGCTGTTGGCGTCGGGGCGAATGTCGGGGGCGTACTTGCCGCTGAGCACGCCACGGGCCAGCGGGCTGTAGGGCACGACACCAAGGCCGTAGGCGTTGGCGGCGGTGATCTGTTCGGTTTCGGCCTGACGGTTGACGATATTGTACAGCGGCTGGCTGATCACCGGCCGGTCGACGCCCAGTTGCTCGGCCACGCGAATCACCTCGGCGATGCGCCAGCCACGATAATTGGACAGGCCCCAATAGCGGATCTTGCCCTGGCGAATCAGGTCGCCAATGGCCGACACCGTGACGTGCAGCGGGGTGTTGTGGTCTTCGCGGTGCAGGTAATAGATGTCCAGGTAGTCGGTGTCCAGGCGGGTCAGGCTGGCATCGATCCCATTGAAAATGTGCTTGCGGCTCAGGCCGCTGCGATTCGGCAGGCCGTCCACCGGGCCAAAGCCGACCTTGGACGCCACCACCCACTCATGCCGGTTGCCGGCAATCGCCTCGCCGACGATTTCCTCGGAGCGACCATTGGTGTAGACGTCGGCGGTGTCGATGAAATTGATGCCTTGATCCCAGGCTTTGTCGATGATTCGCAGCGAGTCTTCGGTGCTGGTCTGCTCGCCAAACATCATGGTGCCCAGGGTCAGCGTAGACACTTGCAGTCCGGAATGGCCCAGTGTGCGGTAGCTCATGACGAATTCCTTTTACCGGTGGGAAAGGCTCAATCAAATACCAGAAGGGCGATGTGGGCAACCGCAATTATCCAATGGTGGGGGCGGGCGACCCCGCTCCCACCGTGGCTGGGGTCAGACGCGCAGGGTGCGGGTCATGCGTAAGGCCAGCAGGCTACCGCCGACAATCACCGCGGCCAGCACATACAGCGCGGCATCGGTGGAGCCACTGGTGTCCTTGACCCAGCCCACCAGGTACGGGCTGAGGAAGCCGGCCATCTGGCCCATGGAGTTGATCAGCGCCAGACCACCGGCGGCGGCACCGGCGCTGAGCATGGCGGTTGGCACCGGCCAGAACATCGGCAGGCCGGTGAGGGCGCCCATGGTGGCGATGGTCAGGCCGAGAATCGCGATGGCCGGGTGAGCGGCAAAGTTGACCGCGATCAGCAAGCCCAGCGCGCCCATCAGCATCGGCACCACCAGGTGCCAGCGGCGCTCCTTGTGCAGGTCCGCCGAGCGTCCGACCAGCAGCATGAACACCGCCGCCAGCAGGTAGGGAATCGCACTGAGCCAACCGATCACCAGGTTGTCGCTGAAACCGAGGTTCTTGATGATCGACGGCAGCCAGAAGTTGATCGCGTACACGCCGCTCTGGATGCAGAAGTAGATCAGGCCGAACGCCCAGATCGCCGGATTCTTGAACACGGCCAGCAGCGAGTCGGTGGCCGTCTTCGGCTTGTTGGCGCGGTCGATTGCCTGGTCCGCCTCAAGCACCGCACGCTCGTGCGGCTTGAGCCATTTGGCGCTGGCGAAGTCGTCACTGAGCAGAAAGTACGCCAGTGCACCGAGGATTACCGTCGGAATGCCCTGCAGCAGGAACATCCACTGCCAGCCGGCGAGGCCACCTTGGCCCGCGGCGAAGTGGTTGAGGATCCAGCCGGAGAATGGGCTGCCGAGCAGACCCGAGACCGGGATCGCCGACATGAACAGCGCCATGATGCGGCCACGGCGGAAGGTCGGGAACCACTGCGAGAGGTACAACACCACGCCGGGGAAGAATCCGGCTTCGGCGGCACCGGTGAACAGGCGCAGGGTATAGAACTCGGTGGGCGTGGTGACGAACAGCAGGCAGGTGGACAACGTGCCCCAGGTGATCATCATCAGCGCAATCCAGCGCCGTGGGCCGAAGCGGGTCAGCGCCAGGTTGCTCGGTACGCCGCACAGCACGTAACCGATGAAAAAAATCCCGGCCCCGAGGCCGTACACGGTTTCGCTGAATTTCAGCGCATCGAGCATCTGCAACTTGGCGAAGCCAACGTTGACCCGGTCCAGGTAGTTGAACAGGTAGCAAATGAAGATGAAGGGGATCAGGCGCAGGGTAATGCGCTTGTAGACGGCGTTTTTATCGTCATCGGTGGCCAGGGTGGCAGCGGCGCTCTGTGACATGGCGGGTCTCTCTTTATTATGATTTTTTGCGGTGCGAGGGTAACGTGACCGCATGCAGAGTCTCGGTCACCCATTGGCGGATGTCTTTGTGCCTGAGCACAGCGATTACGCCAAGCGCCTGTGCGGGTGAACAACCAAAGCCCCAGCTTTTCCAGGAATACGCCTCATGTTCGAACTTGATCACGACCTGGCCCAGGATATCGTCGACCGGGCGATGGCCATTCTGCCCTACAACGTCAACGTCATGGACAGCCAGGGGCTGATCCTGGGCAGTGGCGAGCCGGAGCGGGTCAACACCCGGCATGAAGGCGCGCAGTTGGTGCTGGCCAATGGTCGGGTGGTGGAAATCGACGCCCAGACGGCAGTGCACCTCAAGGGCGTGCAGCCGGGGATCAACCTGCCGTTGCTGCTCGATCAGCGCCTGATCGGCGTACTCGGCATCACCGGTGAACCCGAGCAACTGCGCACCTACGCCGAGTTGGTGCGCATGACCGCCGAAATGCTGGTGGCCCAGCGCAACCAGCAGGCCGAGCAGCAATGGCGCCGCCAGCGCTGCGATGATCTGTTGGCGCTATTGCTCAGTGAGGCCGGGGACTCGCCGCGGTTGATCGACGAAGCCCAGCAAATGGGCCTCAAGCCGCAATTGTCACGTACCCCCTATTTGTTTGAATTGGGCCTGGAACACGGCAACGGCCAGACCGCCGAAGCCTTGAGTGCCTGGCTGAGTTCGCGCTACCCCGATAGCTGGTGCGTAAGTTCGGCCAAGTCCTCGTTGCTGTGGTGCCGCCCGACCACTCATACGGTGGAGAACGAGCGCTTGCTGGAGAAACTCGATGGCCTGGGCTGGAACATCCTGCGCATTGCGGTCGGTGGCCAGGCCGACGGTCTGCAGGGCTTGCGCCGCTGCTATCGGCGGGTTGGCGACTTGCTGGCCTACGGTCGCGATGTATTGCCGCACAGTCGTTTGTTGACCCTCAACCGCTACCGCCTGCCGGTGATGCTCTGGCGCCATCGCAACGATGATGCGCTGGATGAGCTACTCAGCCCTTTGCGCAAGGTCATCGCCAAGGATAGCAACGGGCAGTTGCTGGCGACCTTGCGCAGTTGGTGCGAGCACGATGGCCAAAGCCAGGCCTGTGCCGATGCTCTGGGGATCCACCGCAACAGCCTGCGCTATCGCATGGAGCGGGTGGCCGAGCTCAGCGGAGTCGATCCGCTGCGGCTGGACGGCATGCTGGCGCTGTACCTCGGTGTGCAGCTATTACCCCAGCCCTGTGCAGACGTGTAGGAGCAGGGCTTGAGTTGGGTTTTGTAGAAATGAACAATAAACCCCCTCCACCCTTGTGCAGCGGACTGGCGTCATCGTCTGGGGCAACTGGCAGCATGCTCTGCATAACAACCGGAGAAATCACATGAAGATCGTCATCGCCCCCGACTCGTTCAAGGACAGCCTGAGTGCTATTGGTGTGGCGGATGCCATTGCCCAGGGGCTGGCCGAGGTCTGGCCGGATGCGCAGTTGGTCAAATGTCCGATGGCCGACGGCGGTGAGGGCACGGTCGAAGCGATTCTCGCGGCCTGCGCTGGCGAGTTGCGCAGTACCCGGGTGCAAGGGCCATTGGGCGAGCCGGTCGAGGCCCGTTGGGGCTGGTTGCCCGACAGCCACACTGCAATCATCGAGATGGCCGAAGCCAGCGGTCTGCAATTGGTGCCGCTGGAGCAGCGTGATGCGTGCATCAGCAGCACCTTTGGCACCGGCGAGTTGATTCGTGCGGCGCTGGATGCGGGTGCCCGACGTATCATCCTGGCCATTGGCGGCAGTGCCACCAATGACGGTGGAGCGGGCGCGATGCACGCCTTGGGCGTGCGCTTGAACGATGCCCAGGGGCAAGCGATCCGTCACGGTGGCCTGGCGCTCGAAGACCTGGCCCGTATTGAACTCAAGGGCATCGACTCGCGCCTGGCCGAGGTCCGTTTCGAGATCGCCGCCGACGTCGACAATCCACTCTGCGGCCCCCATGGCGCCTCAGCGATTTTCGGCCCACAGAAAGGTGCTTCGCCTGAGCAGGTGCAGCAACTCGATCTTGCCCTGGGGCACTTTGCCGATCATTGTGCGCACGTGCTAGGCAAGGACCTGCGTGACGAACCCGGCAGCGGTGCGGCGGGGGGCCTGGGGTTTGCGGCCAAGGCGTTTTTGAACGCGCAATTTCGTCCGGGCGTGGAAGTCGTGGCTGAACTGGTCGGGTTGGCGGACGCCGTGCGGGGAGCCGATCTGGTGATCACCGGCGAAGGTTGCTTTGATGCGCAGACGCTAAGGGGCAAGACCCCCTTCGGGGTGGCGCGTATCGCCCGCCAAAACCGTGTACCGGTGATCGTGATCGCCGGCACCCTGGGCGAGGGTTACGAGCAGATGTATGAACAGGGGGTCGATGCCGCCTTTGCGTTACCTTCCGGGCCAACAAGCCTGGCTCGGGCGTGTGCCAATGCCGCGCAACTATTGCGTGAGCGGGCACGGGATATTGCCCGGGTCTGGCGGTTGGCGTTGCGCCAGGCATGACCCTCCACACAGCGGGTACCTGTCAACTCTGACAGCTATCGGCAGATAAAAAACTAGTGCCTAATTTGCTCCGGGTTGCTCAGGTCCGGCAGAACGATAAGGCGTAGTGTGCAGTGCTTTCAAAGTTCGAACTGCCAGACAGGTTTCATCGCCTTGGCTCAGGTCACGGTTGACTATGAACAGTACTGGAGAAAGCACATGGCACGTTCAGACAAGCAGCTAAATGCCGAGCAGGTGCGCTGGGCCAATCGCGAACGGTTGGCCCAGCGTGACGCTCCAACTGCGGGGCCGCTCGACCCCCTTACCGTGAACGGCTTGATGCCGGGAGATACCGAGGGACTACGACCGGCGGTGAGCAATGACCAGCCGCTGGTGGTGAATATTCCGGCTTGGGATAATCTTGTGCCGATCCCCGGCCAGGCTGACACGGTTCGTATTGAAATGGCCAGGGTTGGCAGCGGCGTCTGGGAAGTGCTCAAGGAGCAACCGTTTCCCTACCCGCAAAACCGTCCGGATTTCCCCAAGGCGGTCACTCTCGATGTGTTCGATAAGGAGATTGAAGGCAAATTCAATCTTCGATGGAGGTTGAAAATCTGGAGTGCTCCGGGGTTCGTCGAAGAGTCAACCACCACGCCGCTGAGAATTGACCGCACGCCTCCGCACGACCTGCAAAATCCGCCGGAATTCATACTCGCTACCAATGAAATCAACGATGCCTACCTGGCTGCCAACGGCAACCAAGTGTTCGTCGAGTTACCCGCTTATACGGATTATGAGCCGGGCGACACGATTTCCTACGGCTGGCAAAAAGTCGAACCGATCAACCCGGAAGACATCGTGCCGATTACTCCGGTTCCGGTCACTATTCCTGCGAATCGCCTGTTCGAAATTCCCTTGCCGTGGATTCAGGACGCTGGCGATGGCCCGGTCTTCTGTGCCTACCGCTTGTTCGACAAGGCCGGCAACCCGAGCCGGTTGTCCCGGATGCGTCTGCGCAACGTCGCGCTCGGAGCGCTACCCATTGCTCCTCTGGATCCTCCCAGCGTACCGCTGGCAGACGACGACGGCTTGATCGATCAACTCGACGCCGCCACTCGAGAGGTCACCGTGGTGATTCCTGCAGTGACCAACGGCAAGAGCTCCGACAAAATTCATCTCATCTGGGGGACTCAGGAACTCGAGCCCCATCCTCTCGTGCCGCGTGCGCAAACGTTGGTCAAGGTTCCGCTGGCGGTGTTGCTGGCTCAATACACCCAGACTACAGGCGAGCAAACCACCCCGGTCAAGTATGAGGTTCGCCGGGGGTTGCGGGCGTTCGACGCACCAGGCATTACCGTCCAGGTGGATTTTTCCAGGATCGGCCCCGTTAACCCAGATTGGCCGGACATTACCAACCCGAACCTGCACGAAGTTGAAGTCTGGGGTGAATCGGACCTTAAGGATGAACTGAATCTGTCGGATGCGACTTTCGACGCCGAGGCCAGGTTTACGTTGTACGACTCGCCGACGGCCGGTGATGAAATCCACTTGATGTGGGACAACCTGCCTGTGCTACCCGTGCACGTCATCACAACTGAGGTTGCGGGTCAGGCGATGGTCCTTCCAATCCCGTGGAGTGTGATTGATCAACGCAGTAACAGTACGGCTCCTGGGTTGCCGGTGTTTTACTGGCTGCGTCGTGCTGGCTATATCAACGCCGAGCATTCCAAGCCCAAGCCGGTCAAGGTGGAAGTCCATACCATTGTCCCGGATGTCGTGGAGTTTCCCGGGAATGCAAGTGGCTTCATGTTCTGTCACTTGTTGGACTGGGACCCGGTGGAAGGCCTCGGGATCAAGGTGCATATTCCGGCCAACGCCCGCTACTTGAAGTTAGGGGTGGTAGTCACCGTCAAGTGGCAGGGGCATAAAGGCTACGATCCTTCGGGTCCGCTCCCTGCCGACCCCATCGTGGGCACTGATTTGCAACATACCTTCCCACCCCTGACTGCGGCGCAAGTGGTTAACGGTCTTGACTGGATCGTGCGGCCGTATGCGACAAAAATCCTGCCCTTGTACGGCGGCGAGTCGGACCAGATTGGTCGGGGCATCGTCAGCTATACGGTTAGCGGCGTGACGCCACCTTCGCCGGACGCGACGTTGAATGTCGCGTTGGGCACGGGTACAGGCACATGCCCGATACCCCCTCACCCGTAATGAGGCGATAAGTCGTTACATGGACACAAAAGGGGCACGCAGCCCCTTTTGTGCACCTGGCCGGGTGGATCGCTGATTCTGTGGATGACTCCGCTCCATTACAGGATTAGTCCTACATTCGGTGGGGCTGTATCTCGATATTGTTCGCCGCCCTTGTAAGTACAAGCCAAGTTCGTCGCGAGAAGCAATGAACTAATTCTACTGGCGACTCTAATTTCGTGGTGATCCTTTCATGTTTTCGATAACTCCTTTTGCTGTGCGCCAACTGGCTGGCGCGATCAAACTATTGTCCATTGCACCGTTGTTATGGGTCAGTCCGCACGCGCTTGCGCGGGATATGAACAATGAAAATGCAACGATTGGTGCAGGTAACTCTCCAGACAATTATCTACTTCGCAACCAGTCCAGCCTGACCGCAATCGATGCACGTACCTTCGATATCCAGGTTCGCAGTGGCTCGACCCTGAACCTTGATCGCAGTCAGGTCACGGCAAGTGGTTTCAACGATGGTGTCGGAGTCCATGGCAGTACGGCGAGTATTACCTCCAGCGCGATCGTTGCCGGTGTCGATGCTACGGGAGTGTCCGCCGGCGACAATGGCGCGGTCAGTTCAACGGTGAGCGTGGTTGATAGTGCGATCTCGGGCGGGCGCAATGGTGGCCTCGTCAACGGGCGTAGTCAGTTGAATCTGACCCGATCTTCCCTCAGCGGTACTAACGCGGACGGATTTGGCCTATTGATGTCCAGTGGCAATGTCACGGCCAACGGCAGTTCAATCAGTGGCGGCAAAAACGGGGTGCTGATGGTGTTCGACCCGCAAGTCTCGGCCCCCGGCACACTGATACTGGACAACCAGTCGAGCGTCACCGGACAAAACGGTTCGGCAGTCCTCGTCGATGGTTTCGATATCAGTACGCCCACCGCCAATATCGAAGTGCGCAACAACTCCACCCTGGCTGCCAGCAACGACACCTTGCTTGAAGTCAAGGGTGGGGGGCTGGCCAACCTGCTCGTGAGTAACAGCCAGCTGGAGGGCAATGTGGTCGTCGAGGCTGGCAGCGCCGCCACGGTGCAGCTGGAAAATTTTGCGACATTCACCGGGCACCTGGAGAATGTCGAGCGCCTGACGGTCAATAGCGATGCCACCTGGGCCATGGTGGGTGATGGTGATATCGCGACGCTGTCGATGAGCGGTGGTGCAATCAAGTTCGGTGATGTGAATGAGTTCTACACCTTGTCGGTCGGCAACCTGTCCGGCAACGGTACGTTCATCATGGGTGCCGATTTCGCCACCGGCAGTGTCGACTTCCTCGACGTGACGGGCGCTGCCAGTGGAAATCACAGCATCGCCGTCAGCAGTAGCGGTGCAGATCCTTCCGACACCAGCAATCTGCACATGGTGCGCATCGGCAGCGGCGACGCCGATTTTACGTTGCAGGGCGGTCCGGTCGACCTGGGCGCGTTCTCTTACGATCTGGTTCAGCGAGACAGCAACAACTGGTATCTGGACACCACGACACGCGTCGTCAGCCCTGGTACTCAATCGGTCATGGCACTGTTCAACGCCGCGCCGACCGTCTGGTACGGCGAACTCAGCACGTTGCGCAGCCGCATGGGCGAATTGCGGATGGACGCAGGCAAGGCGGGTGGGTGGATGCGCGGCTACGGCAACAAATTTGAGGTCGATGCCAGTGCAGGCGTCGGTTATCAACAAATTCAGCAGGGTATTTCGTTCGGTGCCGACGCACCGCTGCCGATCGGCGATGGGCAATGGCTGGTTGGCCTGCTCGGCGGTTACAGCAAGTCCGATCTGGACCTGGGGCGCGGCACCAGCGGTAAGGTCGACAGTTATTATGTCGGTGCCTACACCACCTGGCTGGATGACGAGAGCGGTTACTACGTTGACGGCGTCCTCAAGTACAACCGCTTCCAGAACTCGTCCGATGTTCAGTTGAGCGACGGCAAAAAAACCAAAGGTGATTACGACAACAGCGGCATTGGTGCCTCTGTGGAGTTCGGCCGGCATATAACCCTGGACGACGGCTATTTTATTGAGCCGTATACCCAGCTGTCGGGCGTGATAGTTCAAGGCAAGGATTACGATCTGGACAACGGTTTGGCTGCCGATGGCGATAGCACTCGCTCCTTGCTGGGCAAGGTAGGTGCCACCGCCGGACGTAATTTCAATCTGGGTGCAGGCAAGGCTGTGCAGCCGTATGTACGTGCGGCTTATGTACATGAGTTCTCCGAGAACAACGAAGTCAAGGTCAACAGCAATGTGTTCAACAACGACCTTTCTGGTTCCCGCGGTGAGCTGGGTGTCGGGGTCGCGATGACGGTGACTGACAAGGTGTCGATCCATGCCGACTTCGATTACAGCCAGGGTGACAAGATCGATCAGCCGTGGGGGGCTAACATCGGCGTGCGCTACAGCTGGTAATCGCCTGGCATCAGCCTGTGCCCCTCTGGTTTGATTGTGTGTCCGAGCGCAGTCAAGCCTTAGGGGAGGGTGACAGGTTCGTTTGCATTTTTATCCTGCCTACCTGTCAACTCTGACAGTATCAGACAGCGTCAAACTGTCGTCTAATCCCGGTTTATATAGTCCATGTGAAGTAGGCCCTGCCGGGTAGGCATTGTGTCCCTTCGCGTCTATGTAAGGGAGAGCGACAATGTCCGGATCCAGATCTGATGCAGAGGAAAAACTTGGCGCCCCCAGCGTGCCGGATGTGCTTCCAGACATAGAGGGCGGGGAAAAGAATCTTGTTCCCGTTGATCCTGGGCGTCAGCACCTGAAGGTCACTTTCCCTCTCTGGAAAAATTCCTTGCCCTCGATTGCGTTTCCGGAAAGCGTACGGATGTTTCTGGACGGTGCTGAAGTTGCATACAAAGTGTGGACCGCAGGGCCTATCGAAAGCAGTGATTTGTTCGTCGAGATTCCTCTCGACAAAGTGCTGAATGTTCACGGTGTGCGGGTTTTGCATTACGAGGCGCTGAACTGGTCCGGGGATCCAGATAATCCGGAGCCGTCGGACACCGAGATTATTACCGTCGACATTCGTGCGCCGTTGTTGGCCAGCCCAGACAGTAGGTTGAGCATGCCGAGTGCTGTTCTCCCGCCCAATCAACTCACGGCCTATTACCTTGATCGCAATGAGGATCGACTCCAGGTCACTGTCCCGGTTTTCGCGACGCCAGCGCCAGGGGATCGTATTGTCTGGTATTGGGGGCGCAGTCCCGGGGATCTGGACGAGGGTGGTTTTCTCGAGCTGGACGAGCAAAACTACACCGACCTGCTAGTGCTCAGTATTCCTGGCGAGTTGATTCGCGGGCGTGGGGATGGCTTGCGCTCTGTGAGTTACCGGGTATTGGATCGTGCGGGTAATCCAAGTGCATATTCCGACTATGTCGAACTGGATGTCGCCGCAACACCGATTCCGCGTTTATTGCCCTGGCCTTCAACTGACAAGGCAACGGGGGCGGGTGAGCAACAGGTACTGGACCCCTTGCAGGCAAGTTCCGGAGTCGTTGTCGAGATTCCGCAAGCTGCGGTTATCTACCCACCAGAGCGGGCTTGGGTGCAATGGGGGGAGCCCGGCCAGGTGGGTGCGCATCGGGTTGACCAGCCTATCAATCCAGGGCAACGGCGCTACCAGATTCCCATGCGGCCGGTGGCTGCCCATATAGGTAGAACCCTGTGGGTGCAGTACTACGTCATTGATGAGGATGCTAATGAAATACCCTCTGTACCGCGTAAACTGCGGGTTCAAACCCTGCCCATGAACCGATTGCCGACGGTTCAATGCAATGGGCTCAGGGGTGGAAACTTGAGTTACCGGACCGTTGCGCCTGAGGGCGCAATTCTCAAGATGACGACATGGCCCTTAATGACAACGGACCATTGGATCATGATTACGATGACGGGTGTCGGTTCCAATGGACAGGACTCTGTTCTTCCTGTGATCGCCAAGCGCGCGGTCACAGAACAGGAAGCCATCGGGGGGATCGGCCAGGGTAATCAGGTTCGAGTATCAAAAGCATTTCTCAATACGCTGCGGCGTAACGATTCCCTGACTGGGAAGGTTTACGTGAGTTTTGACGGCGGGCGGACATGGCCCTCTTTATTGGCCCCCAACTTCCCGATGTTATTGCTGACACTGATCGATTGAAGCGTTCGCCGGCCCTGGCTAAAGGGCCGGGTCTGGCTATCTGTATGTGAGCGTGAAATTCAGGGCGCCTTTGGCAATGCCGGGATGGACGTCGCTGCTCGGATCGGTCTGGTAGAAGCGCGCGGTAAAGTCCAGAACAGTGCCGCTGGTACTGATGGGCTTGAGTGGAACTTCCGTATTGAGTTCCACCGGCGTTGAACCATCACTTTTCAGGATCTGTATCCCGATACCCTTGGCGGTGGAATCAGGCGTCAGGCCGAAGACGCCAGGAGCCGACTCCACGAAGGGGAGCGCACTGGCGTCCTCGAAGCGGATGTTGGCCGTGGCGATATTGACATCCGAGCCATCCGCTTCGCAGTCGCTGAGGGTGATGCTGAAAGGAATTGCGGCGGTGGTGTAGCCGGTATGGGTAAAGTCCTTCTGGTCCCAGTCTCCGAGTTGTACTGGATCGGCGCTGACGGTGTTACTGCCACAATGGGCCTGGATCACGGTGCCGCTGAGTCCGGCACTGAAGGCCTTGCCGGGGATTCCCGAGAATCTGCCGCTGAACAACTCTGTCCTGTCGAATGTCTGCGGCCCGGGGGCGATCGGCCCGGTTTTTATCAGGGTGACGTGACTTTCCAGGACGGAAAAATTCATCTGTGCCGATCCCATGCCCTGCTCGTGATGCGCACTGAAGGGAACCGTGGTGTCTCCATGGTCGGGGGTGAATGCGTTGGAGGCCGAACCATCGAACGGGAAACCCAGCGAGATCCGGACGCCCACCCCCGGGATATTGGTCTGCCTGACGGTGAACCCCGGTATGCCATTGAGTATCCCATCCAGGGGAGGCGCGGTACTTTGGGCATCGAACGTCAGCCTGACATTGCCATCGTTGTCACAGAGTATGGCTAGCCCCTCACGATTGTCGGTTCTTTTGAACTGTCGTTCCCTGCCAATGACGCTTCCGACAGGCGCGTCCCGCGGAACGTAGACGCTGCCCATATCCTGGGTAAATGTCATGGGCCCGCTGCCGGTCCGCCATTCACATGTATTGGTGGCGTTTGCCATGACCCACGGCGCCTGACAACTGGCGGCCAGCCCCAGGACGGTGGTCAGGCAGCGGATGGATGGTTTCATGTGGTCTCTCCGAAATGGGCCGGGTGGGTATAGACGGCTGCGGCTCTTCTTGAGTGCTCAGGCGTGGTCGCAGTCACCGACATGTCAGCTCCTGCAAGCGGTAGCCTTGCGCTTGTTCCATGGCCTGGGGGTCGATGAGCAACTGACATTGCGGCTCGGCCTGTTCTCCCCAGTGCACATCGAGTATTTGTGGCTCTATGCCAGTTGACAGCATGACCTGGCCGGCTTGACCGACAATGCCGATTACGCCGTGTTCGGTATTGCTCAGCTGTGCACCGAAGGGGAGCGGTTGGCCCGTTGCGGTTCGGGCGGTGATAACCAGACGGGTGACGGAGCGGGCAGGGAATGTGGCCTTGACCACAGCGCCGCGTCGAGGCACGAGCTGGGTCGTGGCGTTGTCGATTTCCACCTCGGGACCCAGGTCGTCGGTTTTCAGCACCACATGATTGACCCGGTACGGTCGCAGGTAAGGCGCCAACGCATAGCCGCGTTCATTGGTCTTTACTCCAGTGGCATTCTGTATGCCGACGCCGGCAATGTTCGGAACTTCCACCAGGGCCGTGGTTTCCCCCAGATAAGGCCCCAACTCAATGCCGCCGGCATGCAGCAGTAGTGCTCCGTTGGCGTTGAGTGACAGGTTGCGGTAGTCGGTGCCTTGGGTAAGTCCTGCGCCGACGCTGCCGAAGGCCGCCTGATAACCGAGAGAAAGCGCCCCCGCTCGCTGCTTGTGGTTATCGTTGCTGACAGACGCCTGATAATTCAGCCGAGTCTCATCGATGCTGCCGCTCATGCTCGCGCGTTGACTGAAATGCTCGCCGCTCTTCTGGATATCGAAGGTCGCGTTGGCCGAGTGCCCGAAATCCAGGGGCATGGTCATGCTCAGGCCAAGTTGTCGATCATTACCACGGGTGTCGTTCAACGATTGCGACGCAAACAGGTTGTAGCCCACGCCTTTGTAGTGAGTACTGACGTTGAACTGGAATTGACGCTGCACTTCGCTGTTTTGCCAGTAGTCCTGATGAGACATTGTCAAGCTCAACGAACTGCGCGCGCCGATATTCTGGTAGACCGAAGCCTCCAGTCGGCTGCGTCGACTGCCGTGCCAGCTCGAGTCGTGGCTGCGTTGGCGGACGGCTTCATCGAAGTCGCGATAGCCTTCGGTGGAGTAGCGATAGCCGGCGAAGCGTAGATTGGTGTTAGTGGCAAACGACTTGCCGTACTTCAGTGCATAGCTCATGCCCTGCAGGCTCTGGGTGTCTCGACTATCGATGTCGGCGCTGGAGTGGGTCAGGTCCAGGGACAACGCACCGAAGGGGCCCAGATCCTTGGACGCTCCCATGTTGCCGGCGCGGTAGAAGTCACTGGCGATCAGGCCACCGTACAAGGTTGAGTTCCACGCGGTGCCGGCTGCCAGGGTGCCCTGCCAGAGCAGGGGATCCTCAAGCCCATGTGCGCCGTTGTAGCGACCCAAGGCGGCGCTGTAACGCCATACCCCCTCACGCAACAGATTACTGAGGGTGGCGAAGGATTGGCTAAATCGCCGGACCTGGCCGTCAGCCTCGGTCAGGACGATGTCCAGTTCACCGCTGCCACCGTTGGTGCTCAGGTCGTCGATCTCGTATGGGCCAGCACTGACATAAGTGGAGTAGATCGGGTAACCGTTCTGAAAAATTTCGAGTTTCGCTCGGGTTTGCGCGACGCCACGGACAATCGGTGCATAGGCCTGCAGAACATCGGGCAGCATGCCAAGGTCGGTAGCAATGAGCGCGCCCCTGATCGGCAGGCTTCTGAACACATCGCCGCTGGTGAATGTTTCACCCAGCGTCAGATTGGCCTGAGTACCCGGCAGGTCGCGCTGGGCATAGGTATAAGCACTGGTCCATTGACGATCGCCCTCTGCGTCCTGGCGCAGTGACTGGTTACTGCGCAAGCGCCAGGCGCCCAGGTTGATCCCGCTGTTGAGGTACAGGTCATCGCTGTTCTGGCGGCCGCGATAGCGGTTGCTGCCCTGCTGCGTGGACGCCTGGTAGCTGACAAAGGCGGCATTGATGCCGTGGTCCCAGCGCTCTGGGTCGACTTGACCGAGTACGTCGCGACGCATGGCGATTTGTGGAATGGAAAGGCTCAGTAGCAGCTTGCTGCTATCGAAATCGAGGATGGCCCCCGGGATCAGCGTCAACAGATCGACACAACTGGACTGCGTGAGTGCAGGCTCCGCCAGGCTGTCGAGTCGCACGCCCATCTGACTCAACAGGTCGGCGGACAGGCAAGGCAGCAGTCGATCATCTTCGGGGCTGAGCACGAACTCGATTTCACGCTGGCCGAAATACACCTGATTGACCTGGATATCGACCTGATAGCGTCCGGGTCCCACGTCGTTACCCTGGGTCAGCGCACTGAGGGCCAACACCCCCGCGTCGCTGGCATGGTCTGTGCTCTGGCGCATGAAACTGGATTGAAATTCCACGGTGGGCGCCGCCATAACGAGCCGGGTTTCAACCAGGGCGGCACCGCTTACGCCGGTCACGAACAAATGGGCAAGGCGGAGTCGAAAAGGCGCCCATGGGCGCCCGGGCAATAGAGTCATGGGTATATTCCTGGCCGTGAACGCAGTCGGCACTGTTTCAAGGGGCCGTCTGAATCGGCAGGGTCAACGCCAGGGTGTAGCCGCCGTAGTCGTTGATGGCCGAGAACTCCACCTGCAATCCTGCTTGCGGCTTGATGCCGTCCAGTGCATAGGTCTGACTGGACAAGGGAGCGAGCATTTCGGCGTTATGCAGGGCAAGCTGCTGGCCATTGCCCTTCACTTCGATGCGGGCGAAGGACACATGGAAAGGTGTTGGGTTGTTCACCCGCAATTGCGGTTTACCGTTGGCCAGTTCGATCGACCACTGCAGTTGCTTCAGGCTTGTGACGGGGTTGTCCTTGAGTTGGGCGGGCCGATAAAACAGTTTGATGCGAGTGCGCAACGCGATGTTCAGGACATTGCCTTCGTTGGCATTGGCCTGGGGGATTTCCTGGACATTGAAGTAAAACAACGACTCTCGATCCGTGGGCAGCGTATTGGGCAGTCCATTGATCTGGATGTGCTGCTCCTTGCCTGGATTGAGGCGGAACAAGGGGGGGGACGGGATGAATGGCACTGCGGTGGTCGTATCATCGGCGGCCGTGTTGACCCAGGTTTGTACCGCGAAAGTCCGGTCGCTGGGGTTGGCGACGATCAGTGAAGCACTGCGCTTGTCGCTGTCGAATACCACGCGGGTACCATTGAGCGTCAAGGCTGCCTGGCTGGCTGGCAGGTAGGATGTCAGCATGAGCGCAGTCATGCAGGCAGCAAGGGTCGGGCGGGAAGTGGCCGCCTGCTTGATCAAGCCGAACATAGGTCTTTACCTTTTGCCCAGGAGAAAATGCAGACCTGGACTGTCGTGAGCAGCCCCTTGTTCACGATCGTGAGCAAGGGGCCGAGAGCGGGTATCAGTTGATGGCGACAATGAACTGGACATCGGCCGAAGCCGCGCCAGCAGTGACAGCGGTGGCTGTCGACCGGTAGTAGGCGTTGAACTCCAGGTCGGTCGTTGTGCCGACGTTCAGGTCATAGTCGGCCGAGGCGGCCCCTGGTGCGATCGAGGCACCGAGTTTGTCCCTGAGGGAAATGACCACGTTTTTCGCGCCGTCCAGTCCCGGCGTTACCGCAAAATAGGAGCCGGTTGGGTCGGCGGTACCGTTAAAGGTGGTATTGGCCACGCTGCCAGCTGTGATGTTGCAGCCTGGATCGCCGCTGACGCGAAGCGCAAAACGTTTACCGCCATGCTCCTGGCCCGCGGCGGTAAAGCGACTGGAATCGACACTGCCCATTTTCACCAGGTCGCCGACCTGGCCATCTTCCGGGTTGACGATTTGAATCGGGCAGGTACTGCTGGTGATCTTGCCCTCGAACTTGATGGTACCGGTGTTGGCGAATACCGAAGTGCCGATCAAACCGGCAGTCAGGCCTAACGAAAGTGCGAGTAGAGACTTTTTCAATGTGTAAATCCTTTTAGGTCAAATGGCGCCCGGCGTTGAAGGGTCGAGACAATGCCGTGGCATCGCTGTTTGAGAAGTGAGGTGTGAGGAACACCGGGTGTCTCGATGGGGGGCGATTCTAGAAAGCGCGGAGGAGGGTGGATATGAGAGAACTCTCAGTCTGGGGCTGCTTGTGTAAGTGATTGCGAATGGTGTTGACCCATGGCTGAAGTCGATTGAGGGCTGACAAAGAAGTTTGTACCCGTTCTAGGGACGCTCCGAATAAGTCCTCAAATGTGCTGATATACGACCGCACTGCCTGACCCGAGCAATGCATGAGCCAGATGAGCTTCCGACTTTGTCCCTGCGCCAGGGCACCATCGCCGATGCCACGATCATTCATGCTCCCAGCTCAACCAAGAACGAGGAAGGCAAGCGTGATCCTGAGATGCATCAGACCCAAAAAGGTACGGGAAACGCAAAACGGCGTGTATCTGTTGGGCAATGGTTATCGCGCGTACAGCCCGGGTTTGATGCGGTTTCATTGCCCGGATAGTTGGAGTCCGTTTGGGGCGGGGGGGCTTAATGCCTATGTGTTTTGTGGGGGGAATCCAATGGGCAATGTGGATCTGGATGGGCATAAATGGTATTCAGCTCTATGGCAGCGTATTTCAGCGCCTTTTCGGAGAAGCCCAACTAGTGGTGTCGCACAAAAAAATACTATGGATAAAAGCACCAAAATAGGAGGGTCTGCTGGTCCGGCACAGAGTTCGGGAGAAAAGAATGTATCCAAGAGGGTGGATGATTTAACGGAGAAAGGGTACCAGGCCAATATTGATTTTATGGATCAAAGGACAAGAAAGAATCCGAAGCCGCAAAAAATCCAGCAAGCAGCAGATAAACGAAAAAAATTGGTGCAAGAGAGAAAAAAGATTGAGAGGGAAGTCACTTTGGGGGTCAAGAAAAAACACACCGAGGCTGTATATGATGCAAATAAAACAGCTTTTAAGCCCTCTGGCGATGCAGTACCGAACCAAAGAAAAATAGATGTTGATCCTAGAAGTCTTTTGGAACCGAATCTTCATAATAAAATGGTGGTTTTACGACGCGATGTCTTGTTCTAACGCAATTGCGCTGCCTTGGGTCCGAAGTGGAGTGGGCAGGGAGTAGCCCACTAGCCCTTCAGCCCACTCACCCGCGCAAACTCCACTAACCCACCGTCATGCACAAGTCCCAACTTGTCCATGGCGGTGCGTTTTTGTCGGCTGATGGTTTTTTCGCTGCGGTTCAGATGTGCGGCGATCTGCCGGCCGGACAGGCCTTGAACAAACAAGCGCACCACTTCCAGTTCCCGTTCGGACAGGCTCACCAGCGGTGCTTCGGTACTGTCGGTTGGCAAGGCCTGGGCCTCGAGGATCCTGGCGAATGTCGGGCAGAGATGGCGACGCCCCCTGGCCACGCTCTGTACCGCGTGCCTGAGTTCACTCAACGGGCTACGTTTATCGAACAGTGCGCAGGCGCCCTGGTTGAGCAACGCCTGCAACAGGGACGGATTGCGCAGCATGGTCATGACGACCAAGCGCACATGGCCGAAGTGGCGTCTCACATAACCCATCAACGCCAGGCCATCGGGGAAGTCCCCGTAGGGCATCGCATAGTCGCTGATCAGGATGTCACAGGGGATGCGTTGCAGGCGGTCAATCAGCTCATCGGCGCTGTTGGCCTGGGCGACAACCGCGAACCCCTGGCTGGGGGGCTGGCACAGGGCCATTTCAGCGCCCATTAGCACCACGGGATGGTCGTCGGCGAGAATGATGCGTGCTGTGTTCAGCGTTCGGTGTACAGCTGTTTCAGGCATCTCGCCGCAGTGTTTCGGGGCAGTTGGGGACAACGATTGCGCAGGGTTCATGCGGTGTCTCGACAGGGGCCAACGGCGCGCCGTACACCGCAGTCAGCCAGGTTCAAGACAGTTGAATCAAACCTTGCTCCAGTGCCTTGAACACGGCGGTCCAGCGTGAACTCACGCCGAATTTCCGGCGGATATTGCCAAAGTGATAATTCACCCCGGATTCGCTGCAATTGACGATCTGGCCGATTTCCCAGGACGACTTGCCTCTGGCACTCCATAGCAGCACTTCTTTTTCTCGGTTGGTCAGCGTGATACCCAACGGCTGTCCGGTTGCTTGCCGCTCAAGCCCGGGCTGGAGGTTGCGAGCGCGAATGGCGATTGGGGCTGAATGGTTCATGACAGGCACTCCCATTTATCAATCAATGAGGTGGGCGAAGGATCCTTCCTGAATCTGGGCGTGGTTCCTGCGTCCTGCTGACAGACGCCGCTCAGGGCGCTGTAGGTTCGGCTCAGTTATAACGCGGATCCAACGCCTTGAAACCTGTAAGAACTAACAGGTGCTGCACCTTAATGCAGGGGAGTGAGAAATTTCTGTCTGTTGTTTCTCAAAATTGTGTAGGTGGATTCTCTGGTTTGGTCCGATTCTAGGCCCTCGCGAGCCCTTGTACGGGGCAGACCCTTGCGGATCTGCCGTTCATCACATTTTCAACGCTTGGAGCGATCGGTCGAAGCGCGCCCGATCTCAGACCCTTTCCAGCCTCTGGCGCCATACCACCTCGTTCACCAGATTTGCTGGCCGCTCACCCGCCAGCGCCGCCAGCAAGTTGTCCACCGCGCATCGCGCCATCGCTTCACGCGTTTCATGGGTGGCCGAGCCGATATGTGGGGTCGCCACCACATTGTCCAAATGCAGCAACGGTGAATCGTGCTGCAGCGGTTCACGCTCGAATACATCCAGACCGGCGGCGCGAATCTGCCGCTGCTGCAGGGCTGCGATCATGGCGTTTTCGTCGACCACCTTGCCCCGGGAAATATTGATGAAAATACTCTCGGGGCGCATCAGGGCAAACTCTTCGGCACCGATCAGGCCTTGGGTCTGGGCGGTCAGGGGCAGGGTCAGGCAGATGAAGTCGGCTTGCTGCAACAGCTGAGGCAGGCTGCGGTACTGGGCATTGAAGCGTTTCTCCACTGCCGGTTTCGGGTTGTTGCTGTGATAAATGACCGGCATGCCAAAGCCGAAATGCCCACGCTGCGCCAGCGCCTCGCCGATCCGCCCCATGCCGATGATGCCCAGGGTCTTGCCGTGCACGTCGCTGCCAAAATGCAGCGGCCCGATGTTGTGGTTCCATTGTCCGCCGCGGACCAGATTGGCGAGCTCCACCACCCGCCGCGCCGTGGCCAGGATCAGCGCGAAACCGGTATCGGCGGTGGTTTCGGTCAACACGTCCGGGGTGTTGCTGAGCAGGATATTGCGGCCGCTCAGGTAGTCGATGTCGTAGTTGTCGACTCCCACCGAGACACTGGAGACGGCTTCCAGTCGGGGTGCCAGGTCCAGCAGTTCGGCGTCCAGGCGCAGGCTGGCGCCCAGCAGGCCGTGGGCACTCGGCAGGGCTGCGCGCAGGCGCTGCAGGCCGTCGCTGTCGAGCGTGTCGATCAGGGTCACCTGTGCCCGTTCCTGCAAGCGGGTCATCAGCGCGGGCGACAGTTTTTTGTAGAGCACGATGTGCTTGTTCATGGGTTTACCTTCCATTCAATTCAGGAGTGGGTCGCCAGCAGTGGTTGGTTCGCGGTCTGCTTGGAGGGTGCGCGGTCGCTGGCGCCGGGCTTGAGGCAGAGGGTCAACAGCACCGACAGCAGCAACGCACCGCTCATCAACAGGTACGAAGCGCCGGGCGAGCCAGTGGAGCTGTTCAGGTAGCCGACCAGATAAGAGCCGCCGAACGAACCCAGCGCGCCCATGCTGTTGATCAGCGCCATGGCGCCGCCAGCGACGTTGGCCGGGAGGATTTCCGGGACGATGGCGAAAAAGGGTCCGTAGGGCGCGTACATGCACGCGCCGGCAATCACCAGCAAGGTGTAGGACCACCAGAAGTGTTCGGCGCCAAGGGCATAGGAGCCGTAGAACGCCACCGAGGCAATCAGCAGCGGTGGCCAGACGAAACGTTTGCGCTTTTGCAGTTTGTCCGAGCCCCAGGACACCAGCAGCATGCCGATAACGGCCGCCAGATACGGCAGGGCAGACAACCAGCCGGCCTCGATCATGTCCATCTGCGCGCCGGCCTTGAGGATCGACGGCAACCACAATACGAAGCCGTAGACCCCAATGCTCCAGCAAAAGAACTGCAGGGCGAGGATGATGACTTTTGGCGAACGGAAGGCTTCGGCGTAGTTCTTCACCGCCTTGATGCCCACCTGTTCGGCGGCCAGGGCGCTTTCCAGGTCGTGTTTCTCCTGGTCGTTGAGCCACTTGGCCTGGGACGGACGATCATCGGCCAGGCGCCACCAGATAAACGCCCAGAGCACCGCCGGCAGGCCTTCGATGATGAACATCCAGCGCCAGCTGTAGTGCTGCACCAGGTAACCGGAGACCACCGACATCCAGAGCATGGTCACCGGGTTGCCGAGGATCAGGAAGGTGTTGGCGCGCGAGCGTTCGGCGCGGGTGAACCAGTGGCACAGGTACACCAGCATCGCCGGCATCACGGCGGCCTCGACCACCCCGAGTATGAAGCGGATGACGATCAGCCAGTAGGCGTTGGAGACGACCCCGGTCAAGGTCGCCAGGCTGCCCCAGAGGATCAGGCTGACGAAAATCAGCTTTTTCACGCTGTTTTTCTGCGCGTAGATCGCGCCGGGGATCTGGAAGAAAAAGTAACCGAGGAAGAACAGTGCGCCGAGCAACGACGACAACCCCGGGGTGATCATCAGATCGGCGGCCATTCCGGAGGCGGCGGCGAAGCCATAGTTGGCGCGGTCCAGATACGCCAGGCTATAGGTGATGAACACGATGGGCATGATGTACCACCAGCGGCGGGTGGCGAGTTTGGGCGTTTGCATGGCAGTGCTCCTGAGCTTGTTGTTTTTGTCGCAGCAGGTATCGGAATCTTCAGTGATCGGGTTGGCCTCATCGCGAGCAAGCGGAGCGCCGCCCGGCTCGCTCCCACAGGGGAATTACATTGGAATACGATCCAGTGTGGGAGCGAGCCTGCTCGCGATGGCGGCCTCAAATTCAGCAGACATCTCAAGCCGGGTCGGTAAACCCTCCATGTCGCCACGGCTCTGCACCGCGCGGCTACCAATCCAGTTGGCGCGTCGTACCGCGTCGTTGACGCTGTGGCATTCGAGCAATGCGCTGATCAGGCCGACGGCAAAACCATCGCCGGCGCCGACGGTATCGACCACCTGCGCCACAGGCACGGCGGCGACAAAGCCCTGGTCCAGCGCCGTGCGGTAGTAGGCACCGTGGGCACCGAGCTTGATCGCCACGACCTGGGCGCCTTGATCCAGGTAGAACGCGGCAATGTCCGCCGGGTCGTCGAAACCAGTCAGCAGGCGGCCTTCGCCCAAGCCCGGCAACACCCAATGGGCGAGGGCGGCGAGGCGGTTGATCTCGGTGATCATCTGCTGCTCGCTGGTCCACAGCGCCGGGCGCAGGTTGGGGTCGAACGACACGGTGCGGCCGGCGGCGCGCATTTGCGTCATCAGTTGCAAAGACAGCTCGCGAGCCGTGTCCGACAGCGCAGGCGGAATGCCGGTGGCATGCAGGTGCCGGGCTTGCAGCAACTGCGGCTGGATCGCCTGGGTCGACAGATGGCTGGCGGCCGAACCCCGACGGAAGTACTCCACCTGGGGATCGGCGCCGGCTTCCTCGCGGGACTTGAATTGAAAGCCGGTTGGGTGCAACGGATCGACGTCGACATGGGAGCAGTCCAGGCCTTCACGTTGCAAAGCGTCGAGGACAAAGCGCCCCAGGGAGTCAGCGCCGACCCGGCTCAGCCAGGCCACCTTGAAGCCCAATCGCGACAGACCGATGGCGACATTGCTGTCGGCCCCGGCAATGCGTTTGTGAAAGTTCGCGACCTGCGCCAGATCACCGGTTTGCTCGGCGACCAGCATGGCCATGGTTTCGCCAAACGACAGGATATCGACTTCAGACATGGGCGTGCTCCAGGCGTGGTTGACCCAGGCGGGCGAGGACGGCCACGTGCTCGGTGGTCAGTTGCTGCAGGTCATCGGCCTGCAATGGGTACTCCGCGGCACGCGAGATACCCGGTGCCATGTGCCGTAGCATCTGTTCCCACTGCTGCAGGTCGTCGGCGGCCGGCGGGATCGCCACCAGCTTGCTGTCGGCGCGGCGGGTCACCGCCTTGCAATGCACGTAGGCGACATGCCGGCCCAGCAGGCGCGCAGCGGTGGTGGCGCTCTGGTCCTGCCATGACCAGTTGCCGATATCGAAGGTCATCCGCACCGGCAACGCATGTTGCTCCACCTGCGCGAAAAAGCGCTGGAACGGCTCGATGCGTCCGCCGTGCAGGGTCTGGTCGTTTTCCACCAGCAACTGCACCGAATGCTCGGCCAGGCACGCGGCCAGGCTGTGCAGGTCGTTGTTGTCGGTGAAGTAACCCAGCGACACCTTGAGCCACCGGGCACCGAAGCTCGCGGCGCGCTTGAGGGTCGCCGCCAGCAATGGGTTGGGCTGCGAGCGACCGGCCACCCACAATTCCAGCAGCGAGGAAAACACCGCCTCAAGCCCCTGTTGTTCGATGGCGTGGGCCAGTTCCCGCGGGTCCTCGCTGGTCAGCAATTCTTCGCGCCACTCGATTCGCTGGGCCCCGGCCTTGGCCAGGATCTCGACGAATGCCAGTTGGCCAACCTGGCGAACCAGGTCGGCGCCGTAGCTGGACAAGCTGATGGAAACAGGTGATTTTCTCATTGTTATTGACCTCTGAAACCGGTTTCATTTTTGTTCATAAAAATCTGCACACATCTGTAGCAACTGCGCAGGCTGCGTTTGGTTGCCTAGCAAGTGCCTGTGCGGATTAGCCGTTAGTGCTGGAGGATCGTGGGTGCGTCGACCCGCGCACAATCAATTGCGCCGGGTAATCCAGGGTTCGCACGGGCCCATCGTCGCCGCGCAAGCGCTTGAGCAGGCAGTCGAACGCACTGGCGCCAATGGCTTCGGTCGGCTGGGCGAGGGCGGTGATGCCGCTGCCCACCAGCGGGTACCAGTCCAGATCATCGAGGGCGATCAGGCCGACGTCGGCGAACAAGTCGCATCTAAGTTCACGCAGCGCACGGGTTGCCGCCAGGGCGGCAATGCCGTTGGCACAGAACAGGGCTTTAGGCACATCGGGGGCGTCAGAGAGGAAGGCCTGGATACGTGCAGTCAGCTCGCTGCCGGTCTCCACCACCGCCCCCGACAAGGCCGGGCGTTGGGCGATTTGCGCGGTGAAGCTGCTGACCCGCTCGATCCGCGAACTGGTGCCGTCATAGGGCTCGCTGACCAGCAGCACCTGGCGATAACCCTGCTCCTGCAGATGGCTCAGGGCGGTGTGGACGGCAGCGGGGTTGTCCAGGCCGACCAGGTCGCTGTGCAGGTGCTCGACCTTGCGATCCACCAGTACCATGGGCATTTCCCGGTGCAGCTCACGCAGTTGTTCGGGATGATGGCCGAGGGTATTCACGATCAGGCCTTCGATGTTGTACGAGCGCAACGCTGCCAGGTGCTGGCTTTCCTGCTCGTCATCGCGGTCGGTGTTGCACACCACCAGGCTGTAGCCGTGCTGGCGGCAGGCGGTCTCCACGCCATGCATCACGGCAATCGAATAGGGGTTGCGGATATCGGCCACCAGCATGCCGATCAGGCGGGTGCGCCCGCGTTTCAGACCACGGGCCATCTGATTCGGGCGATAACCCAGCTCGTCGATCGCCTGTGCGATGCGCAAGGCGATGGCATCTGACAGCAGAGCGCGGTCCTCGCCGATAAAACGCGACACGCTGGCTTTGGACACCCCGGCACGTTCGGCGACATCGAGCATGGTCACGCGGCTGCGTTGGGCGGCGGAAAAACTGTTCACGGCGACGACCTTATTTTTGGAATTATCGGCAGCAGCGTAGGTTAACTATCGCTGAAACCGGTTTCAGAAGATACCAAAAGCCCTTGGGCCGTCAAGCTCGAAAATGCCCGTATCGAAAAAAGTTGATCAAGCGCGTGCGCCATCGTCCGGATCACGACGTGGGCACAAAGGCAACTGGCAGATCTGTCAGGTGCGCGACAGGTTGGTTTCGCCTGACACTGTGTGACACAAGGTTAACGTGCGCAGGAGCTTCAATCATGATTTGCAGTCCCGGTGGAATTCGAGGAGAAAGAACCAGCGCGACAACCGCGCTCCTGACGTGGGATGAGCCCTACACCCGGTGCGTCTATTGCCCGTATAACGCCTCGGGTTATGAGGTCATGGCCGAGGGGATTGCCACCATTACCGTGAGCCGACCACCGTGTGTCATCAACGGATTGAACCCTAATCAGGAGTACTTTTTTTATCTCTATGCCAAGGCGACGGGCAACATCCGCTCCAACCCGAGTCGGGCTCGCATAGGGCGGTATGTGCCGGATCGGATGCCACCGAGCAAGCCAACGGGCTTACGCACTGACAGTGTGGTTGGCAATAGAGTCAACCTGGCGTGGGTGGCGTCGGTCGACAATGGTGGGGTGGTTGGGTATCAGATTTTCTGCGACGGGAAACTTGTCGGCAATACAGATAGTATTCGTTATTCGGTCGCCGATCTGAATGATGCGACGACTTATATTTTCATGGTGCGGGCGCAGGATCCCGATGGAAACCATGCCGATTCCGACCCCTTGATGGTATCAATTCCGGATGTGGGGGGGCCTACGATTCCGGCTAACTTCAGGGGCTACGTCACTCATGACACCATCAGCCTCGCATGGTTTCCCGCTTATGGCGAAGTTCGTATCGAGGGTTATGAAATTTTTGTAGATACGGTGTACCGGGTTACAACCGCCAATACCTACCGAAACATTGAAGGGTTAAGTCCCGGCACGACTTACAGTTTTTCGGTGCGTGCAGTGAACACTCTGGGCAAGCGTTCGGGCTCGACCACCATACAGGCGACGACGACTGCTGTGCGTTAGCTACCGACCAACCCCGCCGCAATATTGATCGAAAAGCCCAGTATTGCGGTGTTGAACACAAAGCCGATCAGTGATTGTGCCAGCACGATCTTGCGAATGTCCCGGGTGGCCACGCCGACATCGGCGGTTTGTACTGCGACGCCGATGGTGAAGGAGAAGTACAGGAAGTCCCAGTAGTCGGGGTGCTTCAGGCCCTCGGCGAAGCGCAGCGCCGGTTCCTTGCCATCCCAGGTGTAGAACAGTCGCGCGTAGTGCACGCTGAAAATCATCCCGATCAGTAGCCAGGAACCGATCACCGTCACCCCGGTAAAACCGTAGCGCACAAGCTTTTGCGAGGTGCCGAGATCGCCGGTGCCTGCCAGCTCGACAGTGATCGCGACCAGGCTGGCGATGGCGGCAATGCTGACGATGAACAGCACCAGCCCGGCGTTTTCATCCTCGACCTCAGCGATACGCTTGACCTGATCGGCGCGCGAACGGACGGTGAGCCACAGCATCAGGGCCAGGTAGGTCCAGACGCCGGCATTCCAGCCAATGAGGATTTTGCTGACGAGTGAGTCGGCGGGCGCCAGAATACCTGCCGCGACGCCAATCAGGGTGGCAGCGGTGAGGCGTGGGTGAGTGCGGACGAGGTGGGGCATGGGGGCTCACTGCAATGGGACTTCAAAGAACCATAGCGCAGCGCAGTCTAGTGTGGCCACATCGGTGAGCCTGATGAGGTCCGGTGTGGGAGCTGGCCGACCAGCTCCCACCAGTGACGTTGGTCAGATGTCCTTGTGACGCTTGCGTACCAGCTTCATCACCACCACAAAAAACACCGGCACAAACACCACGGCCAGGGTCGCGGTGATCATCCCGCCGATGACCCCGGTGCCAATGGCTTGCTGGCTCGCCGAGCTGGCGCCGGTGGCGATCGCCAACGGCACCACGCCGAGGATGAACGCCAGCGAGGTCATGATGATCGGCCGCAGGCGCAGGCGCGCGGCTTGCAGGGTGGCGTCGAGCAGGTCGTGGCCGTCGTCGTACAGGCTCTTGGCGAACTCGATGATCAGGATCGCGTTCTTCGCCGACAGGCCGATGATGGTGATCAAGCCGACCTTGAAGAACACGTCGTTGGGCATGCCGCGCAAGGTCACCGCCAGTACCGCACCGAGTACTCCCAGCGGCACCACCAGCAATACCGAGGTCGGGATCGACCAGCTTTCGTACAGCGCCGCCAGGCACAGGAACACGATCAGCAACGACAAACCGAGCAGGATAGGAGCCTGGCTGCCCGACAAGCGTTCTTGCAATGACAGCCCCGTCCATTCCTGGCCCAACCCCGCTGGCCCCTGGGCCACCAGGCGCTCGATTTCCGCCATGGCTTGTCCGGTGCTGTAGCCAGGGGCCGGCTCACCGGAAATGCTCACGGCCGGGTAGCCGTTGTAGCGGGTCAACTGGGTCGGCCCCTGGGTCCATTCGGCCCGGGTGAAGGCCGACAGCGGGACCATATTCGCGTTGCTGTTGCGCACATGGATCTTCAGCAGGTCTTCGACCTGGCTGCGTTGATCACCCTCGGCCTGCACCACCACCCGCTGCATCCGTCCCTGGTTGGGGAAGTCGTTGATGTAGCTGGAGCCGACCGCGGTGGACAATACGCTGCCGATGTCGGCAAACGACACGCCCAAGGCATTGGCCTGCTTGCGGTCGACGATCAATTGCACTTGCGGCGCTTCAGCCAGGGCGCTTTCGCGCACATTGGCCAGGATCGGACTTTTTTCAGCGGCGTCCAGCAAGGCTGTACGCGCTTGCATCAACGCGCTGTGCCCCAGGCCGCCACGGTCTTGCAGGCGGAACTCAAACCCGCTGGAAGTGCCCAGACCATCCACTGGCGGCGGCAGCACCGAGTAGGCGACCGCGTCCTTGATCTGGCTGAAGGCGATATTGGCGCGCTCGGCAATCGAGGCCGCCGAGTCATCGCTGCCGCGCTGCGACCAATCCTTGAGGGTAGTGAAGGCCAGCGCCGCATTCTGCCCACTGCCGGAGAAGCTGAAGCCGAGGATCACCGTACTGTCGCCAATTCCCGCTTCGCTGGCGTTGTGCGCCTCGATCTGTTGCGCCACCTGCACCGTGCGGTTCTTGCTGGCGCCCGGCGGCAGTTGAATGTCGGTGATGGTGTAGCCCTGGTCTTCGGTGGGCAGGAACGAGGAGGGCAGGCGACTGAACAGCACGCCGAGCGCCACCAGCAACACGCCGTAGATCAGCAGGTAGCGGCCGCTGCGTTTCAGCGCATAGGCCACCCACCCTTGGTAGCGATCCGTGAACTGCTCGAAGCGTCGGTTGAACCAGCCGAAGAATCCGCTGCTGGCATGCAGCTCGCCCTTGGCCACCGGCTTGAGCAGGGTCGCGCAGAGCGCCGGGGTCAGGGTCAGCGCGAGGAACGCCGAGAACAGGATCGAGGTGGCCATCGACAGCGAGAACTGCTGGTAGATCACCCCCACCGAACCCTGCATGAACGCCATCGGGATAAACACCGCCACCAGCACCAGGGTGATGCCGATGATCGCCCCGGTGATCTGGGTCATGGCCTTGCGGGTCGCTTCCTTGGGCGACAGGCCTTCTTCGGCCATGATCCGCTCGACGTTCTCCACCACCACGATGGCGTCGTCCACCAGGATGCCGATGGCCAGCACCATGCCGAACATGGTCAGCACGTTGATCGAAAAGCCCAGCGCCAGCATGGTCGCGAAGGTGCCCATCAGCGCCACCGGCACCACCAGGGTCGGGATCAGCGTGTAGCGGATGTTCTGCAGGAACAGGTACATCACCGCGAACACCAGCAGCATTGCCTCGCCCAGGGTGTAGACCACCTTGGTAATCGAGACTTTGACGAAGGGCGAGGTGTCGTAGGGGATCTTGTATTCGACGCCAGCCGGGAAGTAGCGGGCCAGTTCGTCCATCTTCTCGCGCACCAGGGTGGCGGTGTTCAGCGCGTTGGCGCCAGGTGCCAGCTGCACGGCGACCGCGGTGGACGGCTTGCCGTTGAGGCGGGTGCCGAACTGGTATTCCTGGCTGCCGATCTCGACCCGCGCCACATCGCCGATGCGCACGATGGAGCCGTCGGGGTTGGCCTTGAGCACGATGTCGGCGAACTCTTCGGGCGTCGACAGTTGCCCCTTGACCAGCACGGTGGCGGTGATTTCCTGGCTGTTGTGGGTCGGCAAATCACCGATGCTGCCAGCGGAAACCTGGGCGTTCTGCGCGACGATCGCGGCGTTGACGTCGGCCGGGGTCAGGTTGAAGCCAATCAGTTTCTGCGGGTCGATCCAGATCCGCATCGCCCGTTCAGCGCCGTACAACGAAGCCTTGCCGACCCCATCCAGGCGCTTGATCTCGTTCATCACGTTGCGCGCCAGGTAATCGCTGAGCGCCACTTCATCGAGCTTGCCGTCGCTGGAAGTCAAGGTGATCATCAGCAGGAAGCCGGAAGACACTTTCTCCACCGACAAGCCCTGCTGGATCACTGCTTGCGGCAGGCGCGACTCCACCACTTTGAGGCGGTTCTGCACATCGACCTGGGCCAGCTCCGGGTTGGTGCCCGGCTTGAAGGTGGCCGTGATGGTGGCCGAAGCGAGGCTGCTCTGGGATTCGAAATACAGCAGATGGTCGGCGCCGTTGAGCTCTTCCTCGATCAGGCTGACCACACTTTCATCGACGGTTTGCGCCGAGGCACCCGGGTACGCCGCGTAGATTTCGATCTGTGGCGGCGCCACATCCGGGTACTGGGCCACCGGCAGTTGCGGGATGGCCAGGGCGCCGGCCAACAGGATGAACAGTGCAACCACCCAGGCGAACACCGGGCGGTCAATAAAGAAATGCGGCATAAAATCTGCGTCCTGCCTACTGCCCGGTGACCAGGGCGTGCTCAAGAGGGGTGGCGTCGATGGCTACCTTGTCGCCGGGACGGGCGTGCTGCAGGCCTTCGATGACAATGCGGTCGCCGGGCTTGAGGCCGGCGCTGACGGTCCAGCGATCCTGTTGCACCTGGCCCAGTTGCACGGCTTGCTGGCTGACCCGGTCCTCGCTGTCGAGCAGCAACACCTGGGCAATGCCGGCGCTGTCGCGCTGGATCGCCCGCTGCGGCACGCTGATGCCTTGCTGGTTGACCGCTTGCTCCAGGCGCACGCGAATGAAACTGCCAGGGAGCAGGTCGAGGTCGGGGTTGGGGAACTCGCTGCGCACAATGATCTGGCCGGTGCCGGGGTCGACGCTGATTTCCGAGAACAACAGCTTGCCCGGCAACGGATAGTGGCTGCCGTCGTCCTGGATCAGCGTGGCCTTGGCCTGGTCCTGGCCAACCTGCTGCATCTGCCCGGCACGGAAGGCGCGGCGCAGCTCGTTGAGCTCGCGGGTCGACTGGGTCAGGTCGGCGTGGATCGGGTCCAGTTGCTGGATCAGCGCCAGGGGCGTGCTTTCGTTCTGTCCGACCAGTGCGCCTTCGGTGACCAGCGCGCGGCCGATGCGCCCGGAAATCGGCGCGGTGACCGTGGCGTAACCCAGGTTCAGCCGGGCACGGGCCACGGCGGCCTGGTTGGCGGCGACGTCGGCATTGGCCTGCAGCGTGGCTGCACGCGCATTGTCGTAATCCTGGGCGCTGACGGCCTGGTCCTTGATCAACTGGGCGTAGCGTTTCTCCTGCAGGCGCGCCTGGAACGCATTCGCCTGCGCCTTGCGCAACGCCGCGTCGGCGCTGTCGAGGTCGGCCTTGAACGGCGCCGGGTCGATGTGAAACAGCACCTGGCCCTGTTTCACGTCGCTGCCTTCGCGAAAGGCGCGCTGCAGCACTACCCCGGCGACCCGGGCGCGCACTTCGGCGATGCGTGGCGCGGTGATCCGCCCGCTCAGCTCGCTGCTGATCGACAGGGGACGGGCTTCGATGGTTTCGATGCGCACGCTGGCCAGCGGCGCGGCCTCCTCGACGCTGGAAGACTTGTCACAGGCGCTCAGCATCAATGCCAGTGCTATCAGGCTGAGCGGTGCAAGCAGGTTCTTGGACATGTAAATACCCCAATAATGACCCAGGCATGCTACGGGCAGCCGGCCAGGGTAGCGGTGAAGCTTTGTAGTGGCTGTGTGAAATTGTGTGAAGGTTTTGCTCCTGCATGCATGAGGGCGTATATCCTTGGTTTCTTTTGTGTCTGTTCAGCCGCTTTCGCGGGCAAGCCCGCTCCCACATGATCTGTGGTGCGCAATCCCCTGTGGGAACGGGCTCGCCCGCGATGGACCCGTCCAGACGCCATCGCTATTTCTGGAAACACCCATGCCCAACATCCTCCTGGTCGAAGACGACTCTGCGCTCTCCGAGCTGATTGCCAGCTACCTCGAACGTAATGGCTATCAGGTCAATGTGATCAGCCGTGGCGATCAGGTGCGTGAACGGGCGCGGGTCAACCCGCCGGACCTGGTGATTCTCGACCTGATGCTCCCCGGGCTCGATGGCCTGCAGGTGTGCCGGCTGTTGCGCGCCGATTCGGCGAGCCTGCCGATCCTGATGCTGACCGCCCGTGATGACAGCCACGACCAGGTGCTGGGCCTGGAAATGGGCGCCGACGACTACGTCACCAAACCCTGCGAGCCCCGGGTGTTGCTAGCGCGGGTGCGCACCTTGCTGCGCCGCAGCAGCCTCAACGAACCGCAAAGCGCCAGCGACCGGATCCTCATGGGCAACCTGTGCATCGACCTGTCGGAGCGCACCGTGACCTGGCGCGAGCAGCCGGTGGAGCTGTCCAGCGGCGAGTACAACCTGCTGGTGGTCCTGGCCCGGCATGCCGGGGAAGTGCTGAGCCGTGACCAGATCCTGCAGCGCCTGCGCGGCATCGAGTTCAATGGCACCGACCGCTCGGTGGACGTGGCGATTTCCAAGCTGCGGCGCAAGTTCGACGACCACGCCGGCGAAGCGCGCAAGATCAAGACGGTGTGGGGCAAGGGCTATCTGTTCAGCCGTTCCGAGTGGGAATGCTGACGCCATGCTGCGCATCCTGGTCCGCCTGTACCTGATCACCATCGTCACCTTCAGTGCGGCGATCTACCTGGTGCCAGACCTGGTGGTCAAGGTCTTTCACGAGCGCTTTTCCAGCTATAACCTGGACCACTCCCGGGGCGTGCAGAACCTGCTGGTCAAGCAGTTCCAGGGAGTGCCGAGCGCTCAGTGGCCGGCGCTCGCCGCTGAGTTGGATCAACAGTTCAGTCCGTTGCAAATCGTCGTGGTTCCGATCAGCGACGCGGGCTTCACCGCCCATGAACGCGAGCGTTTGCAGCGCGGTGAAATGGCCGTGCGCACCGGTGACTGGGGCTGGCGCACGTTGGCCGCGGCACCATTGAATGAGTCGCAGGCGGTCAAGCTGGTGGTGCCGCCGGATCCGCTGGACGTCAGTTTGCTGTACTGGGGCATCAATGTGCTGATCGGTGCGGCGCTGCTCGCCTGCCTGCTGATCTGGTTGCGTCCGCACTGGCGCGATCTGGAGCGCCTGCGCAACACCGCCGAACGTTTCGGCAAAGGCCACTTGAGCGAGCGCACGCAGATCGCTGCCAGCTCCAACATCGGCAGCCTGGCCCACGTCTTCGACACCATGGCCAGCGACATCGAGAACTTGCTGAACCAGCAGCGCGACCTACTCAACGCGGTATCCCATGAGCTGCGCACGCCCTTGACTCGCCTGGATTTCGGCCTGGCCCTGGCGCTGTCCGATGACCTGCCGGCCGCCAGCCGTGAGCGCCTGCAAGGCCTGGTGGCGCACATTCGTGAGCTGGACGAGTTGGTCCTCGAGTTGCTGTCCTACAGCCGCCTGCAAAACCCGGCACGTTTGCCGGAGCAGGTCGAGGTGGCACTGGACGAGTTCATCGACAGCATCCTGGGCAGCGTCGATGAAGAGCTGGAGTCGCCGGAAATCGTGATCGACGTGCTGCTGCACGGCCATCTCGAACGCTTCAGCCTCGACCCGCGCCTGACCGCCCGGGCTATCCAGAATTTGCTGCGCAACGCCATGCGCTATTGCGAGAAGCGCATCCAGATTGGTGTGCAAGTGCGGCCCGAAGGCTGCGAGATCTGGGTCGACGATGACGGCATCGGTATCCCCGACGACGAGCGCGAGCGGATTTTCGAACCGTTCTACCGCCTCGACCGCAGCCGCGACCGCGCCACGGGCGGCTTCGGCCTGGGCCTGGCCATCAGCCGCCGGGCCCTGGAAGCCCAGGGCGGCACCCTCACCGTCGAGGCGTCGCCGCTGGGCGGGGCGCGATTCAGGCTGTGGCTGCCCACCCCAGCCTGATTGCGAAGCGGCTACTTAGCCCAATGGCCAACTCGCGCCCCAGGTGCGCGCACTCACGTATTGAACCAGGAGTGTTCATGTCCGATATCGACCACGGCTCGGCGATTGAACGGAAAGTAATGATCGATCAGGGCCATTTGCTGGTCGACATAAGCCTGATCCCACAGGTGATGAGTGTTTGAAATGTTGGCGCCCGGCTCGGCATTGAAGCAAAGCCGATAGTAGTCGGCGCGCTCGACGGCGACCACGTCGTTGAGCACACCGGGGCCTGTCAGGCGGAACAGTTCACGTGCGTAGGTCGGCATGTCCATGGCCGCCTCCCTGGGGTTGCCGAGGATGCCTTGGGCATCGACATAGGGCCGGACCTGGGTAAAAAAGCCTGGGCTTTGCACAAAGCGCAGCTGCATCTCCTTGGAAATTTCCTGCAATACCGGATTGTTGGGATGGGACGCGAAAATGCTGCTGTTGTAGCCTGAAAACCCTGCCATCTGCTCAGTGACCTTGGGCCCAAGCAGCAAATCGTTAGGTGCGGCCAGCAATTCGATATCGTTGATATCCACCCGAAAGGTGTCATCGACATCCATGTAGATACCACCATGATGGTCGGTCAAGGGATAGCGCAACACATCGGAGGCTGCCGAGTAATTACGCCCGGGCCCGTGCATGACGGTGGTGTACTGCTGGTAGTTGTCCGATTGCGAGAACATGCCGAAAAACGCGGTGTCCCGTAACGGCGCTATCACCAGCGAGGGCGCGGCCCGTTGCAGTTGCTCCCGAATTTGTGCCAGTACCTCGGCGTCCTGTATATCGACATGCAGGGTCGACACATAACGGCTGCTGAGCCGGCAGTTATGGGCGATGTTCTCGATCAGTCGAGGCGACGGCACGGCATGCCCCAGCCATAGGTAGTGAATGTTCGCAGGGATAGGCGTAAGGTTGCTCGCAAACACCGGGAGCCTGGGCAGTTGCACCGTCTGCATTCTTGCAGGCGCCGGCAGGCTGTCCTTGACCGCGCGCCATTGCGCGACAGGACCGGTGACCCATTGGCCCTGGGCATTGCGCCAGGCGGGTGTAGTCGGTTGCCCCCGAAAATCGATCAACCACCAGCAACCTTGCTGCACCATGAAAATCGCTTGGCAATCCTGCTCTGGCCCCAGGTGAACCCAACCGGTGACGGACATGCCATCGACCGGGATGGTGACCTCATGCGCTGGTGCCAGCTGTTGTTGCGGCGTGCGTGGCAGGCGGCACAGGCCGCTGACGCTCAGCATGTGACCTCCCAGACCTGGCGCGAGGCGTTGAAGGTGACTACCGGCCCCTGCACCTCAGCGCTGTGGACCCGCCATTGCGTGGTATCGGGCAGCGGGCTTACAGCGTAGGGATGGCCCTGCATGAGGATGTAGGTGTGCCGGTTTATCGTGTAAAGGTTCATGACGGGGGGGACGTCCGAAAGATCAATGCCGTGGGCGACCAATTGGCGCTGTTGAGGGATAGTCAGGGCGTTGCGGGTGACAGACAGGTTTGGCTTGAAGAAAGCCAGCGCGTCGGCCTGCCTGAATGCGGCCAGGGTGGTCAGGTCCTGTGAGCGCAACAAGTCACCGGAGGCGGCCCCCAGGGGCGGCAGGTTCAGGCCGTTGGCAAGCTGCGATGCATGGAGTTGTCCGCGAACGAAGCGCGAGCCGGCGCGTACCAGCGCCACGCCTTTGATACCCCCTTGAAACAGGAATATCGCCGGCCCCAGCGGGTTGGCCGCCTGAGCAAAACCTTTGGCCAACACTGCACTGAACTCCCGGGCACCCTGGGCGGTTTGCGCCGCCTTGAGCGCCAACCGGGAAATCCCGAAGGAGGTCGAACGCACTACCAGGCGTCCCACCTGGACGTAAGCCCTCACGGCATGCAATACGGCATTGCCAAAAGGCACCAGGTAGCTCAGCACTTCCAACCCGGCGAACAGGAAGGTACCGGGGGTTACGGTGCCGCGGCTGATGTCCAGGTACACCGAATAGCCGGGCACAAAGAAACTCGCCAGGCGCTCGTTGCTCGCCAGCAGACTCTCGCGGTAGCGTTCATAGGGGGTCGGCTCACGCAAGACGTCGTACGCCTGGTCGACGGCTTTGCCAAAGACTTCGTCGACCATCTTCTGGCTGAGAAAGCGGATTTTTCCATCACGATCCAGTGCGCTGATCTGGCGAGCTACTGTGTAGAAACCAACGTCCAGTTCGGGTTCCGCGAGAACCTTGCCGGGACGCCCTTGAAGGTAGGCGTCCTGGTCCAGATCCGGCACTGCGCTCATGTAGGGCGACTCGTGATAAATGGCGTCGGCCGTAGGGGGTGAAAACCTGTAGTTGACGCGAATTCTTCGCGTGCCGTTGCGTCCCAGCAGGCGAATCGTGCCCGATGCAGAAAAGATTTCGTAGGCGTACTCCTGGTCATCCTTCTTGTAGAGTGCGATCAACCCGTGGCAGGCGGTCTGGCGTTGCCCCTGGGGATCCTTGAAGGACACCTTGATGAATTTGTAGGCCCCAAGGATCCTGTCTCGGTCCAGCGCCGGCAAGTCGTGCAAGGCCAGGACCATGCGCTCTACCTGGCCTTGCAGGTAGTTTTGCTTGAAGTCCTGGTAGCGCTCCTCGAACGCTGCTTGAAGCGCACAGCCGCCGTCGATATCAGGGATAAAACCCAATTCGCTGACACCGAATGCACGCTCTACACCACAGGTCATATAGCGTTCGAGCGCGGTCATGCGCATCGAGCGACCAAGCTCGTGATAACCCTTCACAAAAAATCGCAGTACCTGGCTTTCAGTGAATGATGACCGGCGTTGCAGGTTCAGTTCCGGTTGCGACTTCAGACGTTCCAGGGCCATGGATTTGCGCACGGGAGGTACTTGTGCCAGCTGGGTAAAGGTTCTTGCCTCAAGCATTTGTTGCTGTTGCAAATGCAGCAAGGCTGCCAATGACTGATCCGGCCCGACCTGGTCAGCGCTAGTCTGCGCAATGACGCCCCGGCACATCGCAAAGTGCAAGGTGGCGACTTGACCACTGACGGCAATCGCCAGTTGTGCTGGCTCAGGCAATTGCTCGAACGGGCATTGGCTGTAGAAGCTCATCAGCTCCTGATAACGGTGAATCAGCGAAGAACCGGGGCGAAGCTGTTCTGCCAGGTTGACCGCATGACGGAACTGGATGGCGCTCAGGCTTTGGCCGAACAGCAGAGAGTCAGGCACATTGCGGACCAGCAACTCCGGAGCATGCTCACGACACAGCAAGGTAAAGGTCAACGCACCTGCCCCACGGGCGCTGCTTTGCTTAAACGTGGCCTGCAGGTGCTGGCGCAGGTGTAGACGTACCTGCTCATGGGTACGCTCTCCCAACGCCACGGTTAACAGGTTCAGCCCGCAGACATGCCCCAGGGAGCGGCTGGCCACCGGCTCGAGATAGTTGGTCAACGCCTCGAGCGCCATGGCCCTGCGCAGTGGGGGCGATTGAAGATGCCGGGGATCCATTGCCCGTTCGAGCCGGTGAAAGCCCGGAAAGTCACACAGTAAGTCGAGGAACAGCCCGTGGGTCAGCAGGTAAGGATCCGTGTGGGAGGGGGCGGTTGCTGCTGGGTACACAAGGCTGACCTGCAAGTAATCGCACAGGGCATCGACGTCGGCAGGCGTGCTCCTGGCGCCGATGATTGAATCAATCCTGAAGCTGCCGGCCCGTATGCGGGCCTGGGCTTCGTCCAGCACGGTGGCGCTGTAGCTGAGGTCCAGGCGCTCGGAGGCGGCGGGATTCAGGCCGAGCAAGCCTGGAGTCACCAGGTCGGCGGTATGTCGTGCCTGTTCGCGGGTCGCGTCGCGGGCTAGTAGTTGCTCCATGACGAAACACTTGTAGCCACGGCTATCGGGAACCTCCCACTGCGCATTCAGCCGATGCAATTGATAGCGGTAGATCTTTTCGATGACGCGGAAGGCGAGCGCTGGGGTGATGGCGCCCTGGGCAAAATAATACGGCGTTCGGTTCAGCACTTGGCCAACACGCTCGATCGTTTGCGGGCTGGCCAGTGCTTCAAGCATCAGCTGACGACGTTCGGCGTCTGTCAGTGCCCCAGTCCTGAGGGGCGGCATGTCGAAAAACGTCAAGGCCAGGGCATTGCCGTCGCGACCGGCTTCGTTGCGGTGGGCCGTCCAGGCATTGAACAACTGTTGGTCGGCGATCTTTTCGACGAGCCGCAGGTTACGTTCGGCCACCCATGGGGCCAGATCCTGGACGCGGGATGTCTCAAGGGCGGCATCCAAATGTCCGAGGAATGCGAGCAGGCCTTGGTCCAGTACCGACCCCTTGCCGGTTTCAACGGCAAAGTTGAGGTTTTTATCTTGCATTGCCAGTGTGGCGTCGATCAGTTCGCCGACCAGGTCCGACGCAAGCGGGTACGCGTGAAGGGATACTCGCTCGATGCTGTCACGCAGCGCGCTGGCCAGATGCAGGGCGTCGTGCCTGGTCAGGCATCCCAGTAATGGACCTGCTCCTGGCGCCTGAGCCAATTGCTCAGTGACGTCGCGGTTCAGCGCTGTCCACCCGGTAAATACCTGCAGCCCTCTGGTCGGCGTCACACAGATGATCGGGCCTTGCAGTTGCTCGAAGTCTGGCGCATCCGCCAGAGCGGGCGTGATGAGGAAGCAGCGATTGAGTACGCAGGTACGAAAGCTCGCGCGGTCTTGCAAGGCCAGGGTATGGATGCACGCGGTGGTCGGGTCTTGAAGCGTTCTGAACAGGAATTGATAGTGCGCAGTTTCCAGCGTGCCATCCAGTACGCCCAGGCGTGCAGCATCCTGCAAGCGTGCCGTCAGTTGGCTACCCCATGCCTGTTTGCGCGGTATACCCGGGCTGGGGGTATCCCAGTAGTGCTTGAGGTCGTCTAGCCACCTTGCCGTCCAGTTGCGCAGGAACTCGAGGAGACCATCGAACAGGGTGCGGCTGACGGGCAGGAAGGCGTGGAGTTTGAAATTGCTGTAGTTGACCGGTGCTTCCCTGAGCAAGTCCGCGCTGCTGACTGGGCTCGACGGGCCGTCCTGCTGCTGGACGTGAAGGTCCTGATACAGGGATATCCAGAGGGTTTTGCATTCCCGGCCCTCAGGCGGGGTCGTGTTGGCGCGCAGCATCTCGGTGATCAACTGTGCAACCGGTTGGTTGTACGACAGCGCGACAGCCGGACGTTGCGTGACCGGGTCGAGCATGATCAGGGCCGGGTCATCTTCTTCTGCAGCGTGTACCCGCATCGAGTAAATCGTTGCCGGATCGAGGGTCGGAGCAACTTCGCCGATCAGCTCGGTGAGCCCTTTGATCAGCGTTGCCTGCGCGCTCGGCTGCTGGGCAAACAAGCCGATCTGCTCGAAGCGGTTACCCAGCATTCGCCCAATCTGCTGGCGTTGCAGTCCGCGTACGTGGCGAGCATCGACGATGCTGGCGAGCAGGCTGATCTGATCGTTATGCAGTACATAGGCGTTGTGGTTGTGCTCCAGGGCCCGGGCAAAAAAGCTGGCTCGGAACTGGCTTCGCGCTTCGCTATCCGGGAGCGAATCGGGATAAGCCGCACGGTCGGCAAAGTCCCGCCAGATGGTCGAGGCCAACTGGTACATGAACTCCAGCATCCACTCGGGACCGATGGTATCCAGGGCGCGGCCCGTGGCCCGGGCCGCGATCAACCGGGTTGCCTTGAGGTTGAGCAGCAGTGGCAGCACGCTGCCGTCGGTCCATTGGCCAATGCTGTCGGGCGCCGTGGCACTCAGGGCGCGGTGAACATCGACGCTCGTCAGGTAGCCCAGCATCTGCCGGGCTTGCATGCTTTCCAGGCTACTGATGGACGGATCACCGAGGTGGGTGAGGTAGGTGCGGATCGTGAGCGGAGTGAAGGGCTCCATAGTGGGCTCCCGTTAAGAGTGAGCTTCACTATCAAAAAAACCGAACCCGGTGATGCGGTACATAGTTATCGCTGGCTAATGTAGTTTTGCGTGGTGTTGCACAGCACTTTGCAGGAGCGAGCCTGCTCGCGATGGTCGCTAACGATGATGCGTATTGCCTGAATACACGCGTAGTCTTTTGCGCACGAACGCCGTGCGTCGCGGTCGTACCCTTCACAGGGCCCAGGCCCAGCGCAACGGGGAGACGTAATGAGCCAGGATGTACTTGCCACTGAAACCAATCGCCGGCAGTTGCAGCAAATCATCGCCGGGCTGTCCGACGGGGTGATTCTGCTGGATGCCGACAAGACCCTGCTGTGGGCCAATGACGCGGCGCTGGCCATGCACGGGGTCGAGCGGATCAGCGACCTGGGGGCCAACGCCCGCGAGTATGCCCGGCGATTCACCCTGCGCTATCGCAACAACCATCCGGTGTTGGTGAAAAACTACCCCATCAGCCGCGTTGCCAATGGTGAGACCTTCAGCGATGTGGTGGTCGAAGTCACGCCGACCGGCGACCCGGAGCGGACCTGGGTGCACCGCATCCGCAGCATGATCCTCACCGATCAGCAGGGTGCGCCGGAATCCCTGGTGTTGATCCTCAGCGATGCCACTGAATGGGCCAGCGCCGAGCAGCGCTTTGAAAAAACCTTCAACGCCAACCCGGCCCCGGCGGTGATCTGCCGCCTCAGCGACCTGCGTTACCTCAAGGTCAATCAGGGTTTCGTGGAAATGACCGGCTACTCACGCGAGCAGATCATTGGCCGTTCGTTGTACGAACTGGACGTGCTGGAGGACGCCGAGCGCCGCGACCTGGCCATCGAGCGCCTGAGCCAGGGCATTACCGTTCCGCAAATGCAGGCCGACCTGCGCCTGCCCGATGGCAGCCGCAAATTGGTAGTGGTGGCCGGGCAGCCGCTGGACCTCAACGAAGAACCGTGCATGCTGTTTTCCTTCGTCGACCTGGAATTGCGCCGCAGGGCCGAAACCGCGCTGCGCCAGAGCGAGGAGCGGTTCGCCAAGTCATTTCGCATGAGTCCGGTGCCGACCCTGATCTGCAGCGCCGAGAGTCTGCAGGTGGTAGACGTCAATGATGCCTTCCTCAACAGCATCGGGTACGCCAGTGAGACGCTGTTGGGCAAGACCATCGATGAGCTTGGCTTCTTCGCCACCCGGGATGCCGCCAGCCAATTGTTTGCTACGTTGAAGAGGCTCGGCAGCGTGGAAAGCGTCGACCTGCAAGTGCGCAAGCAGGACGCGATGCTGATCGACTGCGCGGTCTGGGCCGACACGGTGAGCATCCAGGACCATTCTTGTTATCTGCTGGTGCTGATGGACATCACGGAACGCAAACGCACCGAGCTGGAACTGGTGGCGGCGATCGAGGAGGTGATGCAGGACGCCTCCTGGTTCAGCCAGACCCTGATCGAAAAGCTGGCCAACGCCAAGAGTGCCCATCGCAGCCACCGGCCGAGCGTGGCGTTTACCGAACTTACCGCCCGTGAGCGCGACGTGCTGGGTTTGATCTGCGAAGGCCTGGCTGACAAAGAGATCGCCGCGCGGTTGCAACTGGCGCCCAATACCGTGCGTAATCACGTGGCTACGCTGTACTCCAAACTGGCCGTGCACAGCCGTAGCGAGGCTATTGTCTGGGCCCGTGAACGGGGGTTGTTTGCTGGTGAGCGGCGGTTGAAAAGCCCGAAATAAAGGTGCAAATGCACTAGTTGCGACAGTGCAAATTGAGCTTCTGCAACGGCTCGCCAGTTCATAGGCTGTCAGGGTGCGCATCGTCCATCGGACGTTTGCCGCTTCCTTTCAGCCCAGCCCAATGGACGCCTGCCGTGATGACCCAAGCGCAACTGCGCAGTTACATCGAACAAGCCCTGGCCCCGCTGGCCTGTGACTTCAGCGTGGATGCCGATGGTTGCCTGACGCTGCGAGTGTTCGAAGCGCAAGACGGTCGGGTGCACCTGGTGGTGACCGGGATCAAGCCCGGCCGGCTGACCAGCGCCAGCGACCTGGCGCAAATGCTCGAAGAGCTGCGCTATGAGCTAAGCGCTACCCGCCTGGGGCAGGCCGACAGCGCTTGAACCCGCGTTGGCGGTTGAGGAGCTATCGATCGCTGAACTATCTGAAGTCCTTGCGGCTCTACAGATCAGGCCCTCTGTGGCTTACATTGGGCTGAACTCCTCTTAACCCGACTCGCAGGCCACCTCATGCACACTTTTTTGAGATCTGCTTTTGCGCCATTGCTGTTGCCACTCTGCGCGGTTGCCATCCTCAGTGGCTGCGCCAGCCCACCACCGCCAGTGGTGGTGCAAGCCCCGCCGGTCAAGACCTGCAACACCGCGCAAGATACCCAGGTGCTGGGCCAGGCCCGGGCGGAGGGGGAAGTGACCCGGGTCACTACCACCACCCGTTGCATCACTCAGTAGCCGGCAACAAGCGCTGGCGGCAATCGAGTGTCAGGCGCGCACCGCCCCATTCGCTGACACCGACGTCCAGGCTGAAGCCGTGCAGGTGGACGATGGCGGCGACAATCGACAGGCCCAGGCCGAACCCACCGTTCTGGGCGCTGTCGTCGACCCGGTAGAAGCGCTGGAATACGGCCGTGCGTTTGTCGGCGGGAATGCCGGGGCCGCAATCGTGTACTTCGATCCGGCAACTGCCGGCATTGTCGCTGGCCCGTACCTGGACCTGACCGCCGGCCGGGGTGAACTTGATCGAGTTGCTCAGCAGGTTGGACAAGGCCTCGAACAGCAGCGCCCGGTCGCCGGTCAGTGACGGCAGGCTGGGCGGTGCCTGCAGGCTCAAGGTCAACTGGCCTTCTTCGGCGAGGGGCAGGTAGAAGTCGTGCAGTTCCTGCAGCAGTGGTAGCGGGTCGAACAGCAGGAAGCCGGAACGCCGCTGTTGATCCTCCAGCTCGGAGATCCGCAGCAATCCGCGAAAACGCGCCATCAAGGTGTCGGTCTCGGCAATCACCTGGTCCAGTTGCGCCGCCTCGGTCGAGCCTTCGGCTGCTTGCTGCTGGATCCGGTACAACTGGGCGCGCAGCCGGGTGAGCGGGGTGCGCAGGTCGTGGGCGATGTTGTCGCACACCCCCTTGACCTCGTTGACCAGGCGTTCGATGCGTTCGAGCATGGCGTTGACGATGGCGGCCAGCATGTCCAGTTCGTCGCGGCGGCTGGACAGCGGTAGCCGGTGGTTGAGGTTGCCGGCGACTATGGCTTCGGCGCTGGCCTGCAGGGCGTGGATGCGGCGCAGGGGGCGGCGGCGCAACAGGTACCAGCCGGCAATGCCGGGAATGATGGTCAGCGATACGCCCCAGAGCAGCGCATGCAGGATGATCCGGTTCACGGCAAACAGTGAACCGTTGTCGCGCGCCAGCACCAGCCAGCGACCATCCAGGGTCGGCGTCGCCACGGCGTCGCAGCTGTCCGGGGGGAGGCGTGGGTCATGGGGGTCGGCGCAGTTGGCGAGTTCATGCACTTTGCCGTCCAGCGGCAGACCCTCGGGGATCTGCTGGATCAGCCCGTGCAGGGGGCGGTGAAAGGCGTCGAACAGGCCGTAGGCATCAACGCCGCGTTGGTCGAAGGTGGTGCTGGCGATCAGCGCTTCATCCAGTTGCTCGCCGTGAAAGCGCGAGAACAGGTGCTGGCGTTGCATGATCGAATGCCGGGACAGGTTATCCAGGTAGCTCGACACCTCGTAGTACATCACGCCCATCAGCAGGCAGCTCCAGACCACGAACAGTGCGCTGTAGAGCGCCAGCAGGCGGCTGCTGGAGGAGCGCCAGCCTTTAGACGGGTTCAGCAATGACATAACCCGAGCCTCGCACGGTGCGGATCAGTGGCAGCAGCCCTGGTGGGTCGACTTTTTTGCGCAGGCGGCCGATGTGGACGTCGATCAGGTTGGTACCGGGGTCGAAGTGGTAACCCCAGACTTCTTCGAAGATCATCATCCGCGAGAGGATCTGCCCGCTGTTGCGCAGCAGGAATTCCAGCAGTTTGTATTCGGTGGGCAAGAGGATCAGCAGTTGCCCGGCGCGGGTGGCTTCGCGGCTGATCAGGTTGAGTTCCAGGTCGGCCACCTGCAGGGTGGTTTCCACGCTCTTGACGGTGTTTTGGCGGCGCAGCAGGACTTCGACCCGGGCGGCCATTTCATCGGTGGCGAAGGGTTTGGTCAGGTAGTCGTCGCCTCCGGCGCGCAGGCCGCGTACACGTTCGTCGACATCGGACAGGGCGCTGATCATCAGGATCGGGGTGGACACACCCATGGTGCGCAGGGTGGTGACGATGGCCAGGCCGTCGAGTTCGGGCAGCATGCGGTCCAGGGTGATCAGGTCGTAGTCGCCGCTGACCGCGCGAGCCAGGCCTTCGCGACCATTGGCTACCCAGTCTACGTCGAGGCCGTGGCTGCTCAGTTCGGCGACGATCTCCCGGGCGGTGACTGCGTCGTCTTCAATGGTCAGGATTCGGGTCATGGGGTTGCCTGAGGGTGGGTGAGTTGCCTGGCGTAGTGTGCCAAGAAATGGGGGTTGGGTTGCTAAATTAAAGTTTATGTAGGGTTGAGGGGCGGGGGGGTTATTGCCTAACGCCCACTGGCAGCAAGAGCTACAAGCGTAAGTAGTGCATTAAGCCCGCTCCACTGGGGCGGTTGTTGCAAATTGCATGGGTGGAAAATCGCTGAAGTTTTCAACCGATTGAAATAGAAGAATTTATTCAAAGTTCGTAGCTGGCATGTTGACTGCAATATCAGGTCTGAAGCGTTGCAACAGTCTTCCTCATGCCTGGAGCACTACAACAATGAATAGAACCTCTGATATGTATCCGGCCGATCTGCCAGCGTCGAGTGCGCTGTCGGGGGTGTCCTGGGCGGCGATTTTTGCCGGGGCGGCGGCTGCGGCAGCGCTGTCGCTGATTCTCGTGGTGCTGGGTTTTGGCCTCGGATTTTCGGCGGTGTCGCCGTGGGCCGGGAGCGGGATCAGTGCCAAGGGCCTGGGGATTTCGACTATCGTCTGGCTGGCTTTCACCCAGATTGTTGCCTCCGGGCTCGGTGGCTATATCGCTGGGCGGTTGCGGGTGAAGTGGTCGAACATGCATGGCGATGAGGTGTATTTTCGCGACACGGCCCATGGCTTTCTGGCTTGGGCGGTGGCGACCCTGGTGACCGCGACCCTGGTGGTCGGTTCGGTCAGCAGCATCGTCAGTGGTGGGGTGCAGGCCGGTGCCAGTGTGGCAGGCGGGGCGGCCAGTGCCATGACCATGGCTGCGGGGACCGCTGCCAGCCAGGGCAGCGCGGATGATTACGGCTATTTCGTCGACAGCCTGTTTCGTGATGATCGTCCGGCGGCGGTGAGCGACGATGCCGCCCATGCCACCGTGACCCGGATTTTCGTGCAGACCCTCAGCCATGACGGTCAACTGGCGGCGGAGGATCGTACCTACCTGGCCCAACTGGTGGCCCAACGGACCAACCTGACCCAGGCGGATGCCGAGCGGCGGGTCGATGAAGTGTTCGCCAAGGCGCACAAGGCGGTCGAGGATGCCAAGTTGGCGGCCAAGCAAGCAGCCGATATTGCCAGCAAAGTGGCGGCCTGGACCGCACTGTGGATGTTTGTCGCACTGTTGTGTGGTGCTTTTTTTGCGAGCCTCGCCGCTACCTTTGGCGGTCGTCGCCGGGACGCGGTGGTGTACCTAGAACCGGCCGGCTATATCCCGGTCTCTGCGCCCACTGCCATTCGTTGATTGAGGAGAACTACCATGCGCTCACTCCTGCTGTTTTTCCTCGGCGTGCCAATCCCGATCATTATCCTGATTGCCTTGTTCATGCATTGATCCTGCTACAAGGCTGAACCAACCGCGTCTGCCCCTGGCAGGCGCGGTTTTTTGTGCGCCCGGTATTTGGCAAGGGCAGTCCTGTTTTTGGCCGATGCGGCGCCTACGGCAGGAGGCATCGGCTTGGTATAGTTCGGGCCTTCATTTCTGTGCCAGCAAGGACTACTGCCATGCCCGAATATCAAGCCTTCCGCGTCGAACTGGCGGACAACATCGCCCATGTGCAGATCAACCGTCCGGAAAAGATCAACGCGATGAACGCGGTGTTCTGGACCGAGATCATCGAGATTTTCCAGTGGATCGAAGACACCGACGAGGTGCGCGCGGTGGTGATCAGTGGTGCCGGCAAGCATTTCTCCTCGGGGATCGACCTGATGATGTTGGCCGGGGTGGCTAACGAAATGGGCAAGGACGTGGGTCGCAACGCGCGCCTGCTGCGCCGCAAGATCCTCGCCTTGCAGGCCTCGTTCAATGCGGTCGACAACTGCCGCAAGCCGGTGTTGGCGGCAATCCAGGGGTATTGCCTGGGTGGGGCGATTGACCTGATCAGCGCCTGCGACATGCGCTACGCGGCCGCCGATGCGCAATTCTCGATCAAGGAAATCGACATCGGCATGGCTGCCGACGTCGGTACCCTGCAACGCTTGCCGCGGATCATCGGTGACGGCATGCTGCGTGAACTGGCTTACACTGGACGCACCTTTGGTGCCGAGCAAGCGCGTGAGATTGGCCTGGTCAACCGGCTCTACCCGGACACCGAGAGCCTGCTGGACGGGGTCATGGGCATAGCCCGCGAGATCGCCGCCAAGTCGCCAATCGCTATCGCCGGTACCAAGGCAATGATCAGCTACATGCGTGATCACAGCATCAACGATGGCCTGGAATACATCGCCACCTGGAACGCCGCCATGCTGCAGTCCAACGATCTGCGCGTGGCCATGGCCGCCCATATGAGCAAACAGAAGCCCGAATTTCTGGATTGAGCCCACATGACTTCACGCTGGACCACGGCAGTACTCGACACCGACGTAACCGGCGGCTGGGCAGTAGCCCGCAGCCCCGAAGGCTTTTTGTTCGATGACAATGGCGCGCTGTTCCCCCGGGAATGGCTCAAGCGCCAGGACTTGTCGCTGCTCGCCGAGCATGGCATTGGCCATCTCGACGGCGAGCCGGTGTATCTGCTGGAGTTGCAGGCCGCAGGCGAGGTGCCGGGGTGTGGCTGGAAAGGCTTGCGCGGGTTCATGCTTGAAGGCGATCACACGTTGTACAAGGTACTGGGCTACGCCGCGCAGATCGGCACCTGGGCCCGCGAGCACCGTTTTTGTGGCAACTGCGGCCAGGCCATGGTCCAGGTGCCACGTGAGCGGGCGATGTATTGCCAGCCGTGTGACTTGCGCAGTTACCCGCGGATTTCACCGAGCATGATTGTGCTGATCACCCGCGGCGACGACATCCTCCTGGCGCGTTCGCCGCGGTTTGTCAGCGGGGTCTACAGCACCCTGGCCGGTTTTGCCGAGCCGGGGGAGTCGGCCGAGGACTGCCTGATTCGCGAGGTGCGCGAGGAGGTGCAGATCGAGGTCAGGAACATCCAGTACCTGGGCAGCCAGTGCTGGCCGTTCCCTCATTCGATGATGCTCGGCTTCCATGCCGAGTACGCCGCTGGCGAGATCGTCCCGCAAGCCGACGAGATTGAAGACGCCCAGTGGTTCAACATTCACGCGCTGCCGCCGTTGCCGGCGTCGCGCTCGATTGCCCGCTACCTGATCGACGTCTACGTTGCGCGGCGCTTAGGCCACGCTGAACCAGTGCTGCCAGGCTAGGCGTACGGTCAGGCCCAGCACTACCGCGATGAATACCGGGCGAATGAACTTCGCCCCACCGCTGATGGCGGTGCGCGCCCCAAAAAATGCCCCGACCATCACCGACACGCCCATGCTCAGGCCGATGATCCAGTCCACCTGCCCGGAAAAAATGAACACCGACAGCGCGGCCGCGTTGCTGACGAAGTTCATGCTGCGCGCCACGCCGCTGGCCTTGACCAGGTCGATGGGGTACAGCAGCAGGCTGCTGACAGTCCAGAACGCGCCCGTGCCGGGACCGGCCACGCCGTCGTAGAAGCCGAGGCTGAAGCCCTGGGTCGACTGCCACTTCTTCTTGATCGGCGCGTCGCTGTCCACCGGCGCCTTGGGCGTCCCGCCAAACAGCAGGTACAGGCCACAGGCAAACACGATCACCGGGAGCATTTTGTTCAGCCATTCGGCCGGCAGGTAGTGCGCCACGACCGCACCGGCCAGCGCTCCCACCAGGGTGCCGACAATCGCATGCACCCACTGCCTTGGATGGAACAGCTTGCGCCGGTAGAAGGTGACGCTGGCGATGGCCGAGCCGAAAGTCGCGCTGAGCTTGTTGGTGCCCAGCACCAGGTGCGGGGGCAGGCCAGCAGTGAGCAGGGCCGGGGTGGTCAACAGGCCGCCGCCGCCGGCAATGGCATCGATGAAACCGGCAATGAACGCGACAACGGCCAGAATGGCCAGGGTGGTGAGGTCTACGCTGAGTTCGAAAGGCATGGGGTCGACTTATTCGGTGGGGCAGTGGGATAAGGCCGGCGCCATCTTACCCATAACCTGTGGCGGCCGCGACCGCCACACCACCTGCCGCCAGGTTCAGGCGCTGTTGCGGCGCAACGTCTGGGACGGCGATTCACCGTAAGTGCGCTGATAGTCCTGGGAGAAACGCCCCAGATGGAAGAAGTTCCAGTGCATGGCCGTTTCGGTCACGGTCGCCCAGCGCTGGGTCAGCAGGTCGTGTCTGGCGTTAGACAAACGCAGGGTGCGCAAGTACGCCATGGGCGTGGTGCCGAAGGTCTCGACGAAACCCTGGTGCAAGGTGCGGCCGTGGGTTCCCAGGGTTTGCGTGAGCTGCTCCATGCACAGGGCGGTGTGCGCATGGGCGTGCAGGTATTCGATGGCCTGGCTGGCGATTTGTCTACGCAATGGCGCCTCGCGCGCCGAGTCATGGCGTGGGCTCAAGGCTTGCAGCAAGGAGCTGAGCAAGGTCGCTTCCCATTGCGCGCCGGACACGACGTCAGGTGGATGGCGCTGGTTCAACGAGACGCTGATGGCGTTGACCGCGTTCAGCACCGAGTAATGATCGTGCGCCTGATAGCGCTGGCCCTGGCGCTGCTTGAGCACATCAGTGGTGCCGTACAGTTCGCGGCACTGCTCGTAGTGGTCCAGGGTGGTGGTGACGGTGAACAGCGCTTCGTTGGGCTCGCACAGGTAATGCACCGGTTCGCCGCTGTACAGCACCACCATTTCATTGGGGTACAGCCGCTGGTGGTTCCAGGTCGGGCGGCCCGTGGTGGACTGGGACAGGGCGAAGGTGATGTGCCCGTCGGGAACACAACTGACGGCGCTGATGGAGCACTTGAAATCGAACCGGCTATGGCGCAAGCGAGGGCCGCGCATGTGCTTGAGGCGATGGATGCGCGCGTGTTTCTCGACGGAAGAAAAATCGATGTGCCACTGGTCATTGCCGGTGGACAGTTCGTCCAGGGCAACGGATTCGAGGGTCAATAAAGCAGGGGTTGGAAGGGCGGACATGCTGTACAGGAAGGGCACCTGAAAAAGACTCGGGTTGAGTGGGCCTCGCGGCGTCTGAGTGGCCAGGTCGGGCGAGCATTGCGCGCGCCCGACCGGCGGAACTCAGAACAGTATATAGGCCGACGCCGTGGTCTGGTTCAGATCTAGGTTACCAACCTGTAACACTTCATACTCGGCGCGGATGCCAATGTTGCGCAGCACATCCATCTCGACCCCGGCGCCGTAGGTCAGGTCGACCCCGGTGTCATCGTCGGCAGCGTTGCCATCGGCGTCCCAGGCGTGGGCGCCGACGATGCCGAACAGGCGAATGCGCTCGCCCAGCGGGAAGCCGACGTGGGCGGCGACCTGGGCCGAGTGGCCTTCGAAGTCGAGGTTGTCGTCCTTGAACTTGCCGAGGTCGACAATGGCGCCCTCGAATGCCAGGTAACCATTGGCGCGGTAACCGGCATAGACCTTGTAGCTGTTGTCTTCATCACTCAAGGCGCTGTCGTCGGTTTCGATGCTAGTCACACCGGCGCCCAGGTAAAAGCCCTTGTCATCGGCGAACGCTGGCAGCGCCAGCAACGACAGTAGGGAAACGAAGGCGAATTTTCGAAATGGCATGTGCAGGGTAGTCCTTGTACGGGTTTGTCAGGTGTGAAGTGTTGGGCGGGAAATTGCCCGGCCCCAATCATGGATAAAAGTCATTAATGCTTATTGCCGTCGCCGCGGTTCAGCGCCCCAGGGTCTGCGCTTCGTTGGCAATCGCGAAGTACTTGCGGGCCAGCGCGGCAATGGGCAGCGCGGCTGGCTGATTGCCAAGGGAACTGGCGCAGGCATCGAGCATGATCGCCGAGGCGGGGATGGCGTACCGCTCCAGTACGTCGGCTACAAAGTCCGGGAAATCAGGGTCGAGGATGTCCAATGGGGACAGGGGAAGGCAGATGGAGAAGTCTTTGCAGGCCCACAGGTAGGTGCTGTAGTCCTCGGCAACCTGGCGGACCACGGCGCCTGTCAGTTGCTGCGCTACCTGGGGTGCGATACTGACGCCGCCCCGGGCCCAGCGTGACAGGGCCCTGGCGCCGACCAGACGGCCCGTGCGCCGATCAGTGATGGGCAGGTAGTTGATTTCAAGCCATCGGTTACTTACACAGCTCGACAAGTCCTGTTGTCTCGCCCACGCCAAATAGTGCGCCATCATGGTTTGACCCTGGTGTATTCAAATCGGCTGTTGCAACCCGTGGCGGCTGTTCACACGTCCACTAGCCAGGCCAGGGTGATTCCGCACAGGTAGGCGAAGGTGCACAGCAGGATCTTTTGTTTGAGTGGCAAGCGATTCAAGCGACGGCTGAGCATGCTGACCTCCTAGGGACAGGGAAATGGAGCAGGGTGGGAATGCCAGGCGCGCAATGGAAATGATTGATTGTCATTTGCCGGGATTTCAGTGGTTCATGCAGCGCAGGCGGTCCATTTCATGGAGGAAGAAACACAGGGTGTTTTCACTGGACGTCGCCAGCAGGCTGTAGTTGAGCGTGGAGCCTTCCTGGACGACGTACTGGCGACGAAAAAACAGCTCCGGGGTTTTTTCGATGGCAAACAGTTCGCGATCATGGCTCAGTTTGGCGCGCACCACTTGTACCTGGAGGGCGTCATTGCCCGATTGGGTGATGTCGGCAGTCAAGGTGGCATGACGGAACTTGCCATTGAGACTTTCGATGGTCGAGTGGGTCATTCGATGCGCGTTCACCGTGAGGTATTCCTCGGTGTTCAATTGGCTCTGGTCATCCAGCCACTGCTGGCTCTGGGTGTGAAAGTTGCTGTTGTTCTCGAACGGCACCGGCGAATAGAGCCAAGCTCCGATACAGCCCAGGTTGATCAGCCCCAGCAACAGCCACTGCACAAGGGTCTTTGTCTGGCGGTTCACAGGGTCACCTCCAGGCATTGCGCAAGCATGCTGGCGAGTGGTTTTTGTTGGGGGTTGAACAGCATATTGCGGGTACTTTGATCGGCGCGAACGCAGGAGATCGAGTAGTTGGAGCGGGACTGGTTGATCCAGACCTGGCCGACCAGGTTCTTCGGCAGGTCTTGCAGTTGTTGCTCGACCGCGGTGTTGAGTGCCCGGGCCGAATCGAGGCTGCTACCCAGGGTATTGATGGTCAACTGCTCACGCTGGGAGCTGGCCACTTCGATGCTCGGCGCCTTGGTCGAGAACGTGTAGTGGGCCAGGGTTGCCAGGCACGTGAGCAGGGTCACGGCACAGGCAATCGATAGCCATCCGATGGGCTGTTTCGGTTCGACAGTAGGCGCTGTATCAGCGGTTGGGGTGGTTACACTGATGGGTTCCAGCTCGACCGGCGCCGGCTGAGCCTGCAAGGTGGTCCCGGCGCTGACATACGCCGGGTTGAAGCGATAGCCACGGCGCGGAATGGTCATCAGGATTTCGTGATCACGGCTGTCGTTGAGCAAGTTGCGCAGGGAGAACACCACCTGGTTCAAGCTGCCCGAGGCGACCACCCGATCATTCCAGGTGTGCTCGATAATCTGCTCGCGGGACTTGATCACCCCAGGTTCAGCGAGCATCAGATCCAGCAGGCGTGATTCGGCTCGACCCAGGGTGCTGTGCTGAACTTCGCCCAGGGGCGTGGTGATCGATAACCTGGAGTCCTCAGGATTGAACAGGGCCTTCGAGCCGTTTTTCAAGGTGAAAGAATGGCTCATGGTTCGTCCTCTTGGGTGCTCGTGTTCGCGAAGTTCTGCTGGTCAGCCACGGTCTGGCCAACCAGGGGACTGTTGCCAGGTGTCGGATCAGTCGGTGGTGGTTTGTTTGGCGAAGGCCAGGTCAGCGCGCTCGCGCAATTGTTTGGCCCAGGCATCGAGGGCGGGGTAGGTGTCCTCGACCTTGGTGGCGTCCGATGGCGAGATTTGCTTGCCAGTGGTGGCGCTGACGGATTGAGCCAGAAGTTCGCCAGTCTGGGCGTCGCGCATTTCGCTTTCAAAGAAGATGCGCAGGCTTTCATCCCGGGTGCCAGTCAGGTACATGGCGCCGCCGATGACAAACCCGATTGGCAGGTATTCGGGAATCGACAGGTCACGCGGGGTGCGTTCGGTGCCGGTGATGGCGGTGCGCAGCATCAGCGCATGGGGTTCCGGGCGACGGGTTACTTCGTAGCCTGCCGTCAGGAACTGATGCTGCAGCGCCTGGTTCAGGTATTTGAGCATGGCGGTGGTGTCCGCCGGGCTGCGCGAGAGGTCCTTGCCGGTGAAGTAAAAGCGCGGCGGCTCCAGGTAGACCCGTTTCTGGTAGGCCTGGTTTATTTCAAGGCCAGGCTTGACCCACATTTCGCTCTTGGGCCATTGCGGATCCTTGCTCAGCCTTGCGTAGTCGTTGAGGAATCCGGAATGGCGTGTGTCAGCGTCGGGCATTGTCGTACAACCGGTCACGGCGAGGAGCAGGACCACTGGAAGCAGGCGAAAGAGGCGTATCACTGGATTACCCATGGGCTGTGGCGAATGAGCCGCGCATGGTGCAGGGCGCCCGGGGGTGGCGCTATCCGAAAACTGCGAGGCCCGAAAGCGCTACCCCAGGCGGCTTAAGCTCAAGCTCTACAGGCCCAGCTCAGACAGCCCGGGATGGTCGTCCGGCCGCCGGCCCAGGGGCCAATGGAACAGACGCTGGTGCTCCTCGATCGGCAGGTCGTTGATGCAGGCATACCGCTTGGCCATCAGGCCCTGTTCATCGAACTCCCAGTTTTCATTGCCGTAGGAGCGGTACCAGTTGCCCGAGTCGTCGTGCCATTCGTAGGCATACCGCACGGCGATGCGGTTATCGCTGAACGCCCAGAGCTCCTTGATCAACCGGTAATCCAGCTCCCGGGCCCATTTGCGGGTGAGGAAAACCCTGGCTTGCTCGCGGTCGTTGATGAACTCGGCGCGGTTGCGCCATTGGGTGTCCAGGGTATAGGCCAGCGACACCCGCTGTGGGTCGCGGGAGTTCCAGCCGTCTTCGGCCAGGCGCACCTTGTGCATGGCCGACTCGCGGGTGAAGGGAGGCAAGGGCGGACGAACTTCGGCAGCAGAGGACATAAAGTGGCTCCGGGCAGGTTGGGGTAAAAACAGCAGGTGTCTACGGATTGACGCATTCGAGCTGTAACAGCTTGCGCACCATGTCTTGCGCAGTATCAGCGGCACTCTGATCACCCGTCACCAGGGCGACGGTAATGGCGCCATCGATCAGGATCAGCAACTGCCTGGCCAGTGCGTGCGGGTCCTGTACGGCATGGTCGAGACACAGGGTGTGCAGGTAGTCGAGCAGCTTGTCTTTATGCGCTTTGGCGACCTGGCGCACCGGGTCCTGGGGATCGCCGGTCTCGCCACTGGTGTTGATGAATGCGCAGCCGCGAAAGCCTTCGCTGGCGAACCAGGCCTTGAGCACGTCGAACAGCTTGAGCAGGCGCTCGCCAGCAGTCGGGGCCTGGTCCACCTGGCTGGTGAACCAGTGCATCCAGCGCTGATCGCGACGCTGCAGGGCGGCAACGATCAACTCGTCCTTGTTGGCGAAGTAGCGATAGATGCTCTTGCGCGAGACCCCGGCGGTTTTCACCAGCAAGTCCATGCCCGTGGCGGCAATGCCACTTCGGTAGATTAACTTTTCGGTGACGTCGAGGATAATATCGCGGGTGTCGTTACTAGTGATTGAGTTCATGTAGCAAAGAGTAGAACGATCATTCTCCTTGGTCAATGCTAGATTCGAAATGTCTATTTTTTCGGACATGGTGTAAGCTCGTGGGTTCTTCGGATTCGACCCATTTGCGAGCCCTATGCCGTCGCTTTTCAAACGTTCCCTGCTGCCAAAACTGCGCAGTTTCCCGCTGACCGCCGATGCGGTCACCATCCTTGATGGCGCTGCCGAGTTCCGTCGTTGCCTGCTGGAGCAGATCGCCCAGGCGACCCGGCGCATCTACATTGTCGCGCTGTACCTGCAACAGGATGAAGCCGGCCAGGAAATCCTCGATGCCCTGCACGCCGCCAAAGCCGCACGTCCGGAACTCGATGTGGTGGTTGTGGTGGACTGGCTGCGGGCCCAGCGCGGCCTGATCGGTGCAGGTAAACAGCCGGGCAACTCGGCCTGGTACCAGCAGATGACCCGCGACCACGCCAGCGAAGTGCCGGTGTATGGCGTCCCGGTCCAGACCCGCGAGTTGTTCGGGGTGTTGCACCTCAAGGGCTTCGTGATCGATGACTGTGTGATCTACAGCGGCGCCAGCCTGAACAACGTTTACTTGCACAAGTTCGACAAGTACCGCTTTGATCGTTATCACCTGCTGCGCAACCGCGCGCTGGCCGACTCCATGCAACACCTGGTGCAGCACGGGCTGATCACCTCCAAGGCGGTGCACCGCCTGGACCTGCCGAACCTGCCGAGCACCCGTAGCCTGCGCCACGACATTGGCGATCTGCGCAGCCGCCTCAAGCATGCGGCCTACGACACCGCCGCGGGTGAGGTGGTCAAGGGTGGCCTGTCGGTGAGTCCGCTGCTGGGAGTGGGCAAGAACAACCCGCTGAACCGGGTGATTTGCGAACTGATTGCCAGTGCCCAACAACAACTGACCATTTGCACGCCGTACTTCAACCTGCCCTTGCCGGTCACCCGCGAGATCAACCGGGCCCTGGCCCGTGGGGTGAAAGTCGATATCGTGGTCGGCGACAAGACCGCCAACGACTTCTATATCCCGCCAAGCGAGCCATTCCGGGTCATCGCGGCGCTGCCATATCTCTACGAGATCAGCCTGCGGCGCTTCGCCAAGCGACACCAGCGGGTGATCGACAGTGGGCTGTTGAACCTGCACCTGTGGCGTGACGGTGACAACACCTATCACCTCAAGGGCATGTGGGTCGACGAGCGCTACACCCTGTTGACCGGCAACAACCTCAACCCGCGGGCATTTCGCCTGGACCTGGAAAACGCCTTGTTGATCGATGATCCCAAGGCCGAGCTGCAGGAGCCCCGTCGTCGCGAGCTGGCGCAGATTTTCCGCAATACCAGCCGTATCGAGCGTTATCAGCAACTGGAGACGCTGCTGGAGTACCCGCCGGACGTCAGCAAGTTTCTGCGTCGGGTCAGCCGGGTACGGATCGAGCGTCTGCTTTATCGCATCCTCTGAGGCTCAGCGCGGCTTGCGCGACGGCCACACCGCCACCAGCACCAACAGGGCTGCAGCGCAGAGGTAGGGCAGGCGCGGTTCCAGGGCATAGATCAGGGTCCCGGCCAAGGGCCCGATGACCACGCCAAAACCCTGGGCGGCACCGATGCTGCCGGCCGTGGCGCCTTGTTCGCCGGCCTCCACGGCATTGGCGGCCAGGGCGGCGAAGGACGGGAAGATCCAGCCCATGCCCGCCGCAGAGACAAAAAAGCACAACCACAGGCCCCAGGCCGTGTCGGCCAACATGCTGCCGGCATAGCCGCACGCTGCAATCAGCGCGCCGATGCGAATCAGGCGCTGCGGCGACCAATCCAGTTTGCGCACGATCAACTGCGCACAAATCAGCGCCAGGCCGACCATGGTCAGGGCGATGCCGGCGGTTTGCGCCGCTTCGGCCGGGCCCATGCCCAGGCGGTCGATGGCGTAGAAGCCGACAGTGATCTGGGCGATCGACACACAGAGCATGGCCACGAAGGCCACGGCCATTGGCCGGCGCAGGCGTGGATCGTTGAGGCGTACGCTGCGCGGGGCTTGCTTGAGGTGCAGCTCCTGGCCCTTGAGCTTGAACCGCAGCACCAGGAACGCCAGCAACGGCAGCAGGGCCATGGCGTAGAACGGCAGGCTCAGGCTATAGCGCGACAGCAGGGCAGCAATCGCCGGGCCGATGACCAGGCCACAGGCGTTGGCGGCGCCCAGTGAGGCCATGGCGGGAGCGCGAAGACGGGGTTCGAGGTTGTCGGCGATCAAGGCGTTGCAACCCACCGGAATCGCCGCGTAGAACACGCCAATGATCCCGCGTCCGAGCATGATCCCGATAAACCCCACCAGGGCCGACGGCAGCCATTGCAGGGAGAGGTCGATGAACACGCAGAGCGCCCAGTAGGCGAGGGTGAAACCGCCGACGCCGAGCAACAGGATATGCCGGCGTCCACGGCGGTCGCTGTACTCGCCCCAGGGTCGGGCAAGGATCATCCACAGCACTCCGGACACCGTCACCGCAGCCCCGGCTTGCCAGGTGGCCATGCCCAGCACCCGGGAGATCGGGCCGATCAGCGAAACAAAAGCCATCATCGCCATGGTGCAGGCCATGTTGGCGACCAGTAGCGGGCGCAAGTCAAAAGTACTGTGCGTCAGTGCGGTATCGGCACTGGCGGTGGGCGTGGTCATGGGCAACATCATCCGTGAAAGTCGAGAGCGTGGGTGATGGTAGCCAAATGCTCACGATCGACATAGGTCGGAGTGAAAATCCGTTGCTGTGGTGATGGCTGATTAGATGTGGGAGCGGGCTCGCCCGCGATGGCGGCCTCTGACTCATCCTGGATCTCGGGAGTACCCCAATCCCCCGTAGCGGCCTCGCAGGCCCTCGCACTTCGGGACAAAAGAAATAAAAAAGCCCCGTCACCAGGACAGGGCTTTTACTTGTAGCGTTTCACTTGAAACTGACAGCTGACCTTAGAACACCACGCCTTGGCTGCGCAGGTAGTCGTCGTAGGTGCCGCTGAAGTCGGTCACGCCGCTTGGGCTCAGCTCGATGATGCGAGTGGCCAGGGACGATACGAATTCACGGTCGTGGCTGACGAAGATCAGCGTGCCCGGGTAGTTCTCCAGCGCCAGGTTCAGCGCTTCGATGGATTCCATGTCCAAGTGGTTGGTCGGTTCGTCCATGACCAGCACGTTTGGCTTTTGCAGGATCAGCTTGCCGAACAGCATGCGACCTTGCTCACCACCGGAGATGACCTTGACCGACTTGAGGATCTCATCGTTGGAGAACAGCATGCGGCCCAGGGTGCCGCGTACCAGTTGCTCGCCACCGGTGGTCCAGCGACCCATCCAGTCGAACAGGTTGGATTCGTCTTCGAAGTCCGACGCATGGTCCTGGGCGTAATAGCCGATTTCCGCGGCGTCGGTCCATTTCACGCTACCGGCATCCGGGCTCAACTCGTTGACCAGGGTGCGCAGCAGGGTGGTTTTGCCGATACCGTTAGGGCCGATGATCGCGACGCGCTCGCCGGCTTCAACCTGGAAGCTGAAGTCCTTGAACAGCGGTTTGCCGTCGAAGCCTTTGGCCATACGCTCGACGATGACCGCCTGGCGGTGCAGCTTTTTGGTCTGCTCGAAGCGGATGAACGGGCTGACGCGGCTCGAAGGCTTGACCTCGGCCAGTTGGATCTTGTCGATCGCCTTGGCACGGGAGGTGGCCTGCTTGGCTTTCGAGGCGTTGGCCGAGAAGCGGCTGACGAACGATTGCAGTTCCGAGATCTGCGCCTTTTTCTTGGCGTTGTCCGAGAGCAGTTGCTCGCGGGACTGGGTCGCCACGGTCATGTACTCGTCATAGTTGCCCGGGAACAGGCGCAACTCGCCGTAGTCCAGGTCAGCCATGTGGGTGCAGACGCTGTTCAGGAAGTGACGGTCGTGAGAGATGATGATCATCAGGCTCGAACGCTGGGTCAGGATGTTTTCCAGCCAGCGAATGGTGTTGATGTCCAGGTGGTTGGTTGGTTCGTCGAGCAGCAGCACTTCCGGATCGGAGAACAGCGCCTGGGCCAGCAGCACACGCAGTTTCCAGCCTGGCGAGACTTCGCTCATCGGGCCGAAGTGTTGTTCGATGCCAATACCCAGGCCCAGCAGCAGTTCACCCGCACGGGATTCGGCGGTGTAACCGTCCATCTCGGCGAACTCGGTTTCCAGCTCGGCAACGGCCATGCCGTCTTCTTCGGTCATTTCCGGCAGCGAGTAGATGCGATCGCGCTCGGCCTTGACCTTCCACAGCTCTTCGTGACCCATGATCACGGTGTCGATCACGCTGAATTCTTCGTAGGCGAACTGGTCCTGGCGCAATTTACCCAGACGCACGTTCGGCTCGAGCATGACCTGACCGCCGGACGGGTCGAGGTCGCCGCCGAGGATTTTCATGAAGGTCGACTTGCCGCAACCGTTGGCGCCGATCAGGCCGTAGCGGTTACCTGCACCAAATTTGACCGAGACGTTCTCGAACAACGGCTTGGCGCCGAACTGCATCGTGATATTTGCTGTGGAGATCAATTACTTTACCTTTCAATAGCTTAGGTTGCGCATTTTGCAGCCGGGAGCAATTTCTGACCCATCTGGAGTATGTTTCGCTGCACTCCAGCCTGAGCGTGAGTTGATCCATCGCGCATAAGTAGACAGCAACATCGGCAGGTGTTGGCCGAGTTGCTGGGAAATGAATGCGGGGTTCATGCCAGACATAACGCATATTGTCGCATAGACGTGACGACAGTTGTATGGCGGTCTGTATCGTGATCGCAGTGTTTCGTGGCCGATCTGCCCGGTGCGCGTGGTGCAGGCGTCTGTCCCAGGTGCCCGCTGTTGTTTGATGGCGGGAAAAAACAAGGCGCTTCAAGGACCCTTCCTGGCGGTTTTTTCCGACGGTTTGCCTATTTTTGGCGAATGCCAGAGCGTGCAATGCTCGTTCGTCGAGCAGAACCAAGCGATCCCCGCCAGTTTTTGTGCGCTCCACCACTTCCCCCAAGTCAATCCCGTGGCAGACGTGGGCAGTCCTTTTCTCAATGCTCAGCGCATCGCTGTTGTCATGCTGATGCATCGACGTCGTAATCGCGGAGCCCGAAGTAGGGCGGTGAGGTGACGCAGGTGTGAACCTTGAACCACCAAGTGGGAATCCAGCCGAGAACGCCGTTTGGTTTTTCCCATGTACTTGATGATCCGCTCGCGCAAGGTTGCGGCAATTTCTTCAGGCATGACCTCGTCCTTGCCGCTAGAGCAACTGACTTTGAAGTGGGTCAGGGAGTTAGGTAGAAATCCTGGACTAATTTAGGAATAGGCCTAAATACGAGGAGGGATTCACACACATAAAATTCAACTGCTCGCCCAACTCTGGCTCTTTACCAAGCACGGATTGCTTGGCCGGAGTTGGGTGAGCTATCACAAAGGAGGGAGCTATGGATTGTTTGGTTTGCGGTATTGACGCAACAAAAGTCGAATCTGGCCTGGATGGGACAGAAGTCAGATGCCCTGATTGCGGTCATTACGGAGTATCTGGAAGCCTCATCGCGATTCAACAGGGCAGGCACTTTGATGTTGAGCAAACGCGATGGTGGTTGGAGCGCAGACATGTAGCTTTTCCAAATCTGGTTCCAGTTATTTCGGGTGCTTTCGTTTTCTGGGAGCTTTGATCAGGCCGATCAGCCGCATCTGGTCCGTCCTGTTGATGTCGCGCCACTCTTCTGCAAGGATCCGCCGTGGGCTTCGAGGATCTTGTAGACCATGTGCCCGCTAGCGCGGCCACTACTGATGCCGATCTGGGCCGGGCCGGTGATCAGGTAGGGATTCATAATTGCTCCAGGCAGCCGATTGCTTCGCCGGCTGGCGTGATTCGTTGAGGTGGGTTATTTCTACTATCTCGACACTTTTGCTACTGACGGAGTATTTCAATGAAGCGATTACTGCTTGGCGCCTTGGTTGTATTGACTGCGGGGACTGCGAATGCGGGAATTCCGCTAGTTAACGCAACCTGCCCAGGAAACATTGAGGTACACGCCGATGAGGGGGGGCCAATCTATATCAACGGTAAAGAGGCCAGTCTGAAAAAATTCAGTGAGACTTATTTCGAGGCCAAGGGCAGTAACGTCACCATCTCATTGATGGTGAATCCCGATGGTTCTGCGAGTGTTTCGTACACCGGCAAGGGCAAGGCGAATGGTGTTTGCCAAGTCAAAGAGTTGCCATCATGAAAATGATGACTCGCCTACGACCTTAGTGGGTATAGACAGGGTCAGGCTGCCGCGCGCTTCAGCTGATGTGTGAGCTGAGTGGTTAGCCCGCGTAGTGTCAGCGTCCCGCCTTCCTCGTCAAACTTGATTTTGTCGCCCAGTAGATGTGCTTCGAAGCTGAGCGACATCTCCTCGGCCCGGCCGGTGAATCCGATTTCAGCGATAGGACTCGATACGTGATAAAAACAACAGCTGTTGCGATGATGTCCATAATTATCACTGGTTGTGGTACGACAACTCTTAGTGACAGCCAACGGGCCGCAGTCTCGCAAACCCAGCCTGGTAAGGCGGATGCAGTCATTGCCGAGTCGGTTATTCAGGCTGCTATTGAGGATGCAAACTCAGTATGCAGCGAAGTAATAGGTTCAAAGAGCCTATTGGTAGAGAAGAGATCGAAAAAAAACCTTTGGATATCACTTGGTGGACTTGTCGCTGGTTCGGTTGTAGCGCCAGCACTAGTCAGCGCTAATGCGGCTGCGAATGCGCCATGGATTGCCGCCTTTAGTGGGATAGGGGGTGCGGCAAATATGGCCACAAGAACAATCGATGACGCAGGGTTTAGTGGGGCGTCGGACGCTGAAATAATGAACGGTATCAGCATCAAAGTTAAAGAGCAGATGGTCATCGCGATGATGGAGTCGAATGGCCCTAGCGCCAGGTACAAGGCGGCTATTACCGCCAAGGCTGAATGCCTTTACTATCCGAGATATGTGTACAAGCTTCCTTCACAAGCTATCCAGAAAACTCAATAGTTCCAAACGTCAAGTTTGGGGGGGCGATCTCATCGCCGAGATCACGCGTCAGTTCGGTCAAGCTCTGGGTCCGAAACATTCGCGCCAGGTTTTCACTTATCGGTGCTTCGTGGTGCGGCCTTTCCATCGCTTGGAATGAGGGGTTCGGCCCAAGCGCATGCGCATTCAGAATCAAGTTCTGCAGCGCCTCGTTCATTTCTGTGAAGCCGTTCCAGGACATCAGTTCTTCAAGCTTCTGTCAGGTGTCGATCCTGCACCGGTGCCGTAACTCCTTCTCGTCGTAATGCATCCGTTTCTCGCGTGTAATGCTCGCTCGTTGAGCAGAACAAAACGATCCTCGCCAGTTTTTGTGCGCTCCGTCACTTCCCCCCAAGGCAATTTTCTAGTACCGCGTCAGGCAACAAGTACAAATGCAGGATTGGATCCAACCTGATAAAGTTCGATCACCTACCCAACTCTGGCTCTTTACCAAGCATGGATTGCTAGGCCAGAGTTGAGTGGGTTCTTGATCTCGTCCGTGTCCGCTCGGACCTTGATGGGCTGCTTGCTACCTGCGCCAAGACAGGCGTACTGATCATTGCGCCAGAAATACCTCCAGAGCAGGTGTCAGCCATTCTGGTTGATCTCTATGGGCGCTTTACCGTAGGACCTGAACCCTTTGCTTGTACGAGCACGGTCTGACATTGCCAAAATGCGAGGTATTCTCATTCATGTATCTCCTATACCGTGCAGTCCACTTCATCGACAACCCGCCACTCTAACCAGGCTATCGATCTGCAGTGGCCGGGTTGATCGATAAGCGCCTGGGATTGCGCACAGCTTTGTAAACAACCGGCAAATTAAGAATCCTCCTAAAGAACTGTTCAGTACGCAGCCCTAAGCTGTGTTCATTCGCCCGGTAAGGGTTTACAGGCTCAAGGTTGGAGCCAGGGAACGGGCGAATTCCTGTGCTGCACCCTGATTGAAATCCCCTTGTGCAATACACCTACTTATCTGTGCAAGTTGTCAGAAACTTGCGCCCCTTGAGTACCGTCAACTGAGCTGGAAGGTATTTCCATGAAGCGTCGAGTCGCCCCCGCTGCGTGTTTGCTTGCCTCGTTCCTAATGGTCAGCCTGGGCGGGTGCATGAGTGATAAAGAGGCGCTGGCTACCAGTAAAGAGTCGGCCCTCCTGACCGCGACTAAACGCGCGCAGTACGAAATCAATTGTGAAAACGTCACTTCGGCGGTGATCACCAGCAAGATCAGCTTTATTCCCTATTCCAGTCAACGCACGGAGTACACCATCGGTGTGCGCGGTTGCGGCAAACAAGTCATCTACATCACCCATTGCCTGGAGGCGGGCAGTTGCAGTGCGATCAGCGACAACGCCTCTATTTTGCAAGAGCAGGAGGGTTGAGCGGGGCGTTGCGTCGGCGTTGATCCAGCAGGTGGACCATCAGGCAGGCATAGAGGGTCACCAGGATAAACAGCCCCATGCGGATCGCGAATGCGGTGTAGACGTCCTTGCCGGCGGCGCTGTCTTGTACCGATTGACCGAGCAGGATGATCATGGTCACCAGGGTGTTTAGCCAGAAGCCCGGGCTTTGTGCGGTCGGGCGCAGGCGGTAGAGCTTGCGCGCCACCAGCAAGGTGAACAGCAGGGTCCACAGGAAAAACATCCAAAGGTGCACAAACAGGCTCAGTCCACACCAGAACAATATCGCCAGCAGGCCACCGAGCAGGGTCGAGCCGATCAGTTCACGCCCGGCGTGGCGGGTTCCGGTGGTGGAGCTCTGTTGCCCCAGGCTGACGGCCTTGAGGACGATCGGCAAGTAGCTGGCCGGGTCAAGCAGCACCAGGACAAAAGTCGGCAGCACGATCAACGTGGCGCGCAGGGCAACCCGGGTAATCTCTGCTGGGCTGAGGGCCGGGGCTGGCGGGGGGGAGGGCGCGTTACCAGGGTCGGGAAACAGCCAGTGGCTCACGCCTACCGACAGCATCGCGAGGAACAGGCCCTTGCCCAGCGCCTCGATCACCGTTACCGCCAGGCCGAAGTCGGCGACGCCGGCAGCGGAGATCAGGGTCAGGCCGATAATCAGAAAGGTCACCACCAGGCCATTGGCGCCACGCAAACCCATGCGAAACACCACAAACAGCGCCAACGCGATCAGCAGTACGCCGCTGGCCGGGTAGTAGCGCAGCATGGGGATCAGCAGCAGGCCGATACCGGTGGTGAACAGGGCGACCAGGATCAGGCCCAGGCCGGCCTTGAACGACAGCGGTTGGTTGAGAGACACCAGCAGCATCAGGGCCAGCACCGGTGCCATGAAGGGAATCGGCAGCGCCAGGCCGAAGCTGACCGTCAGGCACAGCGCCGTACCGCAGGCCAGGCGCAGCGCGCGCTGGGCCTGTGGCGAGCGCTCAGTAGGCATACGACAGCCAGCTCATCAACCCAAGGAACAAGCGGCCAAGGGGATTGAGCGGGTTGCCAGCGGTGGGGAACGCCATGACTTCTGCCTGGCCACCGGCGCGTATTCCACGGCCGTCGCGCAGGCTGGCCAGGGACTCGGCGGAAAACTCGATGATCACCGGGAAACGTTGCGCCGGGCGTAGCCAATCGCGGCTGTTCTGCACAGTAGGCAGGGCGCCGGGGGAGGTCGGTTGGCCGACGCTGACGCCGTAGCCGACGCTGCGCACGTGGCCGCTGAAAACCTCGCCGGGCAGGGCGTCGAGGACGATGGATACCTCGGTGTCGGTCTTGACCAGGCCGAGGTTGTTCTCGGTCATGTCGGCACTGATCCACACATCGTGGATGGCGATCAGGGTCATGACCGGGGTACCGGTAGCCGCAAACTGCCCGGTATCGGTACGCAAGTCGGTGATCAGGCCCGCCGAGCGTGCATGCACCTGGGTATTGGCCAGGTCCAGTTCGGCTTTCGACAGCGCGGTGGCGGCGCTGCGCAACAAGGCGTTGTCCTGTTCGCTGCCGCCTTCCTGCTCACGAGCGCGCTGGACTTCGGCGCGGGCGGCCGCTACCTGGCTGACCGCCTGGGCGTGGTTGGCGCGGGAGACTTCCAGCAAGCGCACGGAAATGGTCCCGCGGTCTTCCCGGTACAAACCTTCCAGGCGCTGGTTGTCCTGACGGGTCTTGAGCTCGTTGGCCTGGGCCGCGCGCAGGTTGGCTTGCGCTGCGGCAATCCCGGCGGTGCTGGCGCCGATCTGCCGGCGGGTCGACTCAAGGTCGGCACGGGCCCGGTCGACGGCAATCTGGTAGGGCTGCGGATCGACTTCGAACAGCACGTCCCCGGCCTTGACGTCCTGGTTGTTGCGCACATTGACCTTGATCACCCGACCCGCTACCTCGGACGCCACCGGGATGACAAAGGCGCCCACGCGCGCCTGCTGGGTGTAGGGCGTGAAGCGGTCCGCCAGCAGGTACCAGGCCAGGCTCAGGACGATGAGCAGCACAACCCACTTGAGGCTTTTGTTCACCGGTTCGGCGGCAGGTTCGGGAGCCTTGGCGGCGGGCGGCGGGACGTCACTCATCGTTGATCACCTTGGGGAGCGGGAGCCGGGACTGGGGCGGGTGGCGGGCTGGCGGGTTCCTGCAGCAGGTCGCCCCAGTCGGTGCGTTGTTCCATTTGCTGGCGCGTAGCTGCATCGATTTTCGCCTGGGCGCTGTACCAGCCACCTCCCAGGGCCCGGTACAGGGCAATCAGGTTGCTGACGGCGGTGCTGCGGCTGAGCAGGTAATTGTCCTGTTGCGCCAGCAGCGCGCTCTGCGCATCGAGGACCCGCTGGAAGTCCGAGTAGCCCTCGCGGTATTGGGCGTTGGCCAGCACCAGCGAACGTTCGGCGGCAAATGCCGCCTCGCGCAGGATGCGCTCGCGCTCCAGGGCCTTGGTCAATCCGGTGGCGGCATCGTCGGCTTCGCGCGCCGCCTGGCGGACCTTGTCGCGGTAGGCTTCGATCAGTTGCTGCAAGCGAGCATCCTGCACCCGCACGTTGTTGTGGATCTGCCCGTAATCGAAGATGTTCCAGCGCAAGCTGGGGCCACCGACCAGGTCCAGGTTATTGGAGGTGCCGCCCAGAGAATTGGCTGACCAGACGATGCTGCCCAGCAGGCTCAGGGACGGATACAGGTCGGATTCGGCCACACCGATCAGTGCCGACTGCGCCGCGACATTCAGCTCCGCGGCCCGCACGTCGGGGCGGCGCAGCAGCAGTTCGGCGGGCACGTCCTGCAGCACGGCGCGGTCCACCAGCGGTATCAGGCCAGTATTCAGGCTCAGTTGCGGCAGCGCCCCCGGCGGTTGCCCGATCAATACGGCCAGGGCGTTGCGGGTGCGTGCCGCCTGATCTTCCAGGCTGGGGATGTTGCTCAGGGTTCCCAGGTACTGGGTCTTGGCTTGTTGCACGTCAAGCTCGGCGGTCTGGCCGCTGTTGAAGAGCTTTTCGGTGATCTCGAAACTGCGCTTCTGCTGGGTGCTGTTTTCCCGTGCCACGCGTAGCCGTGCTTCGGTGGTGCGCAGGGCGAAGTAGGTATCGGCGACCTGGGCGCGCAGCAGCACCAGGACATCCTCATAGTTGGCCTGGGCGGCGAAGTAGCTGGCATCCGAGGACTCGATGGCGCGACTGAAACGGCCCCAGAAGTCCAACTCCCAGCCGACATCGAAGCCAGCACTGTACTGCCAGAAGTTACTGCTCTGCGGGTTTTTGCCGCCGGCCTGGCTACGGTTCACGTAGAGGCTGTCGGCGCTGGCCTGCTGCACTTGCGGATAGAGCCCGGCTTGCGCGATGCCCAGTTGCGCGCGGGCCTCCATGACCCGCAAGCCGGCGATCTGCAGGCTTGAGTTGTGGGCATCGGCAGCGGCAATCAAGCGGTCGAGCAGCGGGTCGTTGAACACCCGCCACCACTGGCGCAGGTCCGGATTGTCGCCGCGTTGGCTGGCCTGTTCGAGGGCGGCGCTGTTCCACTGCCGTGTCCAGGGCTGCGCCGGACTCTGGAAGTCGGGGCCCAGGCGCACGCAGCCGCCGAGACCGAGCAGCGCAACCAGCAACAGGTGCCCTGGATGGCAGGATTTAAGCATGCAGTGCACCCGCCCGTGTCAGGACTGCCCCAGTTTGTCGGGTCGGGAAGCGGCTGGCTGGTCCTGTACCCATTGCCAGAACAACTGGTAGGCCACGGCCAGGACCACCGGGCCAATGAACAGGCCGATGATGCCGTTGGTGACCATGCCGCCCAGGGCGCCGATCAGCACCACTGGCATCGGCACGTCGACGCCGCGCCCCAGTAGCAGGGGCTTGAGCACGTTATCCACCAGGCCGGCGATGAATACATAGATGGAGAAGATGATGGTGGCGGTCGTCGCCCCTTGGCTGGCCAGCACGAAGATGATCACCGGCAACGTGATCAGCGTGGCCGGTAGTTGCATGATGCCCAGCAGTAGCACCGCCAGGGCCAGCAGGCCGGCAGCAGGTACGCCCATCAGGACGAACCCGGCACCCACCAGCAGCATTTGAATGAAGGCAATGCCGATCACGCCCAGGGCTACCGCGCGAATGGTCGCGGTGCACAGCTCGGTGATGGACGGGCCACGGTCCGGGCCGCAGACCCGCGAAACAATATGCACCGCGCTGCGGCTGCCGCTTTCACCGTAGGCCATGAAGATTCCCGCGATGATCAGGGCAAAGATGAAGATCAGGAAACCCGCACCGGCGCCGGCCAACTTGCTCAGCAGGGCGAGGCTGAAGTGCTTGATCTCGGGGATGTACTTTTGCACCAGCACCGGCAGGTCGGTGACGGCTTGCATCCACAGGCTATGGAGTTTTTCGCCCACCAGTGGCCAGGTGGCTACCGAATCAGGCGGAACCGGGATATGCACGGTGTCGGCCCGGACAATGGTCATGGCGCTTTCCACCGAGCTGACGATCGAGGTGCCCAACAGATAGACCGGCACCAACAGGATCGCCACGGCGATCAGCACCATCACGGTCGCGGTGTGCCCGCCACTGGTGCCCAGCTTGCGGCTGAGTTTGCCGTGCAACGGGTACAGGGTGATCGCCAGAATCACCGACCACAGCATCAAGTCCAGGAACGGGCTGAAAATGCGGAAGCAGAACATCAGGAGGACCGCGAGCAGTCCCGCACGGATCAGCACATCAAGCATATCCCGGGAGAAGGATTTCTCGGTCACAGGGGTGGGTAGCATGGAGAGCCTCCGGGGGCGGACAGCAACGGCATGAGAAGGGTAAATCCAGCATAGACGCTCAATTGGAAATGATAGGGATGTCGAATCGATGATTTTCATCCACCAGCACACCGCCGGAGCAGCCGGGGGGGCGGCAGTGGAGCCCTGGCGCGCAGCTAATACCAATCAATAATGCTCATTAATCTGCTTGGGCAGCCTGACGGTGTCGGTGTGGGCACCGCCAGGACGGGTCGCCGTGCCTCAAGGCTGCTGGAGCAGATGCTGCGCGAGGGCGGCGTAGGCCGGCAGGGTCACCGGGTCATTGGCGGCATTGCCCGCCACCGGGTGCGAGGCGAAACGGGCGATGACCATCTGCGCCTGCGGATCGATGTACAGGCTTTGCCCGTGAACGCCGCGGGCCATGAAGGCGCCGTTCGGGTTGTGGCTGACCCACCACATGTTGCGGTAGCTCCAGCCCTGCAGCAGGCCATAACCGGCCTTGGCGAAGGCGGCCTTGTCGCCACCGCCACGGATCTCGTCGACGACCGCCTTGGGCACGATCTGCTCGCCGTTGGCTTGCCCGTCATTGCGCAACATTTCCGCGACCCGGGCCATGTCCCGCAACCCGGCGTTGAAACCGCCACCGGCAAAGGGCGTGCCGATGCTGTCCACGCTGAAATAGGCGTCCTGTTCCATGCCCAGGCGACTCCAGATGCGTTGCGACAGGAGTTGGGCGACGTTTTGCCCGGTGGCCCGGGCGATCACCCAGCCCAGTACGTCGGTGTTGACAGTTTTGTAGGCAAAGGCCTCGCCGTGACGGCCCTGGGCTTGCACGCTTTGCAAAAACTCATAGTAGCTGCGTGGTCCACGGTAATCCTTGGGCTTGGGCAGGGGGTTGCCGGCATTGGCATGGGCCCAGATTTGTGCGTCGGGGTTGGCATAGTCTTCGCTGTACTCAAGGCCAGTGGTCATGTCCAGCACCTGGCGCAGCGTCGCATCGCCAAAGGCCGAGCTCGCCAGTTCCGGCACGTAGTGGTCGACGCGCTGTGCCGGGTCGAGCTTGCCTTCGGCGACCAGGGTTGCCCCCAGGATGCCGACCAGGGATTTGCTCACCGACATGGCCGCGTGCTGGCCTTGGGGCGTCAGTACGCCAAAGTAGCGTTCATACACCACCTTGCCGCGATGCAGCACGACAATCCCGTCGGTGTAGGTGGCGGCCAGCGATTGCGACCAGGTAAGAGACTGGTTGTCCGTGGTGTTGAATGACAGGGCGTCGATGGCGTTGTCGGGTGCCTGAGCCAGCACCGATGGCGCTGCCAGGCCGCGCGAGACGTTCAGTGTCGGCATCAACTGGCGGAAGTTGGAGAAGCTCCAGCGCAGCGCCGGAAATTGGTAGTAGCTGCCATCGGCGAACCGAATGATGCGCGCAGGTGGCGGTGGCGAACCGACCATCCAGCCGAGCTTTATCGGGTCGCTGGCAGCGGCATCGGGGTAATCAATGGCGCAGGCGGACGCGCTGGTCAGGGCGCTGAACACGCCGGCGAACAGCGAAAGAGCGGTCAAGCGCGCAGCTGGCTTCATTAGGTGGATCTTCCATGAACAGGGGGCAGGTAGCTGGAGATTTTGCCTGAGTGGCCAGGGTGCCGGGTTGTCGACAGTACATCCAGCCTAAAGTTTTTCACATTTGTTGGTTTTCCCTAGGTTACAAACTGTGACTAAAATGCGCGCCAATGGTCAGGTGCTGGCGTTGTGCTCAGCCCCTACCATAGATGCCCGATGTTGCGTTAAGCCAGGTCCCGTGGCGCGCAGCGTGTATTTTTTCTGACCTGTGATTATTTTTCGTGAAGCTGATCATTGTTTCCCTCTACCTGCTCTCCATCGCGTACGTACACCTGCGCGGTCGTGTCCGGCACAAGCTGGGTCGCCAGTTAAGCGATCATTCGAGCTTCCTGGCGCCGATCAACTGCTTCCTCTACCTGTTTTCCAAACTGCCGAACCGACCGTACCTGGACCCCCGTGACTTCCCCGACCTGAGCCCGTTGCAGGCTCACTGGCAGGAAATTCGCGCAGAAGGCCAGAACCTGCTGCGGGCGGGGGAGATCAAGCGCTCGGACCAGTACAACGACGTGGGTTTCAACTCGTTCTTCAAGACCGGCTGGAAGCGTTTCTACCTGAAGTGGTACGGCGAAAGCCATCCTTCGGCGACCAAGCTGTGCCCGCGCACCACCGAGCTGGTCCAGAGTATCGGCTCGATCAAGGCAGCCATGTTTGCCGAGTTGCCACCGGGTTCAAAACTGGTGCGCCACCGTGACCCCTACGCCGGCTCCTATCGTTATCACCTGGGCTTGGACACTCCCAATGACCCCGGTTGCTACATCGAGGTCGACGGCGAGCGTTATCACTGGCGCGATGGCGAGGCGGTGATGTTTGACGAGACCTATATCCACTACGCCGAAAACACCACCCAGGAGAATCGCATCATCCTGTTCTGCGACGTCGAGCGGCCGTTGAAGTACCGCTGGGCAGCTGCGTTCAATGCCTGGTTCAGTCGCACCGTGATGTCCGCCGCCGGCGCGCCCAACGATGCCGGCGATAAAACCGGCGGGATCAACCGCGCGTTCGCCAGGCTGTACAAGATCCGTCTGCGCGGCAAGGAACTGAAGAAGCGCAATCGCAAGCTCTACTACCTGGAAAAGTGGGCGATCTTCGGCGGCCTGCTGGCCGTGATCCTCTGGATCTAGGGTTTTTTCGCCCCCAGGCGTTGCCACATCCTTGCGCTCAGGCGCTGGCGATGAGTGAGGTCGGCCCAAGGGTCGGCCTTGAGTGCGCGTAAGCGCTCGCCAAGGTTGGCCACCGTCCATTGCTGGGCGCTGCGTAACCCCGGCAGTTCATCGCGGCGCACCGGCACCGACACCGGCAGGCCCTCCCGGGCCCGCACCGAGTAGGGCGCGACTGTGCTGGCCCCGCGCGCATTGCGCAGGTAGTCGATGAAGATTTTGCCGATGCGATTCTGCGGTCCCATTTTGGCGCTGAAGCGCTCCGGCAGCTCGCTCGCCATGAACTGGGCGATGGCTTTGGCGAAGGCCTTGACCCGGTCCCAGCTTTCCGTGCGGGCCAGCGGCACGATCAGGTGCATGCCCTTGCCGCCACTGGTTTTCAGGTACGCCTCCAGGCCCAGTTCATCGAGCACCGACAGGGTCAGTTGGGTGGCCTCCAGCATGCTTTTCCAGGGCAGCGCCGGGTCGGGGTCCAGGTCGAGCACGAACTGGTCCGGCGTCTCGATGTGATCGGCGGTGGCCCCCCAGGTATGCAGCTCGATCGCGCCCATCTGCACTGCGCCCACCAGGGCCTCGACACTGTCGATGGCCATCAGCCGTGCATGTCCAGGGTCCAGTCCGGGAGCCAGGTGGCGGATGTTGGGGATCGCCATTCGCTCTGCGTGTTTCTGGAAGAACTGCTCGCCGCCCACACCTTCCGGCGCCCTCAGTAACGACACCGGGCGCTGCCGTAGATGAGGCAGGATCCAGTCGCCGATACCTGCGTAGAACTGCGCCAATTGCAGCTTTTGCGTGCCGCTGGCCTTATCGATCACCCGTTCGGGATGGCTGACCCGAACCCCCGCCAACATCTCGTTTTTCTTGCTCTTTTCTGGCACCGGGGCGCTGACGGGCTGGGCTTGTTCGCGGCTGATCTGGCTGGCCGGTTTGTCGCTGCGCAAGGCGATAAAAGCGCCCTGGCGGATCAGGCCGGCGCGGGTCCACTCGGCGAACTGGACTTCGCACACCAGCTGCGGTTTGATCCAGTGCACGCCACGAGCCTGGGCGCTGCTCAGCGCATTGGCCAAGGGTGAGGTGTCGCGGGCCAGGCCCGACATCCGTTGGTGCAGGTGGTCCAGGGTCTGCTGGTCGAAACCGCTCCCCACGCGGCCGGCGTAGACCAGGTCGCCAGCGTCATGCACCGCGAGCAACAAGGCACCAAAACCACTGCGCGAGCCTTGCGGTTGGGTGTAGCCGACGATGACGAATTCCTGGCGTCGCCGGCATTTGAGCTTGATCCAGTCAGCGCTGCGGCGGCTTTGATAAGGGCTGCCGAGCCGCTTGCCGATCAGTCCTTCGAGGGACAGGGCACAGGCGCTGGCGAGGATGTCCTGTTGCTTGGCGACAAACGCCTCGGAAAAACGCAGCAGCTGGCCGCGGTGGCGCGCCAGGGCCTTTTTCAAGGCGGCGCGACGCTGTTCGAGCGGCAACTGGCGTTGATCGATACCCTGTAGAAACGGTGCATCGAACAGGAAATAGACCATCTCCAGGGTCCGCCCGAGTTCAAAAGCGTTTTGCAGCGCCTGAAAGTCCGGTAGACCCTGGTCGTCGAGCACCACCATCTCGCCATCCAGCCAACTGCCGTCGAGCTTGAGTGCGGCCAGTGCCTTGGCCTGGCGGGGCAGGCGAGCGGTCCAGTCGTGGCCGTTGCGGGTGATCAGGCGCACCTCGCCGTCGGCGATCCGCGCCAGGATGCGGTAGCCGTCGAATTTGATTTCATACTGCCAATCGCCGCTTGGGGCCTGGTCCACCAGGGTCGCCAGTTGCGGGGTGAGGTGGGCGGGCAGCGCCTGGATGGCTGGGGCGGATTTGCCGGCTTTTATCGGGTTTTTTCTCGACGGCTTTTTACCCGCGATGCGTGCCTCGCTCAGCACGCTGTCGGGCTGTTGCGTGAGCACGTCATAGTCGGCACTGGCGCGGGCCTGGGCATCGCGCTCCTTGATCAGCAACCATTGTTCCTTGTCACTGCTGCCGCGCAGGCGGGTTTTCACCAGGGTCCAGTCGCCCGCGAGCTTCTCGCCGATCAGGGTGAACTTGAGTTTGCCGGCTTGGTACGCCGCTTCCGGATCATCGTGGGGCTGCCACACGCCGTGGTCCCAGACGATCACCTGGCCAGCACCGTACTGCCCGGGGGGAATGGTGCCCTCGAAGCTGGCGTAATCCAGAGGATGGTCCTCGACATGCACCGCCAGGCGTTTCTGGCTCGGGTCCAGGCTTGGGCCCTTGGGCACTGCCCAGCTTTTCAGGGTGCCGGCCAGTTCCAGGCGAAAGTCGTAGTGAAGGTTGCGCGCGGCATGTTTCTGGATCACGAAGCGCAAGGCCGCAACGGCTTTTTTACCGGGCTTGCGCGCGGACGCTTCTGGCGGCTCGGAAGTCATCGCGAAGTTGCGTTTACGCGTGTATTCACTGACGGCCTTGGTCATTAGCACGATCCCTGTTGATCAATCGCCGGCAGCCTTACGCGGTTTTTTTGCTGGCGTGGCTTTGCGCGCGGTTTTTTTTGCGGGCGTGGCGGCAGACTTGCCACCCAGGCTGCGTTTGAGCAGCTCGGTCAAGTCGATGACGTCGGCGGATTTGCGCGGTTCGGCACCAGGCACGCTTTCGACGTCCTCGATCTTGCCGGCCCGGGCCTTTTTCTCCACCAGGGCCATGATCTTGTCCTCAAAGCTGTCGCGGTAGTCGGCCGGTTGCCAATCGCCGCTCATGTCTTCGACCAGGCGCTTGGCCATGTCCCGTTCGCCCTTGGCCAGGGTCGGGGCGGTGACGTCGCTGCCCAGGGCCAGTTCGTCCAGGCTGCGGACCTCGGCAGGCCAGCGCAGCATCACCAGCACCAGAGCCGAATCCAGCGGCATCAAGGCGGCCAAGTGCTGGCGGGTATGCAGCACCACGTGGGTCAGGGCGACCTTGCGGGTGTTGGCCAGGGTCTCGCGCAGCAGGGCGTAGACCTTGCCTCCGCGTTTGTCGGGGGCCAGGAAGTACGGCGTGTCAATGTTCTGCAGAGGAATCTGCTCGGCATCGACGAAGGAAAAGATGTCGATGGTCTGGGTCGAGGTGGGGTGAGCGGAACGGATTTCTTCCTCGCTGAGCACCACATAACGACCTTTTTCGTAGAGCACGCCTTTGACGATGTGCTCCTTGGTCACCTCCTTGCCAGTGACCTTGTTGACCCGCTTGTAGCCGACCGGGTCCATGCTGCGGTTGTCCAGCCAGTCGAAATCCACCCCATGGGAGGCCGTGGCCGAGACCAGGGACACCGGGATGTGGACCAGCCCGAAACTGATTGCGCCTTTCCAGATTGCCCGTGCCATCGCCGTTGCCTCGCGCTGTGATGATCAGGTGACCTGCGCTGGTTGGCGAAAGTTTCCGGCGGGCGCCCGGTGGAGCGCGGTAGCAGGCAGCCTTGCAACATCTTGTCTGGGAGTATTTCCTTCACAGCGGCGAACCCTGGGCGTAGCGTGGTATCGAAGACCTTATCGGCATGACAGTGGAGGAGCTCCATCATGAGCAGGTACGTGTTGGCTGTAACGCTGCTGGCGTCGACCTTGCTGGGATCGATGGCGCAGGCGCAGGACGATCCGGACCGGATTGCCGCACTCGCAGGGCCAGGCCTGGTGGTTGCGCAGAATCTGCCGGGCGCCAGCAACAACAATCCCTACAACAACCCGATTCGCCGGGCCAACCCCAACAGCATGCAGGGCACCCGACCGGCAGCGCCGGTAATTCGCGCGCCCAACACCGTGCCAGTGCCACGCCCACCGACCCTGGATAACGGCGGCATTGGCAACGGTTATCCGCGCCCTAATGCCACCCCCGGAACAGTCAGGCCCTATGTCTCACCCGCCCCCCCTCCCAGAGACCCGGACACCAGCAACCGCTGAGGGCCCAGGGGGTAACGATCAGCAATAAAGGAAGTGTGCATGTCAGGTAAAACTCTTTTGGCGACCCTGTTGGGCAGCGCCCTGATGATCGCGCTGCCGGTGTCGGCGGCGTCCAGCCAACAGTTGCCGAGCGAGCTGGGCAGCCTGACGGTGACCCAGCTCACCGAAGGCCTGGAACACCCCTGGGCCCTGGCGTTTCTTCCCGACCAGCAAGGTATGCTGGTGACCGAACGGCCGGGCAACCTGCGTATCGTCGACCTCGAGGGCAAGCGCTCGGCGCCATTGAGCGGGGTGCCCAGTGTCTGGTCCAAGGGCCAGGGCGGCCTGCTTGACGTGGCGCTGTCACCGCAGTTCAAGAGTGACCGCCTGGTGTACCTGTCCTACGCTGAAGGCGGTGGTGCCGGGGATAAGGCCGGCACGGCGGTCGGTCGTGGCCGCTTGTCCAGGGACCTCAGGGCACTGGAGGATTTCCAGGTGATCTTCCGCCAGGAGCCCAAGCTGTCCACCAGCAACCATTTCGGCTCGCGCCTGGTGTTTGACCGTGACGGCTATCTATTCATCACCCTGGGCGAGAACAACGTGCGCGAAACGGCGCAGGACCTCGATAAGCTGCAAGGCAAAGTGGTGAGGATCTATCCGGACGGCCAGGTCCCCAAGGACAATCCCTTTGTCGGCCAAGCCGGGGTACGCCCGCAAATCTGGTCCTACGGCCAGCGCAATCCGCAAGGTGCAGCCCTCAACCCCTGGAGCGGTGAGCTATGGGAGAACGAGCACGGACCCAAGGGCGGCGATGAGCTGAACATCATCTCGCGCGGTAAAAACTACGGTTGGCCCTATGCGACCCACGGTATCAACTACTCCGGTCTGCCAATCCCCGAAGCTCGCGGCCAGACCGCCGAAGGGACAGTCGGTCCGCATCACGTCTGGCAGCAGTCACCGGGCATCAGCGGCATGGCGTTCTACGACAGCGACCGGTTCAAGGCTTGGCAGCACAGTGTATTCATCGGCGCGCTGGCGACCCAGGAACTGATTCGCCTGCAGCTCGATGGTGACAAGGTGGTGCATGAGGAGCGTTTATTGGGTGAGCTCAAGGCGCGGATCCGCGATGTACGCCAGGGGCCGGATGGCTACCTCTATGTGCTGACGGACGACCGGAACGGTGCGCTCTACAAGATCGGCCTGCAAACCGGGGATTGACTTGCTGGCGCCCCGAGGCTAATTTCCGGGCATGACTTTCACCGTATCGCGCCGCCAGCCAAGCATTATTATTACCGCCATTGCGAATTTGGCGGGCTAGCTGACGGCTGCACCCAACCCGCCCTTGAGGCGGGTTTTGTTTTTCTGTCTCCAGGGCCTGACGTACTCCAGGAGACATCAATGGACACTCCCACCGCCGGCCAGCCGCTACTGGCGCACTATGTGAAGAAGATCCTCGCCGCACCGGTCTATCAACTGGCGGTGCGTACGCCGCTGCAGGCAGCGCCCGCGTTGTCCCAGCGGCTGGACAACCAGATCCTGCTCAAGCGCGAAGACCTGCAGCCAACCTTCTCCTTCAAGATTCGCGGCGCCTACAACAAGCTGGCCCACCTGAGTGAGGCACAGAAAGCCCGCGGCGTGATCACCGCGTCCGCCGGCAACCACGCCCAGGGTGTGGCGTTGGCCGCACGGGAGTTGGGGATCGACGCCTGTATCGTCATGCCCGAGTCGACGCCGGAGTTGAAGGTGGTCGGCGTGCGTAGCCGTGGCGCGCAGGCCCTGCTGCACGGTGCCAGTTTCCCGTTTGCCCTGGAGCATGCCTTGCAACTGGCGCGCGACAGCGCTCGCACCTTCGTCTCGCCGTTCGACGACCCGGATGTGATTGCCGGGCAGGGCACCGTGGCCATGGAAATCCTGCGCCAGCATCCGGGGCGCCTGGATGCGATCTTCGTTCCGGTCGGTGGCGGCGGGCTGATCGCGGGCATCGCCGCCTACGTCAAATACCTGCGGCCGACTATCCGTATCATCGGCGTCGAGTCCGAGCATTCGGCCTGTCTGCAGGCGGCGATGGCGGCGGGGGAACCGGTGATGTTGCCGAGCGTGGGGAGTTTCGCCGATGGGGTCGCCGTGGCACAGATCGGCGCCCACGGTTTTGCCATATGCCGCGACTACGTGGATCAGGTGCTCACCGTCAGTAACGATGAGTTGTGCGCCGCGATCAAGGATATCTACGACGATAGCCGCTCGATCACCGAGCCTTCTGGAGCCTTGGCCGTGGCGGGAATCAAGCAGTATGTGGCACGCAACGCGATCCAGGGACAAACCTTGGTGGCCATCGACTCAGGCGCCAACATCAACTTCGACAGCTTGCGCCATGTCGCCGAGCGCGCCGCCTTGTGGAGCGCGTCGGCTTGAGCTTGGGTCGGCAGGGTTATTGCTGGACGGCTTTCTCGACCTTGTCGGACGCCGACCAGATGCGGTAGCGCACTTCGATGTCCTTGGGTACGTAGAGCACGATGGGCAGCTTGCTGTTGTAACGCAGCATGAAGCCATCTCCGACCACGGGCACGAAGGCTTCCGTGCGCTTGCCATCAGGGCACGCCATCAGGGTGCTCATGGGGCCGATGACTTTGTCCATCCGGTAGAACGGATAGCCCCAGCCTTCGAGGTTCTTTTCTTCGAGAATGCCACCCAGGCGTGGGTTGTTGCAATCCACGGTCAGGGTCTTGCCGGCGAGGATCTCGACCTGATAATTGTTTTCAGCGGTCAGCGGGGCGAGGTTAATGACCTGCCGGGTAAAACCCTTGTCCGCCTTCGGAAAGGGCGCGACGTCTTCGAGTTTTGTGGCCAAGGCCTGGGTCGACAGACCGGCCAGCAGCACGGCCATGACGCTTAAGTGAGAAGAGCGCATGATGCCTCCTTGCATAGGGTGGATTCGGTGAACGGGAGCATTCTTACCGTGCCGCTCGCCTAATGCAAACCGCAATGGTGGAGCTGGCAAATTGCAGGACGATTTACCGCCAATCTTGCGTTTTGCATGAGCCCAAATGTTGATGCTTGACCTAAGCTGCTGATTGGCCTACGAACTGCTGCGAGCGGTTTTAGGCATGTTTAATGCTCCATTCTTGTGAAGGAATATGAAGAGCATCATGTAAAAATAAATCTCGGGCTGCGTCCTGGCAGAAACCGGGAACCATCGCAAAGGAAAGAACCGGCCCGGCCGGCAGTGGTTGACCAAACAAACATCACTCGGTCGATAAAAAGGAGAGCCTGCTTATGTTTCTGTCTGCCCTGGAACTGCGCAATATCATTGAAAGCAGTTTTTTGCCAAAACGCTGCCAATGCACGCTGTCACCGGACTTGTCGATGACCATCAAGATCTTCGGTGATCACCAAACTGATCAGGTCGACCTCGTGGTCACCGGGATCGACGCCAGCACCCTCAATGGTTGCCGCGAAATCAACGAGCTGATTGCCGAGTTGCGCCATGACCTGGCATACAAACCTGGCACTCATGCGATCGAGCCGAAACTGCGGGCATTCTAAGCCCACGCTCGAAAAGTTCGACCCCAGATGCCCCGGGCCTGGTCTTGCAGCCAGGCCCGGGGCATTTCAGCCCTTGGTTCAGTTCTGATAGCTACAGGCGTCCGAGAGCTTCTGATAGCTGATGTTCTCCTGTTTGTCCTGGTTGTCGATGAACGTCATCTGCGCAGTGACCACTTTGCATTCCTCGGTGCTGGGTTCGGTCATCGAGATCACGTGTTTGACGTGCAGCTCCATGCCGTAGTGATAGGGCACGGGTAGCGCGGTGTTGGTGTTGTCGGCCAGCGCCAGGCCGGAGGCCCCGGTGCAGGCGAGGGAAGTGGCAAGCAGGAGGATTCGCAGGTTCATGGATAGTCTCCACAGCGGGCTTGAAGTCGGCGCGGCATTTCGGATGCCGGCCCTGCCGCGTGGGGCGTCAGAGAGCTCTGCGCGAACGCGGTCCAGTCACTGTTGGACCACAGGATTAACCGGAGGTTAAGTCGATTTGCGCTGATTTTTCGCCGGCGGATTTCCGACTAAAGTCGCCTGCCGAGCAAACAAGCCTTATGCCATCATTGGCGATCACCCGTTATTACTTCCCCCTGCATTCCCGAGCCTTGTCCGGCATGGGGTGCGCGTTATTTGTGTTGCTTGATTGACCCGTCGCACAGATGCACTGCTGGAGCTTTTTTCATGCGTCCCCCGTATTCCCTCATCACACCGCGCCCGGCTCTGGGCCTCGGCGTCCTGGCCCTGTGCGCAGGTTTTAGCACTGGCGCTCAGGCCAGTGGTTTCATCGACGACAGTCGCGCCAGCGTCGAGTCGCGTACGGTGTATTTCAACCGCGATTTTCGCGATGGCCACAGCAGCAACCCGCAAGGTGCTTCCAAGCGCGAAGAGTCCGCCCAGGGTTTTATCCTCAACCTGCAGTCGGGTTACACCGAAGGCACCGTGGGTTTTGGCCTGGATGCGCTGGGCATGCTCGGGCTCAAGCTCGACTCCAGTGCCGACAGCAGCAACAGCGGCCTACTGCCGTCCTCCGGCAGCAACCCGCGTGGCTCGGAAGACCAATACGCCAAGCTCGGCCTGACGGCCAAGATGCGTATCTCGCGCAGTGTGTTGAAGTACGGCTCCTTGTTGCCGGATCTACCGCTACTCAAATACAACGACGGGCGCCTGCTGCCGACCCAGTTCAATGGCGCCTTGCTGACGTCCAGGGAACTCAAGGACCTGACCTTCACCGCCGCCCGCCTGGACCAGTACACCGCCCGGGATTCCACCGACCAGCAAGACATCCGCGTGCACTGCAAGAACAAGCGCTACGCGTGCAATATCAGCGCCGATCACTTCGACCTGTATGGCCTGGACTATAAATTCAACGAGCGCTTGAGTGCGCAGTACCAGTACGCGGAGCTCGATGAGATCTACCGTCAGCACTTCGTTGGCTTGCTCGGTAACCAACCCATGGGCCCAGGGCTGCTCAAGGCTGACCTGCGTTTGCTCAGCAGCGCCGACACCGGCGCCGCGCGCGCCGGCAACATCGATAACCGCGCCTTGAGCGGGATGCTCGGCTATGCCATCAGCGGCCACACCTTCAGTGCCGGCTGGCAGCGGATGATCGGCGACACCTCGATGCCCTACCTGGATGGCAGCAATCCTTATCTGGTCAACTACGTCCAGGTCAACGACTTCGCCGCGGCCCAGGAGCGCTCCTGGCAGGTACGCTACGACTATGACTTCAAGGCGTTGGGCATCAATGGCTTGAGCTTTCTGACCCGTTACGTCAGCGGTGACCAGATCAAGGTGGCGGGCAGCGAGCAAGAGGGCAAGGAATGGGAGCGCGACAGCGAGCTCAAGTACGTGATCCAGGGCGGCACGTTCAAGGACCTGAGCCTGCGCCTGCGCAGCGCGACCTACCGTACCAACTACGAGGCGGTCGCCAGGGATGTAGATGAAACGCGGTTGATCCTCAGCTACAACTTTTCAGTGTTATAGGACCATGGGCAACACCGCCCCTGTTGGAGCGGGTACCCGCTTGCGGCTTGCTCGCGATGGACGTCAACGATAACGCGCAGATCCAGGATGAACGCAGCGTTCTTGAGACCATCGCGGGCAAGCCGCAAGATCCGACCAAGGTCAACGACTACTTTTTACGTGCCTTGTACATGTTGGCTTCCCGGCAGTACTCGACCAGCAAGGTTTCGTCGATAAAGTCGACATTGATAATGCTGCACTTGAGCAGCCATTCACCGTTGGGGGTGGGGCTGAACCATTCATTCAGTTCATCGGTGATCTTATTGACCCTTACGAAAGCGTTGTTAGCCCCGAATAACGGGTCAATAAGGGAAATGCCCGACGCATCGAACCAGATATAACTGGTTGCTGACAGCGACCACGGCAGCGAACCGTCTGGCGGATTGTCGAGTGTGCGGGCGATGTGTTGTTTCAGCTCACTGGGAGAAGTCAGGTCCTGGCCGCTCCAGCGGTGCTGGATCTTCGGCCAGAATACCCGTGCGTCGAATTCGGGGTGCCCCGAAGCGGCAATCACCACCCGCTGTGTGCGGCTAATGGCTTTCAGTTCAGCCAATGTCAGGTTGCGGTTCGCATAAGGGATCAGGCGCTCGCCCAGGCGACTGTTGATCGCATCGTTGAACTCCTTGAAAGCAAAACCGTTACCTTGGCTGCCCTCGGTTTGATGCACGTCGAGCAGGATGAATTCGTCGGGGTTTTTATCGAGGAAAAAATCCAGGGCCTTCACCAGATCGCTGAGCGGGCTGCCGGTTGCGGGGCCGTGAAAGGCCTCGAACTGATAAATATCTGTTCTTCTGGAGTTGGAGAAAACCCTCAGGTCCAGTGCCCGTGCACCGCTATTGAGCTGTTGGATATAAGGGCCGTTCTGGCACATGGTGTGGGAGGCTAGCACGCTATTGATTATGTTGTTGTCGGCGCTATACAAATCCATTCCCGAGTTGTGAGCTCCTGGCCAAACCAGTTGGTTAAGGGTCAAGCCGTCCATGCTCGGGGTCTTGCTCATCCATTCATGCCGGAATGAGATTTTTGCTGTGTGGGTGATATTCATATCTACACTTCCTTGAGTAGTCATGATTCCGTCCTGTCGCACCAGGCTATTTAAGGACGGCTGATGAAGTTGCACTGTGGGTCAACAACGTTTCCACTCTTCATATATGCACGCCGGGCCGCTTGGTGGGTGCAGTCTGTCATGTGTAACTTGCCAATGAGCGAAATGAGAAGAGGGAAGTTCCTAAACTAGGCTCAAGTTGCAGTGCTCGGTAGTTGCAGATTTCGCTAAGGGCCGTGGGAATTGGAGGAGGTCGTGCAGGAACAAGGCAGCGTGCCGAAACAACCTGCAGCCCGGCACTGCCCCTGGCCAGATTACCGCTTACGCGTTGTTGCGGTTCTTTTCTTCAATCCACTGCGACATGTACTGGGTGCTCTTGTGTTGGTGATGACGCAACATGCCGCCAATAAAGTTGGCCTGGCGTAACTCAAGCAGATGTTCGCGGCAATGTTCCAGGCGTGCGATCAGCGCCGGGCCATGCACGCTTTGCCGGTAACGGGCCTGCAGCAGCTTCACACCGGCATCCTGGGCCTGGTTCCAGAGGTGTTCATCCTGGTACAGGCGCACCGCGGCTGCGGCAATGGCCGTGGCACTTTGGCCAATCGCCCCGGCCCAGGGCATGTCCCCGGCCATGCCTTCGGCGCCGATGGGAGTGGTGACGTTGGGCGTGCCGCAGAGCATCGCGTCGACAATCTTGCCCTTGATCCCGGCTCCGAAACGCAGGGGTGCCAGGCAAATACGCGCGGCCGTCATCACCTGCAACGCATCCTCTGCCCAGTTCATGATGTGAAACCCCTGCGCCGGGTTGTGCAAGGCGCTCGCCTTGGGCGGCGTGTAGGCACCATAGATGTGCAGTTGCGCGCCAGGCAGTTGTTGGCGGATCAGCGGCCAGACGGCATTTTTCATCCAGAGCACGGCGTCCCAGTTCGGCGCGTGGCGGAAATTGCCGATGCTAAGAAAATGCGCACGGTCGGCGTACGGAGCCAGCGCCTGTGCCGTGGGTTCGAGCATCAGTGGACACCAATGCAGGGCACTGGGTGGCAGGCTGAAGTGCTCGACCAGCAAGCGGATCTCCACCTCGGAGATCATCAGGTTGAGGTCGCAGCGAAACAGTGCGGCAATTTCCCGCCGAGCCAGATCGGTGTCGGCCATCGCGGTGAACTCCTGGGCCAGCGTCTGGCCGAACAGCGCGGTGCCGTCATCGTGGTCGTCGCTGGCCTTGAGATGGTCCTTGAGCCGCTGGTGGCGAGCATGGCGCAGGCTTTGCAAATCTGAAGTCTCCAGGACCCGCAAAGCGTTAGGGCAGTGTTTTTCCACGCGCCAGCCAAACTGTTCTTCCATCATGAACTGGTCGAACAGCACGATATCCGGGGCCAGCTCACTGACGAAAGCATCAAAGCTGCTGCTGTTGAGCTCGATGCTGCACTCTGCGATACCCATGGCCGTCAGGTCGGCCTTGTGCTCGCCGGGGCCTGCCGGGCTGCTGAAGGTAATGTCCCAGCCCTGTTCCAGGAATGTCTCGAGAATCTGCATCACGTGCCCACTGGCGGCGGATGAGCGGGGTTCGGGCCAGACGTAACCAATAACCAGGACTTTGGTTGCGCGGGACTGACTCATGAGCGGTATTTCCTTGAAGCGGCAGGGGGGAGGGCGCGAGCGGCGTTATTAAACCACAGGGCGGTCAGCCAGCAGGCCCTTGACCTTGTCGCGCAACTGATCGATGGAGAAGGGCTTGCCGATCACGTGCATCCCGACAGGCACTTCCAGGCTTTCGGCATAACCGCTGGCAAACAAGATCGGCAGGCTCGGGCGCAGCGCGCGCGCGCGTGCAGCCAGCTCCCGGCCATCCATTTGCGGCAGGCCCACATCGGTCATCAGCAGGTCAATGAGCGTATCGCGGTTTTCCAGCAGGACCAGGGCCGCGGTGCCGCTGTCCGCCTCCAGCACCTTGAATTGCAGTTCTTCGAGCACATCAACGATCAGCATGCGCACGATGGCGTCGTCTTCGACTACGAGGATGGTGGCAGTGGTGCTGGACATAGTGACTGTTCTCGAAAAGGGCGTGGGGTGACCGGTGTCGCAAATCGACCGGCTTTTTCATCAGTAATCAGCCGGCCCCGACAAGTTCCCGGCGGGCTGAAAAAACCCTCAGGGTACGGGCCTCGACAGGATAACCCCGGTGCTGGGGAGATTGCAGCGCAATGCAGGAAAATGCTGGCTAAGCTGTCAGAAAAATGGATCCCAGACGCGATTTTGGGGCAAACTCCTTCATTTATGCCCGTCCACCAAGGCCCGCAAATGATCACTTCGTCGTCCGTTGATGAGCAAAGTTTCCGCAAACTCCTGAGCCGCAACATCGGCTTGCCGTTGGGGGTGGGCGTGCTCAGCGTGGTGTTTTTCGTCTCCCTGATCACCTACCTGATGTCGACCATCCAGTGGGTGGAGCATACCGATCGGGTGATCAACAACGCCAACGAAGCGGTCAAGCTCACGGTCGACCTGGAAACCGGCATGCGCGGCTACCTGCTGACCGGTGACGAGCATTTTCTCGACCCTTACGAGACCGCTCGGCCACGAATTGTAGTGGCCCTGCAAACCCTGCAGGAACTGACCGCGGACAACCCGGTCCAGGTCGACCGGTTGCACCGCCTGCAAGCCATGCAGGAGGAGTGGAACACCTACGCCCAGACCATGATCGAGCTACAGCGCAGCAGCGGCGACTACCGTTCTGCCGTGCGCGCCGGTCGCGGCAAGCGCCTGACCGACGAGATCCGCAAACAGTACGAAGACGTCATCGAGATGGAGCAGCAGTTGCGCACCACGCGCAATGAAGAGGTGCGTCGCACCACGCTCTGGAGCATTACGCTGTACGTCCTGTTCGTGGTCGGCATCAGCGCTTTGCTGGCCTACATTGGGCGCCGCGACTTGCTCAGCCTCTCGCGTAGCTACAGCACCAACCTGGCGGCCCAACAAAGCAGCGCCCGGCGCCTGGAACAACAGGCCTGGTTGCGCAACGGCCAGACTGAACTGGCCGAACAAGTGCTGGGCCAGCTGTCATTGAACCTGCTGGGGCGCAATATCCTGCAGTTTTGTGCGCAATACCTGGGCAGCGCAGTCGCGGCGGTCTACGTCAAGGAGGATCATGGCGGCCTCAATCGCGTGGCAACCTATGGTTTTTCCCGCGAGCAGGAAGCCGTTGACCAGCAGATCTATAACGGCGAGGGCATCGCCGGCCAGGCCGTACTGCAGGGCCGCCTGATTCGCCTGGACGAGGTGCCGGCCGACTATTTCAAAGTCAGCTCCGGGCTTGGCGACGGGGTGCCGCGCAGTGTGCTGGTGGTGCCTACCAGCGACGACGGCCGGGTCAACGGGGTGATCGAGCTGGGTTTCCTGCGGGCCCTGGACGAGCGTGACATCGAGTTGCTCGAGTTGATTGCCGGCAACATCGGCACCTCGATCGAAGCGGCCCGTTATCGCCAGCGCTTGCAGGAAGTGCTGGCCGAGACCCAGCAACTCAACGAAGAGCTGCAGGTCCAGCAGGAAGAACTCAAGACCGCCAACGAAGAGCTGGAAGAACAGTCGCGGATTCTCAAGGAGTCCCAGGCCCACCTGGAAACCCAGCAGGTGGAACTGGAGCAGACCAACGAGCAGCTCGCCGAGCAGGCCCAAACCCTGGCCGAACAGCGCGACGCCATGGACCTGAAAAACACCGAACTGAACCAGGCGCAGGTCCAGCTCGAGGACCGTGCCCAGGAGCTGCAGCGCTCCAGCAAGTACAAGTCCGAATTCCTCGCCAACATGTCCCACGAATTGCGCACGCCGCTCAACAGTTCGTTGATCCTCGCCAAGTTGCTGGCGGAAAACCCCCAGGACAACCTCAGCGCCGAACAGGTCAAGTTCGCCGAGTCGATCTACTCCGCCGGCAATGACCTGTTGAACCTGATCAACGACATCCTCGACATCTCCAAGGTCGAGGCCGGCAAGCTCGAGATACGCCCGGAGAACACCAGTGTCGCGCGCCTGGTGGACGGCCTGCGCGGCATGTTCGAGCCGCTGGCGGTGGACAAACACCTGGCGTTCAACGTCCACCTGGACTCGGACGCTCCGACGCTGCTGTTCACCGACCGCCAGCGTGTGGAGCAGGTGCTGAAGAACCTGTTGTCGAACGCGATCAAATTCACCGAGCAGGGCGAAGTCAGCCTCAATGTCAGTCTGCAGCCAGGGGGCGCAATAGCCTTTGCCGTGCGCGACTCGGGGATCGGCATCGCCAGCGATCAGCACAGCAGTATTTTCGAAGCGTTCCGCCAGGCCGATGGCACCACCAACCGGCGCTACGGTGGCACCGGGCTGGGGCTGTCGATCTCCCGCGACCTGGCAGCGTTGCTCGGCGGCTCGATCACCGTCAGCAGCGAACCGGGGCAGGGCAGCCTGTTTACCTTGCTGTTGCCCGAGCAGTACGTGGAGCGTGACGAGAACAGCGTCGAACTGCCGCCACCGGCGTCGGTCGCCTTTGTCCCGGCGGTGCCGGTGGCACGTCCGGCCGCGATCATCGAGGCGCAGATCCCGCGCTTTGCCGATGACCGCGCCAATGCGCCGTTCAGCACCCGCTGCATCCTGGTGGTGGAGGATGAGGTCAACTTTGCGCATATCCTCTACGACCTGGCGCATGAACTGGGTTATCAGTGCCTGGTGGCCCATGGTGCCGATGAAGGTTACGACCTGGCCAGCGAGTTCCTGCCCGACGCGATCCTGCTGGACATGCGCCTGCCGGACCATTCCGGGCTGACCGTGCTGCAGCGCCTCAAGGAACACGCCGAAACCCGCCACATACCGGTGCATGTGATTTCGGTCGAAGACCGGGTCGAGGCTGCGATGCACATGGGCGCCGTGGGCTATGCGGTCAAGCCGACCACGCGCGAGGAACTCAAGGACGTGTTCGCCCGCCTGGAGGCCAAGCTGACGCAGAAGGTCAAGCGCGTGCTGCTGGTGGAGGACGATGACCTGCAGCGCGACAGTATCGCCCGGCTGATCGGCGACGATGACATCGAAATTACCGCCGTGGGCCTGGCCCAGGAAGCGCTGGACCTGCTGCGCAACAACATCTATGACTGCATGATCATCGACCTCAAGCTGCCCGACATGCTCGGCAATGACCTGCTCAAGCGCATGTCCACCGAAGACATCTGCTCGTTCCCGCCGGTGATCGTTTATACCGGGCGCAACCTGACCCGCGATGAAGAGGCAGACCTGCGCAAGTATTCGCGGTCGATCATCATCAAGGGCGCGCGCTCGCCGGAGCGGCTGCTGGATGAAGTGACATTATTTCTGCACAAAGTCGAATCGCGGTTGTCCCATGAGCGGCAAACGATGCTCAAGACCGCGCGCAGTCGCGACAAGGTCTTCGAAGGGCGCAAGGTGCTGTTGGTGGACGACGACGTGCGCAACATCTTCGCCCTCACCAGCGCCCTGGAGCACAAAGGCGCAATCGTGGTCATTGGCCGTAATGGTCGTGAAGCGATCGACAAACTCAATGAAGTCGAGGACATCGACCTGGTACTGATGGACGTGATGATGCCGGAAATGGACGGCTTCCAGGCCACCGTGGAAATTCGCAAGGATCCGCGCTGGCGCAAGCTGCCGATCATCGCCGTCACGGCCAAGGCCATGAAGGACGATCAGGAGCGCTGCCTGCAGGCGGGCGCCAACGATTACCTGGCCAAGCCCATCGACCTGGATCGCCTGTTCTCGTTGATTCGCGTGTGGTTACCGAAGATGGAAAGAATTTAGTGGAGCGCAATACTGAAATCGAACTGCGGCTGCTGATCGAAGCGATCTACCTCAAGTACAGCTACGATTTTCGTGACTACTCGGGCGCCTCGATCAAGCGCCGGGTCAATCACGCCCTGCACCAGTTCGAATGCAAGACCATTTCGGCGTTGCAGGAGCGAGTCCTGCACGATCCGGCGGCGTTCATGCAATTGCTGCAGTTGCTGACCATTCCGGTCAGCGAGATGTTTCGCGACCCGGCGCACTTCCTGGCGATTCGTCAGGAAGTGGTGCCCCTGCTGCGCACCTATCCCTCGATCAAGATCTGGATTGCCGGCTGCAGCACGGGCGAGGAGGTCTACTCGATGGCGATCCTGCTGCGCGAAGAAGGCCTGCTGGAGCGCACGATCATCTACGCCACCGACATCAATCCGCGCTCCCTGGAAAAGGCCAAGCAGGGGATCTTTTCCCTGGAGAACATCCGCGCCTATACCCGCAACTACCAGCAGGCCGGCGGGCAGAGTTCATTCGCTGACTACTACACTGCTGCCTACGATTACGCGATTTTCGACAAGAGCCTGCGTGACAACGTGACCTTTGCCGATCACAGCCTGGCAACCGATAGCGTGTTCTCAGAAACTCAATTAATTTCGTGTCGTAACGTATTGATTTACTTTAATAAAAAGCTGCAGGATCGCGCCTTCGGATTGTTTCATGAGTCGCTCTGTCACCGCGGTTTCCTGGTGCTGGGCAGTAAGGAAACCCTCGACTTTTCGAGCTACAGCAAACAGTTCGAACCCCTGGTCAAACAAGAACGGATCTACCGTAAAACATGAAAACCGGCTTGTTGAGCAACGCTCCAGCCTCGCGGGTCGAGGCCATCGTCATTGGCGCTTCCGCCGGTGGCGTGGAGGCGTTGTTGAGTATTTTCGGCAAGCTGGGGTCGGGTTTTGCCTTGCCGATCATTGTCGTCCTGCACCTGCCGGAGCAACGGCGCAGCCAGTTGGTTGAGGTCATTGCGCGGCGGGTGGCGATGCCGGTGGTCGAGGCGCTCGACAAGGCCGTGATCGAGGCCGGCACCCTGTACCTGGCTGCACCCGGTTATCACCTGTCGGTGGAGCAGGATCGCAGCTTGTCCCTGAGCCTGGAGGAGCGCCTGCACTATTCGCGGCCAGCGATCGACTACCTGTTCGAATCCGCTGCCGACGCCTATGGCCCGGCCTTGCTGGCGGTGCTGTTGACCGGCGCCAACCAGGATGGCGCGCGGGGCCTGGCGCACGTCAAGCGCCTGGGCGGGTTGACCGTGGTCCAGGACCCGGCCGAAGCCCAGGTGGCGACCATGCCCGACGCGGCGCTGGCCCTGCAGCAACCCGATCACATTCTCACCTTGCACGGCATCGGCCGTCTGCTTGTCGAGCTGGAAGGAACCTCATGCTAAGTACTATCCAGGCCAAATTGCTGATCGTCGACGATCTGCCGGAGAACCTGCTGGCCCTTGAAGCGCTGATCAAGCGCGAAGATCGCGCGGTGTACAAGGCGCTGTCGGCCGATGAAGCGCTGTCGCTGCTGCTGCAGCACGAGTTCGCCCTGGCCATTCTCGACGTGCAGATGCCGGGCATGAATGGCTTCGAGCTGGCAGAACTGATGCGCGGTACGGAAAAGACCAAGAACATTCCGATCGTGTTTGTCAGCGCCGCCGGACGCGAAATGAACTATGCCTTCAAGGGCTACGAAAGCGGCGCGGTGGACTTCCTGCATAAACCCCTGGATATCCACGCGGTGAAGAGCAAGGTCAACGTGTTCGTCGACCTGTTCCGGCAACGCAAGGCAATGAAACTGCAGGTCGAAGCCCTGGAGCAAAGCCGTCGCGAGCAGGAAGCCTTGCTCAAGCAGTTGCAGACCACCCAGGGCGAACTGGAGCAGGCAGTACGCATGCGCGACGACTTCATGTCGATCGTCGCGCATGAGGTGCGCACGCCGTTGAACGGGCTGATCCTGGAAACCCAGTTGCGCAAGATGCACCTGGCCCGCGACAACGCCGCAGCCTTTACCCTGGACAAGATGCACGCGATGGTCGACCGCGATGAGCGGCAGATCAAAAGCCTGATTCGGCTGATCGAAGACATGCTCGATGTGTCGCGGATTCGCACGGGCAAGCTCTCCATCCGGCCCAGCCACTTCGACCTGTCACAACGGGTGGCTAACCTGCTGCAGAACTTTGCGCCGCAGGTGGAGGCCGCCGAGTGTTCCATCAGCTTCATTGCCGAGCATCCGGTAGAGGGGCACTGGGACGAATTCCGCATTGAGCAGGTGATTTCCAACCTGCTGACCAACGCCTTGCGGTATGGCGGCAAAGGCCTGATCGAAGTCCGTGTGTACAGCCAGGATGGCCAGGCCCGGGTTGAAGTACGCGACCGAGGAATCGGCATCAGTGAAGAGAACCAGCAGCGGATATTCCAGCAGTTCGAACGGGTTTCGGCCAAGACCGTAGTGGCGGGCCTGGGCCTTGGGCTGTTCATTTCCGAGCAGATAATCGCCGCCCATGGAGGTTCGATCAGCGTCGAGAGCCGGATCAACGAGGGCGCAATGTTCCGGGTTTGCCTGCCGCTCTAGTAAAACAGGCAAAATAAACGCAACCTCTGCAGCGATGCAGGGTCGTAATAGCAGCTATTGACCGAACAAAGGCTTCCCATGAGTGAAGATGCACAAGACGTCGTATTGATCGTCGAAGATGATCCTTCGATCCTGATGGTGCTTGCCGCCTACCTGTCAGGCGAGGGCTATCGGGTGTTGCAGGCGGTGGACGGCGAGGAAGCGTTCGCGATCCTGGCCAGCAAACCCCACCTGGACATGATGATCACCGACTTTCGCCTGCCCGGAGGCATCTCCGGAGTGCAGATTGCCGAGCCGGCAGTCAAGTTGCGCCCTGAGCTCAAGGTGATTTTCATCAGCGGCTACCCGCAGGAAATCCGCGAGTCCGGCAGCCCCATCGCGCAAAAGGCACCGATCCTGGCCAAGCCGTTCGACCTCGACGTGCTGCAGGAACTGATGCAGGAAATGCTTTCCTGATCCAGCCGCAACCCCCGCATTACCCAATCTGATGAGCGTCCCGGGGCCGTGCTGGCAGTTGCCTCAGGTGCGGATCATTTCGCGGACTTTGGCGGTCAGCAGGTCGAAGGTGAATGGCTTGGTGATCATTTGCATGCCCGGGTCGAGAAAGCCGCCGCGCACCGCGGCATGCTCGGCGTAGCCGGTAATGAACAGCACCTTGAGGTCGGGCCGGTATTGCCGGCCGATTTCCGCCAGTTGCCGGCCGTTCATGCCAGGTAGCCCGACGTCGCTGATCAGCAGGTCGATGCGCTGTTCGGAATCGAGGATCGGCACCGCGCTGTCGGCGTCCCCGGCTTCGACGAAGGCATACCCCAGCTCGCTCAATACCGCACTGACCAGCACCCGCACCGCCGGATCGTCCTCGACAATCAGCACGGTTTCCCCGGCCTTTGCTCCCGGTGCGTGGGGCACCTGGGGCGGTTGACTTTGCGTGAGGTCGCCACGAAAGCGCGGCAGGTAGAGGTTCACCGTGGTCCCGCTGCCCACTGCACTCTGGATGGTCACGTGGCCACGGGACTGCTTGCTGAAGCCATAGATCATCGACAGCCCCAGGCCAGTGCCCTGGCCGATCGGCTTGGTGGTGAAGAACGGGTCGAAAGCCCGGCTGATGGTGGCCTGGGGCATGCCACAGCCACTGTCGATCACACTCAACACCACATAATCGCCGGCTTGCAGGTTGCCATGGGCTTGGGTGAACTCGGTGTCCAGGTGCTGATTGAAGGTCTTGACCGCCAGGGTGCCGCCGTCGGGCATGGCGTCGCGCGCATTCAGGACCAGGTTGAGCAGGGCGCTTTCCAGCTGATTGGGGTCGGCCTCGGCCACCCACAGCGGATCCTGCAGTTGCATGTTCAACTGAATGCTTTCATTGATGCTGCGCTGCAGCAGTTCTCCCATCGAGCGCACCAGGGTGTTCATTTCCACCGGCTTGGAATCCAGCGACTGGCGTCGGGAAAACGCCAGCAGGCGATGGGTCAGGCCAGCGGCGCGGTTGGCGGAGGTCACGCCCAGGTCGATCAGCCCGTCCAGGTCATCGGTGCAACCGCGCGCCAGGCGCCGGCGCAGCAATTCCAGGCTGCCAATGATGCCGGTCAGCATGTTGTTGAAGTCATGGGCGATACCGCCCGTGAGCTGGCCGACCGCTTCCATTTTCTGCGATTGACGCAGGGCCTCTTCATTGTGCCGCAGTTGGGTGGTGCGTTCCTCGACCTGTTGCTCGAGGGTTTCCAGGGTGTTCTTCAGCCGCAGTTCGCTCTGGTACAAATCCACCAGGCGGTCGCGGGCTTCATACTGCCGGCGGCGCCCGCGCAGCGCCGTGGACACCAGGCTGATCAGGGTCACCGGGTGAAACGGGCGCTCGAGGAAGGTCACGTTGCCCAACTGGGCGCCAAAACGCGACGCTGGGTTCTGCTCGGCGCCGCCATGGTGGGTGAGGAGCACGATGGGCAAGTCCGACCAGGCCGGTTGTTGCTCGATAAACCGCAGCAACGGCTCCAGGTCCGCGCCCAGCAGGGCCTCGGAGGAAATCAGCAGCAGGCCCGCACCGTGTTCCAACTGCTCGCACAGCACGCCCAGCCCCTGGGTGATTACGCCAGCGTAACCGGCCTCGTTAAGCAGGGTCAGGGCGATCTGGCTATCGCGTCCCAACGGCGCAAGAATCAACGCGCGCTCGGACACTGCCTTGAGCGCGATCAATGGTTCTCGTCCACAAGTAGCGGTGTGTTGGCGCCCAGGTAGGTGGGCACACCACGCAACACGCCTTGAAAGGCGTCCAGGGGCTCACCAATAGTCATGCCGGTGCTGCCGATACGGTATTCGCGAATGGTCGATTCATGGCTGCCCGTGCGTTTCTTGATGATCGAAATGGCCCGGCGCACTTTGCCCAGGGCCTCGAAGTAACGCAGCAGAATCACCGTGTCGGCCAGGTAAGTAATATCCACCGGCGCCTGCATGTCACCCACCAGCCCGTGTTGGGCCACGGTCATGAAGGTCGCGGCGCCCTGGCGATTGAGGTACAGCAGCAACTCGTGCATGTGCAGCACCAGGGCGTTTTCCTCGGGCATGGCGGCCTGGTAGCCGTTGATGCTGTCGATCACCACGGTCTTGATCCCGCGTTCGTCGACGCAACGGCGCACCCGGTGCGAGAACTCGCCTGGGGACAGTTCGGCCGCGTCCACCTGTTCGATCAGCAGGTTGCCGGAGTCTTGCAGGGCTTGCAGGTCGATGCCCATGTTCTTCATGCGTTCGAACAGCAGGCCCAGCTCTTCATCGAAGATGAACAGCGCGGCCTTTTCGCCCCGTGCCACGGCTGCGGCGGCGAAGATCATCGAGATCAGCGATTTGCCGGTACCGGCCGGACCGAGGATCAGGGTGCTGGACCCGGTCTCGATGCCACCGCCGAGCAGGGCGTCCATTTCCTTGATGCCGCTGGTCAACTGCTGGCGGATATACCGCCCGCGATGTTCGGCAGCCACCAGCCGGGGGAACACGTGCACGCCATCGGCCATGATGGTGAAGTCATGAAAGCCGCCGCGATACTTCTGGCCCCGGTACTTGACCACCCGGATGCGCCGGCGTTCGGCGCCATAGTTGGGGGTCAGTTCTTCCAGGCGAATCACCCCGTGGGCCACGCTGTGCACGGTTTTGTCGAGGGATTCGGTGGTCAGGTCGTCGAGCAGCAGCACGGTGGCGTCGTAGCGTACGAAGTAGTGCTTGATCGCCAGGATCTGCCGCCGATAGCGCAGCGAGCTCTGGGCCAGCAGGCGGATTTCCGAAAGACTGTCGAGCACCACCCGGGTCGGCTTGACCCGTTCTACCACCTCGAAAATCTGCTTGGTGGCTTCGCCCAACTCCAGGTCCGAGGAATACAGCAGGCTCTGCTGGTGCTCGCCATTGAGCAGGCTCTCTGGCGGCGTCAGCTCGAAGATGTGGATGTTCTCATCCAGTTCCCAGCCGTGGGACTTGGCGCCTTGGCGCAATTCGCGTTCGGTTTCCGACAGGGTGATGTACAGCGAGCGTTCACCGGCGCGGGCGCCGGCCATCAAAAAATGCAGGGCCACCGTGGTCTTGCCCGTGCCGGGTTCTCCTTCCAGCAGAAACACATGGCCGCGGGACAGTCCACCGGCGAGGATGTCATCCAGGCCTTCAATGCCGGTGGCGGCTTTTTCACTGTTCAACTCGTTGGATGTAGACAAAAAATGCCCTCTCATGACTAGGGGAAGCGAGGCAGCGGCCGATACTGGCGAAATGGCTGCCTGTTCACTGGACCCCGGGACGAGCCAAACGGTTCAACGCAATCTGATCATAGACCCTGCTGCAGCGCCGGATCGTCCGGATTCATCTGCTCCAACTGCGCCAGCAGCACCTGGACATTCTGCAACTGGCCGCTTTCCTTCCAGTAGTTGATCAGCAGTACCCGCGCCTTGCGATCGGCCGGGTGGCGCTGGACGATTTCCTGCAACTGCTTCTGCGCCGCTTCCAGCTCGTGCTCGCTGTGCAGGGTGGTCGCCAGGTCATAGCGGTAGTGCTTGTTGTTCGGCTCCAGCTCCACCGCCCTGGACAACCCCAGCAGGGCGAACTCGCTTTGCCCGTGGTGCAACAGCCACAAACCCAGGGCGTGTTGCAGGTACGCCGAGTCAGGTTGCGCCTTGAGCTGGCGGGCCAGCAGTTGCTGGGCCGCTTCGCTCTGGCCTTGTTTGTCCAGGACCTCGATCTGCATCACCAGCGCAGGCAGGTTGCCCGGGTCCAGGGCCAGGGTCTGCTCCAAGGCTTGCTGCGCCTGCTTGAGTTCGGCGTTGTGCAGGTGCAGGCGCGCCAGTTGGTACTGGGTGTGGGCGGTAACTGGCTGGCTTTGCAGTGCCTGCTCGTACTCATCGATGACTTGCTGCAGCGGACCGAAGTACAGCCCCAGGTCATCGGGCGACAAACCGAGCAACGCCTCGGCGGCGGCAAATCGCACCGCTTGCTCGCTGTCCTCCAGCAGTGGCCCGAGCAACAAGCTGCGCTGGCCGCTGGGCACCAGCCCGACGATGCTGTCGATCGCCGCCTCGCGCACCGCCACCGAAGGGTGGTGCAGGTCGGCATCGGCCAGCTTCAGGGCCTGGGGGCTGGGGTAGTTGGGCAGTTCGGCATGCAGCCACAGGCGGCGCTTGTCGGAGATATCCGGGCGGGCCAATTGCTGGTACAGCACACGCGCCGCACCGGGCTTGCCATTGCGCGCCTGGTCCAGGGCTTCGCTGTAGCCGCGCTTGATCGCCTCCGGCACCTGCGGCGTGACACTGCGCAGGGACAGCCAGGTGATGGTGATGGCAACGACAACCAGTAGGCTGATGATCAGGTAGCGACGAGGCTTGGACATGCGCGGATCCGGAAGCTGACAACGAGTGCAGGGGTGCCAGCTTCGGTCAGCGCAGGCCCTGAGTCAAACCCGCGCCTAGTTTAAAACGTAGTCGACCGGCAACAGGGCCGGGGGCAGTTCGTCGTGGCCGAGGGCAGCCAGGACTTCGCGCTCGATCAGGCGCAGCAGGGCATTGCACGGCAGATCGTTCTCATCGAAGCCGAACGGATCTTCGAGGTCGTCGCCGATTTCGTCCAGGCCAAAAAAGGTGTAGCTGACGATGGCCGTGAACACCGGCGTCAGCCAGCCCAGCGGTTCGGCCATGGCGAAGGGCAGGAGGATGCAGAACAGGTAGATGGTCCGATGCAGCAGCAGGGTATAGGGGAAGGGCAGGGGCGTGCTTTTGATCCGCTCGCAAGCGGCCTGTACCTGGCTCAGGCTGACCAGCCGGGTTTCCAGTTGGGTATAGCGCCATTCGCTGATCCGGCCCAGCTCGGCCAGGCGTGAGCAACGGGCGCCGACGTGTTGCAGCAGGCGATCGCTTAGATTCGGATGGCGCAGGTCGGCCTCGACATCGGCCCATGGTCTGATTGCCGCAGCCTCGTCTTCGACCCGCAGCCGGGCAATCAGGCCATGGGCGAAACCGCAGAGTTCGCGCAGCAGCGGTTCACGTTCACCTGGGTCCTTGAGCACCTGGGTTTCGCGGATCAGCGAACGCAGCTCGATGATCAACTGGCCCAATTGCTTGCGGCCTTCCCACCAGCGGTCATAACAGGCGTTGTTGCGAAAGCTCATGAAAATCGACAGCGACAGCCCTAGCAGGGTGAAAGGCGTGGCATTGACCTTGGAGAAGTACGCGGGGTGCCAGGTTTCCACCAGCACAATGACCGATGCCAGCAGCGTCACCAGCAGGCTGCGCAAGGCGATGCGCTTGGCAATCGAACCCTTGAGGGAGAACAGGATGCCGATCAGGTTGGGTTTGGGACGGACAATCATCAGTGGGGTCTTCAGCCGTTTTCGTGCTGTGGCAGCGGTTGAAGGCTAGAGGCCTGGAGGCAGCCTGTCCAATTGCTCTGGCTGACGGGGTGATCGATGCTGTCTATGGCTTTGACTTGGCTGATCGATCTACGCCATGTGGCACGTCCAGACCTTTTGTGGGAGCGGGCTTGCCCGCGATGGACGCCAACGATGACGCGCGGCTCCTGAATAAACGCGGCGCTCTCAGGTTTTTCGCGCGTAGGCTCGCTTCCACAGGACGGCGTTCGGCCTGTGGGAGCGGGCGCCCGCTTGCGGCTTGTCCGCGATGGGCATAGGTTTCTACACAGCTGTGGTGCGACGTTGCACCAGGGTTTTGGATTAGACCGAGTACATATCCATTTCTTCGGTAACGGCCTCCTATGGTTCCGCTTTTACAGCGGCTCACTTTTGGAGGAGCCCAAAAGTAAGCAAAAGGCTCTTGCCCCACCACTTGGCACCTCGCTTAGGCTCGGTGTTCCCTCACTCCGGCTTGAATCCGTGGGTCGCCGCCACGCGCCATCCATGGCGCGGGGCGGCTAACCCGGCGTCCTGCCGGGTTACCCACGGCTTCAAGCCTGCGTTCGGCCAGCGTGGTTAACGGGGCGCCCAGGATCAAAAGCAAAGCGAGGCGGCCTAAAAGCCGACCTGATCGCTAGGGCATGCGCGGTGTAGCTTCTACTTCCCAAGAGGCTGACGAAGTCAGCCATCTTTTGATCTGGCTCTGGCTCTGGCTCTGGCTCTGGCTCTGGCTCTGGCTTTTGATCCTGGGCGCCCCGTTAACCACGCTGGCCGTACTTCGATATTGATTTGGGGGGTAAACCGGCAGGACGCCGGTTTAGCCGCACTGGGCCAGGGAGGGCCCATTGCGGCGGCCCCCCAAATCAATGTCGGAGTACGGGCATGCCGAGCCTAAGCGAGGCACCGAGTGGTGGGGTAAGAGCGTTTTGCTTACTTTTGCGCTGTTCAAAAGTGAGCCGCCGTCAGGCGGAACCATAGGAGGCCGTTACCGAAGAAATGGATATGTACTCCGCCTAATCCAACACGCCAGAGGCCGCTACAACGTTGTGTAGATACCTATGCCGCGATGAGGCCGGCCCAGTCCCACAGGTGTGGTGGCCATACGCAAAATTTGCCGGCAGCCAGATTCACTGTGGGAGATAGCCCGCTCACGAAAACGGCCCAAAGCCTCGCGCAGTGTTTGATTCAACCAATCCCCAGGCCAAAAAAAGCCCCGCGACCGAATGAGACGCGAGGCTAAAAATTGGTTGGTTGCGGCCAACCAAAGGAGCACGTTTAAGCTTAGTTGCTGGCGACGGTTTGTGGTTGCCAACCGCCGCCCAGGGCTTTGTAAATCGCCACGATGCCACGGTACAGGTCGACTTCGGCCTGGGCCTGGGTGTCTTCGGCAGCCAGGCGTTCGCGTTGGGCGTCCAGCAGCACCAGGAAATCGACGGTGCCTTCGCGGTAGCGAATCTCTGCAAGGTCAGCGGCGGCCCGGCTCGATTCGCTCTGGCGAATCAGCGAAATCAGCCGCTGCTGGCGTTTGCCATAGTCAGAGAAGGCGTTTTCCGACTCTTCCAGGGCCAGCAACACTTGCTGCTCGTAGCTGGCCAGGGCGCCGTCGGCATTGGCATCGGCGGCACGCAAACGCGCGCGCACGCTGCCCAGGTCAAAGGCCGCCCAGGTGATGCTGGGGCCCAACGCCCAGGCATTGGCGGCCGATGAGCCGATCTGCGAGCCGCGTCCGGCGGTAAAGCCCAGGAAGCCACTGAGGCTGACCCGCGGGAACAGGTCGGCCTTGGCCACGCCGATGCGCGCGGTGGCGGCCGCCAGCTTGCGTTCGGCGCTCTGGATGTCCGGCCGGCGTTGCAACAGTTCGCCCGGATCGCCAATCGGCAAGGCCTTGGCAATGGCCGGCAGGCTGGCCGGGCTGAGGTCGACGCTGAGTTTATCCGGGCGCTCGCCGAGCAAGGTCGCGATGCGGTTGCGCTGACGGATCTGCACTTCCTGCAATTGCGGCACGCTGGCTTCCACGGACGCGAGGCGGGCATCGGCGCGCACCACGTCCAATTGATCACCGACACCGGCATCACGCAGGGTCACGGTGATCTTGCTCGACTCCTGCTGGTTCGCCAGGTTGGCCAGGGCAATTTTCTCGCGCAGTTGCGCACCCCGTAGCTGGCCGTAGGCATCCACCAACTCGGCAATCAGGGTGACTTGCAGTTGGTACAGGTCGGCCGCGGCTACCTGGGTGTCGGCGTCGGCCGCTTCCAGATTGCGCTGGATACGTCCGAACAGGTCGATTTCCCAGGCCATGTCCAGGCCCAGGTCATAACGCTCGCTGCTGACCCGGTCGGTGGTCTGGCCGGGGATCTGCCCCTTGGCCAGGTCACTGCTGACGCGGCTGGTCACGACTGGCATGGCGTCATTGCTGACGTCATCGCGAAACGCCCGGGCGGCCCGCAGGCGGTCGAACGCCACCCGCAGATCGCGGTTGCCCTGCAGCGAGGTGTTGACCAACTGGTTGAGGATCGGGTCCTCGAACTGCTGCCACCAGATGCCTTCGAAGCGGGCCCGGTCGAAGTTCTTCTGACCCTTTGCGCCATCGGTGGCGGCCGTGATGTTGGCCGCCTCCGTCGCCGGGGTCTTATAGTCCGGGCCGACGGCGCAGGCACTCAGGGCCAGCACCAACAAGCTCGGCAGGAAGACTTTCAGGCTCATGGTTGTGCCTCCAGTGGCAGGGCCTTGGCCGCTTTGCGAGCTTCGCCGCGCTCGACATAGCGGCGGATCAATACGTAGAACACCGGCGTCAGCAACAGGCCGAAGAAGGTCACCCCGAGCATCCCGGAGAACACCGCGACGCCCATGGCGTGACGCATTTCGGCACCGGCACCGCTGGAGAAGACCAGGGGCACCACGCCCATGATGAAGGCGAAGGAAGTCATGAGGATCGGCCGCAGACGCAGGCGGCAGGCTTCGAGCACCGCGCTGAGTGCGTCCATGCCTTCCTCTTGCTTGTCCTTGGCGAACTCGACGATCAGGATCGCGTTCTTACATGCCAGGCCCACCAGTACGATCAAACCGATCTGGGTGAAGATGTTGTTGTCGCCACCGGACAGGATCACCCCGGTAATGGCCGACAGCAGGGTCATTGGCACGATCAGGATCACCGCCAGGGGCAGGCTCCAGCTCTCGTATTGCGCCGCCAGCACCAGGAACGCCAGCAGCACACACAGCGGGAACACGAACAACGCGGTGTTGCCAGAAAGAATCTGCTGGTAGGTCAGGTCGGTCCACTCGTAGGTCATGCCGTTGGGCAGTTCTTCCTTGAGCAGTTTTTCGATCGCTTGTTCGGCCTGGCCGGAGCTGTAGCCGGGGGCTGCGGCACCGTTGATTTCAGCGGTGATGAAGCCGTTGTAGTGCATCACACGGTCCGGCCCCGAGGTGTCGCTGACCTTGATGAAGGTCGCCAGCGGGATCATCTCGCCTTTGTTGTTGCGCACTTTCAGCTGGCCGATCTGGTCCGGTTCGAGGCGGAACTGTTGCTCGGCCTGGACGTTGACTTGATAGGTGCGACCGAAGCGGTTGAAGTCGTTGGCATACAGCGAACCCAGGTAGATCTGCAGGGTGTCGAAGATGTCACTGACGGCCACGCCATGGGTCTTGGCTTTTTCCCGGTCGATGGCGGCATCGACCTGGGGCACGTTCACTGTGTAGCTGGTGAACAGGCCAGCCAGTTCCGGCACGTTATGGCTCTTGTTGATGATGTTCATGGTTTCTTTGTACAGCTCGTCGTAACCCAGGTTGCCGCGGTCCTCGATCTGCAGGCGGAACCCGCCGATGGTGCCCAGGCCCTGTACCGGCGGCGGTGGGAAGATCGCCATGTAGGCTTCCTGGATGTCGGCGTATTGGCCATTCAACGCGCCAGCAATCGCCCCGGCCGACTGGCTCGGGTCCTTGCGTTCATCGAAGGGCTTGAGGGTGACGAACACGATCCCGGCGTTGGGGCTGTTGGTGAAACCGTTGATCGACAGGCCCGGGAAGGCCACCGCGGCTTCCACGCCCGGCTGCTTGAGCGCCATGTCGGACATGCGCTTGATCACTTCTTCGGTGCGGTCCAGGCTCGCCGCATCCGGCAACTGGGCGAAGGCCACCAGGTACTGCTTGTCCTGGGCCGGGACAAAACCGGTAGGGGTGTTGGAGAAGCCGAAGAAGGTCAGCACCATCAGCCCGGCGTACAGGACCAGGGCAATCCCGCTGCTGCGGATAACCCGGGTCACGGTGCCGACATAACCATGACTGGCGCGGTCGAAGAAGCGGTTGAACGGACGGAACAACCAGCCGCCAAACAACCTGTCCAGGACCCGTGAGAAGCGGTCCTTCGGCGCGTCATGACTCTTGAGCAGCACGGCAGCCAGCGCTGGCGACAGGGTCAGCGAGTTGAACGCCGAGATCACGGTCGAGATGGCGATGGTCAAGGCGAACTGTTTATAGAACTGCCCAGTCAAGCCGGAAATGAACGCGGCCGGGATAAACACCGCACACAGCACCAGCGCCGTGGCAATGATCGGTCCGGTCACTTCGCGCATGGCGCGCTTGGTGGCTTCCACCGGTGTCAGCCCCAGGCCAATGTTACGTTCGACGTTTTCCACCACCACGATGGCGTCGTCGACCACGATACCGATGGCCAGCACCAGGCCGAACAGCGACAGCGCGTTGAGGGAGAAGCCGAACAGGTGCATCACGGCAAATGTGCCGATCAGCGAGACCGGTACTGCCACCAGCGGAATGATCGAGGCGCGCCAGGTCTGCAGGAACAGGATCACCACCAGCACTACCAGGATCAGTGCTTCGAACAGGGTGTGCACCACCGCTTCGATGGAGCCACGGACGAAGATCGTCGGGTCATAGACGATGCTGAAGTCCATGCCTTCAGGGAAGTTCTTCTTCAGCTCCGCCATTTTCTCGCGAACCTGGTTGGAGATTTCGATGGCGTTGGAGCCCGGACGCTGGAAGATCGGGATCGCCACCGCCGGGTCGTTGTTCAGCAGCGAGCGCAAGGCGTATTGGCTGGACCCCAGCTCGATTCGGGCGATGTCCTTCAGACGGGTGATTTCACCGTCGTCGCCAGCGCGAATGATGATGTTCTCGAACTCTTCCTCGCTGACCAGGCGGCCTTGGGTATTGACCGAGAGCTGGAACGCGGTGGCATTCGGTGCGGGCGGCGCACCCAGGGCACCGGCGGCGACCTGGCGGTTCTGTTCGCGAATCGCGGTGACCACGTCGGTCGCGGTCAGGTTGCGCGAAGCGGTCTTGTTCGGATCAAGCCAGACCCGCAGCGAGTAGTCGCCCATGCCGAACAGCTGCACGTCACCGACACCGCCCAGGCGCGCCAGCTCATCCTTGATGTTGAGCAGGGCGTAGTTGGACAGGTAGAGCATGTCGTAGCGTTTGTCCGGCGAGGTCAGGTGCACGACCATGGTCAGGTCGGGCGAGGCCTTGTCCACCGTGATGCCGATCCGGGTCACTTCTTCCGGCAGCTTGGGCTCGGTACGGGTGACGCGGTTCTGCACCTGCACCTGGGCGTTGTCCAGGTCGGTGCCCAGGGCAAAGGTGATGGTCAGGGTGATCTTGCCGTCGGCGGTGGACTGCGAGGACATGTACAGCATGTTCTCGACGCCAGTGATGGCTTGTTCCAGCGGGGCTGCGACGGTTTCGCCGATGACCTTGGGGTTGGCGCCGGGGAAGTTGGCGCGCACCACCACGGTCGGCGGTACCACTTCCGGGTATTCGCTGATCGGCAACTGGAACAGCGAGATGCTGCCGGCGATCAGGATCAGCAGCGACAGCACGGCGGCGAAGATCGGCCGTGAAATGAAGAACTGGGAAAAATTCATTGGAGTCTGTATCCCTTAACCGCGTGGAGTCGCAGCGGCGAGCTTCACAGCCGTACCCGGCGCACCCTTGGCAGGCGCGACTTGGGGCAGGTTGCTGGCTTCAAGCGCCTGGCGTTGTTGGGCGAGGGCGGCGAGGGTTGCCTGGCTGGCCATCTGCACCACTTCAGGGGTGACCGGCGAGCCTGGGCGCACCCGTTGCAAACCCTTGACGATGATCGTGTCGTCCTTGTTCAGGCCACTGCGCACGATGCGCAGGCCTTCGATCTTCGGCCCCAGTTCGACGGCGCGGTACACCGACTTGTCGCCGTCCATCACCAGTACGAACTTCTTGCCCAGGTCGGTTCCCACCGCTTCGTCGGTGATCAGCACCGCCGAGTAGGTGCCACTGCCCACCAGCTTCAGGCGTGCGTAGAGGCCGGGGGTGTATTCGCCCTTGCTGTTGTCGAACACCGCACGACCACGAATGGTGCCGGTCTTGGGGTTGACCTGGTTGTCCATGAAGTTCATCTGGCCCTGGTGCGGGTTGCCGTCTTCGTTGGACAGGCCCAGGTACACCGGAGTGGTCTGGCCACGCTGACCCTGGCGAGCCAGCTGGCTGTACTTGAGGAACACTCGCTCGTCGGCGTCGAAGTAGGCGTAGACCTTGTCGGTGGAAACCACGCTGGTCAGCGGCGTGACATCGGCGGTCACCAGGTTGCCGGCGGTGATTTCGGCACGGCTGACGCGGCCACTGATGGGCGCGGTAACACGGGTGAAGCTCAGGTTCAGTCGGGCCAGGTCCAGTTGCGCCTGGATCGCGCCCACTGCCGCGCGGGCTTCCTGGGCAGCGCTGGTGCGCGAGTCGGCGAGTTCCGCCGAGATCGCGTTGCTGGTGCGCAGGCGCTCGCCGCGCTGGGCTTCGTTTTCGCTGCGGGTGGCATTGGCACGGCCTTGGGCAACCAGGGCTTCGAGGCGGCGGACCTCAGCCTGGAACGGACGCGGATCGATCTGGAACAGCAGGTCGCCTTTTTTCACCAGGGCGCCTTCGGTGAAAGCCACTTCATCGATCTGGCCAGATACGCGCGGGCGGATTTCCACGGTTTCCGGCGCTTCCAGGCGCCCGGTGAATTCGTCCCACTCGTTGACCGGTTGTTCCAGCACCTTGGCCACGCTGACTTTGGCGGCGGGCATGGTGGCGGCCGAGTCCGGGGTCTTGCCGCAGGCGCTCATCACCAGCACGGCGAGGGCGGCCAGGGGCAAGCGCAAATGTTTAAGAGACTGTTCCATGGATAGATCCGCCAATGTATTGAGATGGGCGGATGATGCTCGGCGAGTCTCTATCTCACGAATCGAATGAAGCAAAGGTAACTATCATTCGGAATGATATAAGCCCTGGGGCAGCCCTCTAGCCTAAGGCTTTTGTTAGGTTGCTATCAATATCATTGATGGCGCCGCAGCCCTCAAATCCCGCCCCTGGCCAGTCCCCAGAAAGCAGTAAACGCTCTAATCCGGGCATCTTAGACCAATGAATAAGCGCTCATGAGTGTTATTCCGAACACCATGTGTGATATTTTGCCCGCCGTTCAAGGTTTTACTGCATGCAGTGCTTTGATGACGAACGCTGCGTGGATTCTGCAATAACTATAAATAGCGAGAATTGTTCATGAGCAAGACCCCTTACGCCGTGGCCGACGAGCCACACGAGGCGAGCCATGCCGAGTCTTCCGGGCTGGAAGTCAAACGCCTGACCTTCGTCGAGGCGGTGGCAATGATTGTCGGCACCAACATCGGCGCCGGCGTGCTGTCGATGGCCTACGCCAGCCGCAAGGCCGGCTACATGCCGCTGCTGTTCTGGCTGGCGGTCGCCGGCATCTTCACCACCATCTCCATGCTGTATGTCTCGGAAACCGCCTTGCGCACCCGCCGTCACCACCAATTGAGTGGCCTGGCCCAGCGCTACGTCGGCTCCTTCGGGGCCTGGGCGATTTTCCTCTCGGTAGCGGTCAACAGCATCGGCGCGCTCGTGGCCTACATGAGCGGCAGCGGCAAGGTGCTCAGCGAGTTTTTCGGGATCAGCCCGGCACTCGGCAGCCTGCTGTTCTTCCTGCCTGCAGCGCTGGTGCTGTACCTGGGCCTGAAGGCCATCGGCAAGGGTGAGAAGTTCATCAGCATCGGCATGCTCAGCATGACCCTGGTGCTGGTCATTGCCACGCTGGTCCACGACAACACCCGGTTTGCCAATCTGCTGGAAGGCGATTGGGTCTACATGATCCCTGTGTTCAACATTGCCGTGTTCTGTTTCTCGGCCCAGTACGTGGTCCCGGAAATGGCGCGTGGTTTCAGCCACGCACCCAAGCGCCTGCCGCTGGCGGTGATCACCGGGATGCTGATTACCTTTATTTTGCTGGCGATGGTGCCGATGTCGGTGATCGCCCTGACCGGTCTGGAAAACCAGAGTGAAGTCGCGACCCTGGCCTGGGGCCAGGCGCTGGGGCAGTGGGCGTTCTACACCGCCAACACCTTTGCCCTGTGCGCGATGATGACGTCCTACTGGGGCCTGGGTGGCAGCTTCCTGACCAACATCTTCGACAAGTTCCAGAGCCTGGGTTCGGAGAGCAACCCCAAGACCCGCCTGATGGTCTTGGCCATTGTCTGCGTGCCGCCGTTTATCCTGGCCTACAGCGGCATGGTCGGCTTCGTCAGCGCCTTGTACTTTGCCGGGGTTTTCAGCGGGGTGATCCTGTCGATCATGCCGATCCTGATGCTACGCTCGGCACGCAAGAACGGCGACATCGTCCCGGCCTGGCAATGCGGCTGGATTGCCCATCCGCTGATCCAGGTCACGGTGGTGGTGCTGTACCTGATCAGCATGGCCTACGCCATCTGCGCGGCACTGGGTTGGTTGCCTGCCAGCTGGTAGGGTTTTGCGGCTACGCCAGTTGAGATAAAAAACGCCCCGATAGGTCGGGCAATGCTGTTCAGTTAAGTGAGTGCAGTACCTTGTAGGAGCGAGCTTGCTCGCGAAAAACGTCAACGATAACGCGTGTATTCAGTATAAACGCGGCGTCTTTGAGTTTTTCGCGAGCAGGCTCGCTCCTACAATGGTCGGCGTCGCTTAACTGAACAGCATTACCCGACCTGTCGGGGCGTTGTTGTTTTTGCGCGAGACACATCAGTAGCCGCTGTCGAGCAGCGCGAGGCTGCGTCGGCGGCAGCAGGATGGCAATACTGCTAGAGGGCTTTTTCCCGGCAATGCAGCAGGGCTTCGCGGATCATTGCGCTGACCAGGGGCGCGGACACGCCGAGGTCCCTGGCGATGTCCTTCTGCTTCATGCCATGGATGCGGCACATCTCGAATACGTAGCGGGTGCGCTCGGGAAGGTCGGCCAGTGCGCCGCATACCCGTTCCAGCAGTTGCTGGTCGGAAACCAGGGCTTCCGGGGTTTCGGCGTGGTGCGCAGGCGCCTCGTTGCTATCGCTGTCCTGGCATATCAGACGTTCCTCGAACTGGCGTCGACGGTAATGGTCGATCGACAGGTTGCGCACGACGCGGGTGAGGTAGGACGCCTGGGACCGGATCTGCTCGTTGTCACCCGCATCGTCGACCTTCATGAAGGCTTCATGAACGATGTCTTCGGCGTGACTGCGGCACCCGGTGATCCGGGCTGCGAGACCGATCAGGCGTGAACGCTGGTCATAAAACACCTCAAGCAAGGGGGAACCATTTCTGGCTGCATCGATTTTTTGCATGAGGCACCTGATGAATTCTTGGTAGTACGCCAGCGAGGGTGAAAAATCTAATACTATTAAGAACTATTTGCAACAACTCCCTAAATCAATCTCCACCTGGTCATGATCCAAGGCCGCAAAAGCACCGTCTGAAGTTATTTCTCTGTCATTCGTCGATCTAGGAAACCGCGAGACAGGGCGTCATGCCCCTCGCATTGACTCCACAGATCGAGGAATTGCAAATGGCTTTCGACCGCGAAGATGCAACGTTCAAAGTACTGGTCAACGCAGAGGAGCAGTATTCGCTGTGGCCCGACTACAAGGCAGTGCCTGCGGGCTGGCGTGAGGCGGGGAAAAGCGGTCTGAAGCAAGACTGCCTGGACTACATCGAGTCGGTCTGGACCGACATGCGCCCCCTCAGCCTGCGTCAGCACATGGACGGGCAGGCCGGCCGGTGAGCGTTTTGCTGACCCTGTTCTGCCTGCCCTATGCGGGCGCCAGTGCCCTGAGCTATGCACGCTGGCGTCGTAGCGCACCGGCCTGGCTGGACATTCGTCCGCTCGAGCTGCCGGGGCGGGGCAGCCGTGCCGGCGAGCCGCTGGCAAGCGACCTGGTCGACCTGGCCGCGCAACTGGCCCGCGAACTGCGCGGTGAAACCTATCGGCATTACGCGCTGTTCGGCCACAGCATGGGCTCGCTGCTGGCGTTCGAACTGGCCTGTGCCCTGCGTGCGCAGGGCTTGCCGGCGCCTCGTGCATTGCTGGTGTCTGGCGGCTCGGCCCCCGCGCACCGCGACTACCTGCGCTTTCGCCAACCCCTGGGCGATGAGCAACTGATGGCCGAGTTGGCCTCCCTGCAAGGCACGCCTATTGAGGCTCTGCAAGACCCCGAACTGATGCGTCTGGCGCTGCCTGTGCTGCGCGCCGACTTCCTGCTGTGCGGCCGCTATCGCTATCAGCCGACGGCGCCCCTGCAGTGTCCGGTGCATGTGCTGGCCGGCACTGAGGATCGTGCCAGCCAGGCGCAACTGCTGGCCTGGCGCGAGCATGCCGGCGCAGGTTTCAGTCTCGAACTGTTCGCCGGTGGTCACTTCTTCATCCAGGAGCAGGAGCGGGCGGTGCTCGACCACCTGATTGCCTGCCTGGCGGCCACGTTGCCTGGCGCTGCCGCTGTGCGCCCTGACTCTCACTTTCTTTGCAAAGGTGCGACATGACAGTCCTCCATACGTCTCTGGTTGATGCGTTGAGCGCGCACGCGGTGCGGCGCGGTGACAAGCCGGCGGTGCATTTTCTCCTCGACGGCGAAGCGCAGCGCCTGACGCTGACCTATGCCGAGCTCGACCGCCGGGCCCGTGAGCTGGCGGCAGTGCTGGCACGCCATGCCGGCGTCGGTGAGCGGGCGTTGTTGCTGATGCAGAGCGGTCCGAGCTATGTGGTGTCGTTCTACGCCTGCCTGTACGCAGGCATCATCGCCGTGCCGGCACTGCCGCCCGAGTCGTTGCGCCAGTACGAACTGAGCCGGGTGCGCTCGATCCTCGACGATGCCCAGCCAAGCCTGGTACTGACCGAGGAGCATTTGCGCGAGTCGCTGGTACAGGCCTTCGCCCAGGCGTTGCCGACCACCCTGTCGGTCGACGCGCTGGATGCATCGACACTGCAGGGCAGCACCAACTGGCCGGTGCGGCAACCGGCCAACGAGGACATTGCCTTCCTGCAATACACCTCCGGCTCCACCGCGACCCCCAAGGGCGTGGAAGTCAGCCACGGCAACCTGGTCGCCAATGAACAGATGATGCTCGGTTGCTTCGACCTGCGTGAAGACGACACCTTCGTCAGCTGGCTGCCGCTGTACCACGACATGGGGCTGATCGGCTGTCTGTTGCTCTCGGTCTATCGGGGCGCGAGCCTGGTCCTGATGTCGCCGCGGCACTTCGTCGAGCGGCCTGCGCGTTGGCTCGAAGCGATCAGTCACTATCGCGCGAGCCACAGCGGTGCCCCGGACTTTGCCTTCCGCCTGGCCGCCGAGCGGGTCAATCAAAGCGTGCTGGCCAAGCTCGACCTGAGCTGCCTGCGCGTGCTGTTTTCCGGTTCCGAGCCGGTGCGCCAGGACAGCCTGCAAGCCTTCGCCCAGCACTTCGCGCCTTGCGGGTTCAAGCCGGCGGCGTTCTTGCCGTGCTATGGGCTGGCCGAGGCCACCCTGTTCGTCGCCGGTACCACCGCTGCGGAGCACTTCGTCAGTGCCAGTTTCGACAGCCATGCGCTGGGCGAACACCGCGCCGAGCCGGGGCAGGGCAGCTTGCTGGTCAGCAGCGGCATCCTGCACGAAGGGCTGCAGGTGATGCTGGTGGATCCGCACACCGGCGACATCCAGCCGGACAGCCATATCGGCGAGATCTGGACCAGTGGCGACAGCGTCGCTCGTGGCTACTGGCGCAACCCGCAGGCGAGCGCGCGGACATTTGTCAGCCGCGAAGGGCGCACGTGGCTGCGGACCGGCGACCTGGGTTTCCTGCGCGGCAACCGCTTGTTCATCACCGGGCGCCTCAAGGACATGATCATTGTCCGTGGCCAGAATATTTACCCGCAGGACCTTGAGCGCGCCGTCGAATACAACGTCGAAGGCGCGCGCAAGGGCCGGGTCACGGCATTCGTGGTCGAGCAGGCTGACGGCGAGGGTATCGGGATCGCGGTCGAGATCGGTCGCACCACCCAACGCAAGATCAGCGCTGCACAACTGTGTGCGCAGATCGACCGAGTCGTGGCGGATGTTTGTCAGCAGACGCCGGTATGGATTGCCTTGCTCAACCCCGGCGAACTGCCCAAGACCTCAAGCGGCAAACTGCAACGCTCCGCCTGCCGGCAGATGCTCGAACGCGCGGAGCTGGACTGCTTCCACCTGCGGCGCAACGACCAGCCGCTGGTGCGCGAGGGCCAGGCCTTGGTTGACGATCAGCAGCGACTGGTCGCGGCGGTCTGGGCCGAGGTGCTGGGACAAGATGAGATTTTTTGCGACGACAACTTCTTCGCCCTGGGCGGCAACTCCATTGCTGCCGCGCAGATTGTCGGACGCCTGCGTGAGCGCCTGGGGGTGAACCTGGCGCTGGCGAACGTGTTCGACCACCCCGAGCTGGCTGGCTTTGCAGCATCTCTGGCCGAGGCCGTTGCCGGCCACACCCAGCCTGTCCTGAGCCCCAGCGTGACTGACGAACTGCTGCCGTCCTTTGCCCAGGAGCGCTTGTGGTTCGCCTGGCAGTTGGACCCCCGCAGCTCGGTGTACAACGTGCCGCTGGCGCTGCACCTGCGTGGCCCGCTGGACGTCGATGCGCTACGTGCTGCGTTCGGCGCGCTGCAGCAGCGCCATGGGGTGTTGCGCACCACCTTTGCTGCGCAGGGCGAGGGTGTGCGCCTGCTGCTGCAGGAGACCCTGGCGCTGGAATTTGCCATTGAGGATCTGTCCGAGCTGTCGCCCGAGCAGCGTCTGGCCCAAGCTCGCCAGCGCGCCGCCGCGCACGCCCGGCAACCGTTCGACCTGAGTACCGGGCCCCTGCAGCGGGTGTGCGTGCTGCGTCTGGATCAGCGCGAGCACGTGCTGTTGCTGACCACCCATCACATCGCGGTGGATGGCTGGTCAATGCGCAACCTGGTGGATGAACTGGAAGTGCTCTACACCGCCCGGTTGGCCGGCATCGACGCGCAACTGCCAGCGTTGACCGTGGGCTATGGCGACTTTGCCCGCTGGCAGCGCCAGCTGTTGGCCGGTCCCGAGCATGCCCGGCAGTTGGCTTACTGGCATCAAGCGCTGGCCGGCGAGCATAGCTGGCTGGAGCTGCACGGGCAGCGGCCCCGCAACAAGCAGGCGATGGCCGTCGGCGAACACTTCACCTTCAGTGCCGTGCAGACCAGCGCCTTGCGTGACTTTGCCAGGGCACGCGCAGTCACGCCGTTCATGCTGCTGCTGGGAGCGTTCGCGGTCAGCCTGCGCGAGCAGAGCGGTCAGTCGCGTATCCGCCTGGGTAGCGACATCGCCAACCGCAGTCATCCGGCCACAGAGCCGTTGGTAGGGTTTTTCATCAATCAGTTGGTGCTGCAGGTTGATCTGGACCTGGCCGCCAGCACCGATGCCCTGCTGGAGCAGTGCCGGGGCGTAGTGCTGGGCGCCGCAGGGCACCAGGATTTGCCCTTCGAGCAACTGGTGGAAGCGCTGCGCCCGCCGCGTCGGGCCGGTCGCTCGCCGTTCTTCAGCATCAAGCTCAATTACCAGGAAGGCGAGCCACCGCTGCCGCGTCTGCGCGATGTGCGCGTGCAAGGGTTCGACGCCGGCCAACAGGCTGCCGAGCTGGACCTGATCCTCGGTTTTTACAGCAGTGCCAGCCGCCTCGAAGCGCGTTTCGAAATGCCCGAAGGGCTGTTCCAGCCTGGTGAAATTTCCCAGCTGTTCGCGCAGATCCAAGCCGTACTGCACTGCTGGCTGGGCAAGGCTGCGTTGACCCAGGCCGACCTGCTGGAAGCGGCCGCCCAGGTGCGGCGCGAAGCACGGGCGGTGGATAGCCAGCAGCGCCAGACCCTGCTCGCCAGCCAGCGCCCGATGCGCCGGCGCGCAGCGCAGCCGTCCACTCAACCGCACAGTGTCCAGGAGCAATGATGAGCGAGGTTAAAGTCACCGCACTGCCGACCATGGGTCGGGCACGCAGAAGCATCACCGCCAGCCAGGAGGAGCGGGTGGTGTTCACGCCCCTGCTCGAAGGGCACACGCTGCCACTGCTGTGTCGGCCACGGTTCGCCGGCACCGACCTGGTGGAATGGCTGGGGCAGCACCGCGAGCTGATCGAGGCGCGACTGCTGGAACACGGCGCGATCCTCCTGCGCGGATTTGATGTGGATGGCATCGATGGCTTCGACCGCTGCGTCCAGGCGATCTCCGGCGGGGCGCTCGAGTACCTGTTCCGGGCCTCGCCACGGACCCAGGTGACCCGCCAGTTCAACATCTACAGCTCCACCGATTATCCGAGCAATGAACGGATTTTCCCCCACAACGAGCATTCCTATTCGCCGGTGTTTCCGCTGCACCTGTACTTCTATTGCGACCTGCCGTCGCTGACCGGTGGCGAAACCCCCTTGGGCGATACCCGCGCATTGTTACAACGCATCGACCCGGCCGTGCGCGAGGAATTCCGCCAGCGCCGGATCATGTACGTGCGCAACTACGGCGACGGTATGGGCCTGCCCTGGCAGACCGTGTTCCAGAGCGAGGACCGGGCGGAAGTCGAGGCGTATTGCGCGCGCATCGGTATCGAACCGCAGTGGAAGAGCGGCAACCGCCTGCGCACCCGCCAGGTGGGGCCGGCCATCGTCCGTCACCCGCGTAGCGGCGAAGAGCTGTGGTTCAACCATGGCACGTTCTTCAACGCCCTGACCCTGCCTGAAACCCTGCGCGCGGCATTGATCACCGAGTTCGCCCCCGACGATCTGCCGCAGAACACCTTCTTTGGCGACGGCGCAGTGATCCCCGACGCAACCATCCGCCACCTGCAACAGGCTTACCGCGACGTGATGGTCGAATTCCCCTGGCACCAAGGCGACGTGGTCCTGCTGGACAACATGCTGTCGCTGCACGCCCGTAATGCATTCACTGGCCCGCGCAAGATTCTCACCGCGATGGCAATTGCGCAGAAAAGCGCCGACCTGGCACTCGATTGAGGTTCCCCTACATGCAACTGCCTGCTCACCCAGAAGCTTTCCCTCTTTGCGCACAGCAAGGCGCCGTGCTCAGCCGCCAGGACCGTCTCGGTCGGCCGTTGAACGCCTTGGTCCGTGTGTCTATCGCTGGCGTTTGCCAGCCGTCACGGCTGCAGGCCGTGCTCGATGAGCTGCAACAGCGCCATGAAGTCCTGCGTACTCGCTACCTGCGGATCGACGGCTTGCGCCGCCCGGTGCAGGCGGTGGCGCAGGAGGTTCGGTCGCCGTTGTATCCGGCGCTGGCGGGGGAAGCCGGCGAGGTGGTGCGCCGAGCGCTGGAGCAGGTGGCGTTCGCCGCCGCCGTGGTGCAAGAGGCCAGTGATGCCAATGGCTTCGTGGTGGTGCTTGGCGCGTCCCTGGCCAGCGTCGATGCCCAGGCCTTGCAGCAATTGGCCGAGGAGCTGCGACAAGGCTACAGCAGCCACTTGCCGGCCGCCGATGAGGAGGCCCTGCAGTACATTGACTACGCCACCTGGCAAGGTGAACTGGTGGCTGCCGACCTCGGTGCGCAAGGCGCGAGCTATTGGCGCGGGGTGCAACAGACAGCGTTGCCACGCGGGCCGTTGCCGTTCGAACGAGACGTGCAGGCCAGCCGGGTCGAGCAGTTGCGGGTGCCTGCAGACGAATTGCTGCAGGACTTGGACCAGCGCGCCGCAGCGCTGGGGATGCCGGCCGACGACCTGCTGCTGTGCCTCTGGGGTGGTTTCCTGTGTCGCTTGACCGAGCAGCCACAGGTAAACCTGACGGTGACCCTGGAGGGGCGCAACGAGCAGGTGCAAGGAATCCTCGGCCGCTTCGAGCGTCGTCTGCCAATCAACCTGGTGTATGCCGCCGATGCCAGCCTGGCGCGTACGCTGGAGGATCTGCGTGGGCGCCTGGACGAGGCCCGCTCGTGGCTGGAATGCCTGGATGAAGGTGCCGTGGCCGGGCTCGACAGCGACGGCGGCTTTGGCTTCAGCGCTGAGTGCCGGCAGGTGGCGGGCGTCGAGGTGGAGCTCGATGCCTATGAATTGCCATTGCTGAGCCTGGGCCGGGAAGGCCGGATGCTGCGCCTGGAACATGCCGCCGAGCGCTTCGAACCCGCAGTGGCGGCGCTGTGGCTGGAGCAGTTTGGAGTCTTTGCTGGTTATGCGCTGACCGATCTCGAGCAGCGCCTGGCCCAGGTCGACCTGCTGGGCGCCGCGGAGCGGACGCGCATCGCCGCCTTCGAACTGGGCCCGGACATGCCCCTGGCATCGCCGGGGCTGTTGCACCGTCTGTTCGAGGCGCAAGTTGCGCGCAAGCACAACCAACTGGCGGCGCGCCAAGGCGACGAGACCCTCGATTACGCCACGCTGGAGCAGCGTGCCAACCAACTCGCCCATGCCTTGCAGGCCGTGGGCGTGGGGCGTGAGCGGATCGTCGGGGTGTATGCACGGCGTTCACTGTCCGCCCTGGTGGCGATGCTGGGGATCCTCAAGGCCGGTGGCACCTATCTGCCGCTGGACCCGGACTACCCGGCCGAGCGCCTGGGTTTCATGCTCGCCGATGCCGGCGCGTCGTGCCTGCTGAGCCTGGACCCCCTCGACAGCGAACTGCGCCTGCCAGCCGGGCTGGCGGTGCTGTCCCTGGCATCGGACTCGGTCATCTGGCAGGGGCCGAACGCACCTGTGCCAGTGACGGTGAGCGGCGATGACCTGGCTTATGTCATCTATACCTCTGGCTCCACCGGCACGCCCAAGGGCGTTGCCGTCAGCCATGCCAACGCACTGGCCTCGACCCTGGCACGGTTCGTCCACTACCAGGCTGCGGTGGAGTCGTTCCTCTTGCTCTCGTCGTTGTCGTTCGACAGCTCTGTCGCCGGGCTTTTCTGGACCCTGGGCCAGGGTGGCTGCCTGCACCTGCCGACACCTGGGCAAGCCAAGGACCCGCGCGCCATAGCGCAACTGCTGGGTGAACAGCGGATTTCCCACTACCTGGCATTGCCCGGCCTGCACGGCGAAGTGCTGGAACACTTGGGCGAGCAGCGCCTGCGCGTGGTGGTGGTCGCCGGCGAGGCGTGCACGCCGGCCTTGGTCGCGCGGCATTCCCAGCGACTGCCCGACACCTTGTTGAGCAACGAGTACGGGCCGACCGAAGGCAGCGTCTGGTGCAGCGCCTGGAACGCCGACCTGGGGCCGGTGACCATCGGCCGCCCGGCACCGGGAATGCGCATGCTGCTGCTGGACGCCCAGCTGGAGCCGGTGCCGATCGGCCAGATTGGCCAGCTGTATGTCGCAGGGCCGGGGGTCACCCGTGGCTACCTGGATCGCCCGGCACTGACCGCTGAACGCTACCCGACGCTCGCCGATGGCAGTCGCGGCTACTGCACCGGCGACCTGGCGCGCTGGCGCACCGACGGCCAGTTGGAGTTCCTCGGGCGAATCGACGCCCAGGTGAAGATTCGCGGGTTCCGCATCGAGCCCGGCGAAGTGGAAGCCGTGTTGGCGGGTTGTGCAGGGGTCAGCGAGGCGGCGGTGGTGGTTCGTGAAACGGCCAGTGGCGCGCAATTGCTGGCGTTTGTGGTGGCCCGCGTACAGGGCGCCGAGGAACCGCTTGCCGAGCGCCTGTTGGCCCAACTGGCACAGCGGCTGCCGGCGCACCTGATTCCAAGCGCTGTGCACCAACTGGAACGCCTGCCGTTGATGCCCAACGGCAAGGTAGACCGCCGCGCGCTGTCGGCCGAAGCGGTCGTCGAGCAGGCCTACCAGGCACCGCAGACTGAACTGCAACGCATCCTCGCCGGTGTCTGGCAGGACGCGCTGGGGGTTGAGCGGGTCGGCCTGCAAGACAACTTCTTCGCCCTCGGCGGTCACTCGCTGCTGGCCACCCGCTTGCGCGCGCGCCTGGCGGAACAACTGGGCATCGAACTGCCGTTACGGCTGTTCTTCGAGGGCGAAACCCTCGAGCGTTTCAGCGCCAAGGTCGCCCAATTGCAACAAGCCCCCGGCAATGACCTGGATGCGCTGGAAAATCTGTTTGCCGAAGTGGAGGCACCATGACTGTCGCCGATCGTTTGCTCGCCCTGGCCCGGCGCTTCGCCGAACTCGACCCGGCCGCGCGTCGCCAGCTGGGTGAGAAGCTCAAGTCCCAGGGCATGAGCATTGAAAGCCTGCCGATTCCACCGCGCCCGGACAATGCTTCAGCACTGGCGGCGTCCTATGCGCAGCGTCGCTTGTGGACTCTTTGGCAACTGGACCGGGAGTCTGCCGCCTATAACCAGGCAGGCGTGCTGCACCTGCAAGGTGAGCTGGACGAGGTGGCATTGCAGGCGGCGCTCCACAGCCTGGTCGCCCGCCATGAAATCCTGCGTACCCGCTTTGCCGAGGTCGACGGCGAGCTGTCGCAAGTGATCCAGGCCCCCGTAGCGCAGGCCTGGCCAGTCCTCGATCTGCGCGCCATGGCCGATCCTGATGCGGCCCTGGCCACGGCCTTGCAAGACGCTGCCGGGCAAGCGTTTGACCTCTATCAAGGGCCGTTGCTGCAGTTCACCCTGGTACGTTTGGGCGAGCAGCGTCACGCCTTGTTGCTGGCGTTGCACCACATCATTTCCGATGGCTGGTCGATGCAGATCCTGCTCGGCGAACTCGCGCAGGGCTATGCCGCCTACCTGCAGGGGCAGGCCCCGCAGTTGGCGGATTTGCCAGTGCAATATGCCGACTACGCGCTGTGGCAACGCAATTGGCTGGAAGCCGGCGAGGGCGAGCGCCAACTGGCCTATTGGCGCCAGACCCTGGGCGAGCGTCCGCCGATCCTCGAACTGCCGGCCGATCATGCGCGACCGGCGCAAATGAGTTTTCGCGGCGCGAGCCTTGGCTTTGAACTGGAACCGGCACTGAGCGCGCGCCTCAAGGCGCTGGCCGCTGCCAGTGGTTGCAGCGTGTTCATGCTGTTGCTGGCCGCCTTCAAGGTCCTGCTGCACCGTTATACGGCGCAACAGGAACTGCTGGTGGGGGTACCGGTGGCCAACCGTCAGCGCCAGGAAGTCCAGGGGCTGATCGGCTTTTTCGTCAATACCCAGGTGTTGCGCAGCGAGCTGCAGCCGCGCCTGGCGTTCCGCTCCGTGCTCGACGCGGTCCGGCAGACGGTCATCGCCGCCCAGGACTGCCAGGACCTGCCGTTCGAGGAACTGGTGGACGCCCTCGGTGTGGAGCGCAGCCTGAGCCGCAACCCGCTGTTCCAGGTGATGTTCAATCACGAGCAGCGCAGCACTGCCGAACTCTCCGGCATGCCCGGCGTGCAGGCCCGGCTGCAGGTGGCTACGCCGCAGATGGCCAAGTTCGACCTCAGCCTCGATACCGAGGAAGACGCCAATGGCGTGCTCAGCGGCGCCTTCACCTATGCCACCGACTTGTTCGATGCCGCGCGGATCGAGCGCATGCGCGGGCATTTCCTGCGTCTGTTGCACGACTGCGCCGAGCGTCCTGACGCGGCGATCGGCGACCTGACGCTGCTTGACGCCGATGAGCGCCAGCAGGTGCTGGATGGCTGGAACGCCACCGCGGTCGATTACGCTCAGCCGCAATGCCTGCAGGTGTTGCTGCAGGCGCAGGCGCTCGCTACACCCGAGGCTACGGCGCTGATCGTCGGCGATCGGCAACTTAGCTACGGCGAACTCAACGCTGCCGCCAACCGCCTGGCGCATTACCTGCGCTCGCGCGGCGTCGGTCCGGAGCAACTGGTCGGGGTGTTCGCCGAGCGTTCGCTGGAGATGGTGGTCGGCCTGCTCGCCGTGCTCAAGGCCGGCGCTGCCTACTTGCCGCTGGAGCCGGACCAGCCTGACCAGCGCCTCGCCTACATGCTTGAGGACAGCGGCGCCACACTGCTGCTGACCCAGGAGCATCTGCTGGCGCGCCTGCCAGCCAGCGATCGCCAGGTGCTGTGTCTGGACCGCGATGCTGCGCTATTTTCCGAGTACCCGGTGGATGACCCGGACCTGCTCAATCACCCCGACCAGCTCGCCTATAGCATCTACACCTCCGGCACCACCGGCCGGCCAAAAGGGGCGGGCAACAGTCACGCCGCGCTGTGCAACCGCCTGCAATGGATGCAGGCCACTTTTGCCCTCGATCAGCACGACCGGGTGCTGCAAAAGACGCCGTTTGGTTTCGACGTATCGGTGTGGGAGTTCTTCTGGCCGCTGATGACCGGCGCGACCCTGGTCATGGCCGCTCCCGGCGCCCATCGCGATCCGGCCGAGCTCAAGGCGATCATCGCCGGGCACGGCATCAGCGTCCTGCACTTCGTGCCGTCCATGCTGCAAGCCTACCTGGCCACCGAGTCCCTGGCTGACTGTCCGCGCTTGCGCCTGGTGATGTGCAGCGGCGAAGCCTTGCCCGTGGACCTGCAACAGCGCTTCCTGGCTCAAAGCAGCGCCGGCCTGCACAACCTTTATGGCCCCACCGAGGCGGCCATCGACGTCAGCCACTGGGCTTGCCATGACACCCCGGACCTGCACAGCGTGCCGATTGGCCGGCCGATCGCCAACCTGCGCCTGTACGTGCTCGATGGGCAATTGTTGCCGGTCGCCCAAGGCGTGCCGGGCGAGCTGTACATCGGCGGTGTTGGCCTGGCTCGGGGTTACCTGGGACGTCCCGGGCTGACTGCCGAGCGCTTTATCGCCGATCCGTTCGGCCAGGGCAGCCGGCTGTACCGTACCGGTGACCTGGCGCGCTGGCGTGACGATGGTGCGATCGAATACCTGGGACGTATCGACCACCAGGTAAAAATCCGTGGCTTGCGCATCGAGCTGGGGGAGATCCAGGCGCGTCTGCTGGAACACCCAGCGGTCAGCGAAGCGGTGGTGGTAGTGGCGCAAGCGACAGCCGGCAGCAAGCAATTGCTCGGCTATGTGGTCGCGGCTGCCGACGACGGCCTGGCAGACGCCCTGCGTCTGCGCTTGGGTGAAGCACTGCCGGAGTACATGGTGCCGGCGCAGATCATCGTGTTGGCGCAGATGCCCTTGAGCGCCAACGGCAAGCTCGACCGCAAGGCCTTGCCGGAGCCGGTGCGCAAGGTCCGCACCCTGGACGCGCCACAAGGGCCGGTGGAGCAGGCGCTGGCGACGATCTGGAGCCAGTTGCTGGGTGTCGATGAGATCGACGCCCAGGATAATTTTTTCGAACTCGGTGGCGACTCCATCATCGCCATCCAGGTCGCCAGCCGCGCCCGGTTGGCCGGCTGGCAGGTCGGTCCGCGGGATCTGTTTCGCCACCAGACCCTGCGCCAACTGGCACAGGTGGCCACGGCCCTGGGCCAGCAACGCGAAGGGGCTGCACGCCCGGAGCCGGGCGTTATCGCCCTGACGCCAGTACAGCAAAGGTTCTTCGCCACGCCCATGGTCCAGCGTCAGCATTGGAACCAGTCGTTGTTGCTGACCGTGGCAACGCCGCTGGCGGTGGCGCAACTGGAAAAGGCGCTCACTACCCTGGTTGCTCATCACGATGCCTTGAACCTGCGTTGGCATCAGGAGCCCGCGGGCACCTGGCATGGCGCCTACGCGGCGCCCACCGGGGTCGAGGTCTGGAGCCGCGAGGCGGCGGATGCCGACGCCCTGGCGCTGCTCGTCAACCAGGCGCAACGCAGCCTGGACCTGGCGCACGGCCCACTGTTGCGGGCCGTGTTGATCGACCTGCAAGGCGCTGGCCAACGCCTGTTCCTGGCGATTCATCACCTGGTCGTGGACGGCGTTTCCTGGCGCATCCTGCTCGAAGACCTGCAGCAATTGCTGGCCGATAGCACTGCGGCGTTGCCGCGGCGCAGCCATGCCTTCGGTGAGTGGACGGGTTTTCTGGCGCAGCGCGCGCAGCACAGCGAGGTGCTGGCGCAGTTGCCCTGGTGGCTGGCACAGCTGGGCGAAGCTGCGGCCAGCTTCCCGGGGGCGCGCCACGCTGGCCCGGCCGCGGTCAGTGAGGCCGTGACGCTGGCCTTGGAGTTGGACCAGACCCAGACCCGCCAACTGCTGCGCGATGCCCCGGCGGCCTATCGCACCCAGGTCAACGACCTGCTGCTGTGTGCCCTGGCCCGGGCCTGGTGGCGCTGGAGCGAACAGGGCGAACTGTTGGTGGAGCTGGAAAGCCATGGCCGCGAGGAACATCTGGCTAACCTGGACCTGAGTCGGACCGTCGGCTGGTTCACTTCTACCTATCCTGTGCGGCTCCAGGCCGGCGCTGACCTGGGCCAATCGCTCAAGGCCACCAAGGAACAACTGCGTCGGGTGCCGGACGGCGGCCTGGGCTTCGGCCTGCTGCAACAGTTGGCACCCGCGCAGGTGCGGGCGCAGTTGGCGGCGCGGCCGGTGCCGCGTATCACCTTCAACTATCTGGGCCAGTTCGATACCAGCTTTGACGCTGGCCTGCTGCGCCGTGCGACGGAGCCTTGCGCAGACAGCCTGGACCCGGCGGCGCCGTTGTCCAATTGGCTGTCGATCGACGGCGGGGTGAACGACGGTCGCCTGCAGTTGGCCTGGACCTTCAGCCCACAGCAACTCGACGCCCAGCGGTTGGCCGAACTGGTGGCACTGTATGAGGCCGAACTGTTGGCGCTGGTCGCCCATTGCCTGACGCCAGGCGTCGGCGGTGCGACGCCGTCGGACTTCCCCTTGGCGACCCTTGACCAAGCGCAACTGGATGCCCTGGAGCTGCCGCTGAGCCAGGTTGAAGACCTCTACCCGCTGTCGCCGATGCAGCACGGCATGCTGTTCCACAGCCTGTATCAACCGGGCGATGGCAGCTACATCAACCAGGTGCGCATGGATGCCGAAGGCCTCGATCCGCAGCGTCTGCGTGCCGCCTGGCAAGCGTCCCTGGACAGCCATGGCGTGCTGCGCAGTGGATTTGTCAGTCCGGCGGGCGGGGTGCCGTTGCAGGTCATCATGGGTGCTGTCGCGCTGGACTGGAGTGAGGCCGAGGCGGGCGATATCGAAGCCCTCGCCGAGGCCGAGCGCCGTCCCTTCGACCTGCTGCGTCCACCCTTGATGCGGCTGCTGCTGGTGCAGACCGGCACCGACCGGCATCACTTGATCTGGACCTGCCATCACTTGCTGCTCGACGGCTGGAGCCAGGCCCAGTTGTTCGCCGAGGTGATGCAGTGCTATGCCGGGCAAGCGCTGCCGACCCCCGTGGGGCGCTATCGTGACTATATCGCCTGGTTGGCCGGCAACCCTGCGGCCGCCAGCGAGCGCTTCTGGCGCGAGCAGTTGGCGCCGCTGCAGTCGCCCACCTCGCTGGCGGCGGCTATTGCCCTGGAAAATCCCGGGCAAGGCACCGCCGAGCATCGCTCGCAGCTGTCCAGCGCGACCAGCGAGCGGCTGCGCCAATTCGCCCGCCAGCGCAAGGTCACCCTCAGCAGTCTGCTGCAGGCTGCCTGGCTGTTGCTGCTGCAGCGCTACACCGGCCAGGCGTGCGTGGCCTTCGGCGCCACTGTCGCCGGGCGTCCGGCCGAGTTGCCGGGGATCGAGCAGCAACTGGGGCTGTTCATCAATACCTTGCCGGTGGTTGCCAGCCCGCACCCACAGCTCACCGTCGGCCAATGGCTGGACCACGTCCAGGCTTTGGGCCTGGCGGTGCGCGAGCATGAACACTCGGCGCTGTATGACATTCAACGCTGGGCCGGGCAGGGCGGGCAGAGCCTGTTCGAGCAGATCCTGGTGTTCGAGAACTACCCGCTCGACAGCGCGTTGTTGAGTGGCCAGGGCGACGGCCCACGGTTCTCCAATCTGCTCAGCCGCGAGCAGGGCAATTACCCACTGATGCTGCTGGTCAACCAGGGCGACTCGTTGGCGTTCTGCTACAGCTATGACCGTGCCCGCTTCGATAGCGCGGCGATCGAGCGCCTCGACGGCCACCTGCAGCAGCTGTTGCTGGCGATCAGCGAGGACGCCAGCCTGCGTTTGGGGCAACTGCCGTTGTTGGGCGTCAGCGAACGGGCAGCAGTATTGGCTGCAGGCGCTGCTCACAAGCACGGGGTGGCCGATTTCGATCTGGTGCAACAATTCCAGCGCCAGGCCGCCCGTGTGCCGCAGGCGATTGCGCTGCGCCAGGCGCAACTGTGCCTGAGCTACGCCGAACTGAATCGCCAGGCCAACCGCTTGGCCCATCGCCTGCAAGCCGCGGGCGTGGGTCCGGATGTGTTGGTGGGCGTGTGCCTGGAGCGCGGGCCGCAGCTCCTGGTGGCGTTGCTGGCCGTGCTCAAGGCCGGCGGCGCCTACGTGCCGCTGGACCCTGAGTTCCCGGCCGAACGCTTGCGGCACATGCTCGATGACAGCGGCGCTGCGTTGTTGCTCAGCGAGACCGCGTTGCAATCCGCGCTGCAGGCGCTGGGCACGGTCGCCGAGTGTTGGTGGCTGGACCAACTGGACGAGCAAGGCCGCGACAGCAACCCAGCACCATTGGCCGGCGGCGAGCACTTGGCCTATGTGATCTACACCTCCGGTTCCACCGGCAAACCCAAGGGCGTGGCCGTGCGCCGTGCCGGGCTGGGCAACTTCCTGGCGAGCATGGCCCAGGCGCCGGGGCTGGAGCAGAACGGTCGATTGCTGGCCCTGACCTCGCTGTCGTTCGACATCGCGGTACTGGAGCTGTATTTGCCGCTGGTCAGTGGCGCCGGCGTGGTGCTGGTGGACCGCGACACCGCCCGTGATCCGGAGCGCCTGTGGGCGCAGATCGAACAACAGCAAGTGACCGCGATCCAGGCCACGCCTTCGACCTGGCGCATGCTCGCCGAGCATCCGAGCCTGCCCGCCCTGGCCGGCCGCCAGGTGCTGTGCGGTGGCGAAGCCTTGCCGGCCGATCTGGCGCGCAGCCTGAGCGCGGTCGCCGGTGGTTTGTGGAACCTGTATGGCCCGACCGAGACCACGGTGTGGTCCGCGCGTTACCGGCTGGACGCCGAACACCCGCAAGTGTTGCTCGGCGAAGCCCTGGCCAACACCGCGCTGCACGTCCTCGATGATGACCTTGAGCCGTTGCCGCTGGGAGTGGCCGGCGAGCTGTACATCGGCGGTGAAGGCCTGGCGCGGGGTTACCACGCCCGGCCGGCACTCACGGCCGAGCGTTTTGTCGCCGACCCATTTGGCGACGGCGCGCGGCTGTATCGCACTGGCGACCTGGTGCGCCGCCGCGCCGATGGTGCGCTGGAATACCTGGGCCGGATCGACCAGCAGGTGAAGATCCGTGGGTTCCGCATCGAGCTGGGCGAAATCGAAGCCTGCCTGCTGGCCGAGCCGGGGGTGCGCGAAGCGGCGGTAGTCGCGCGGTACAACCAGTTGATTGGTTACGTGGTGGCCGAGCCCGACGACGCCCTGTTGGGCCGGTTGCGTGAGCGCCTGCAAGCGCAACTGCCGGACTACATGGTGCCAGCGCGGTTGATGCGCCTGGAGCGCATGCCGCAGACGCCAAACCGCAAGCTCGATCGCAAGGCCTTGCCGGAGCCGGAGCTGGAAACCCGCGTGCATGTGCCGCCGCAAGGCGCGGTAGAAAACCTGCTGGCCGCGATCTGGCAAAGCGTGCTGAACGTGCCTCAGGTCAGTGCCGAGGACAACTTCTTCGAGCTGGGCGGCGACTCGATCGTCTCGGTGCAAGTGGTGGCGCGGGCCCGTGAAGCCGGGTTGGCTCTGACCCCGCGTGACCTGTTCGAGCAACAGACGGTACGCCGCCTGGCCTTGGTCGCCGGGCATCTGCTACCGCAGGCGGCACCACCGTTCGCCGGTGGCACTGGTCTGGGTTGGCTGGATGACGCCGCCTGGGCGCGGTTGCCGGTCAGCCGCGCGGCACTGGCAGATGCCTACTCCCTGTCGCCGATGCAGCAAGGCTTGCTGTTCCATGGCCTGAGCGACACCACCGCCGGCGTCTACGTCAACCAACTGGCATTCGACGTCGATGACCTCGATCCCCAGCGCTTGCGCCAGGCCTGGCAACAACTGATCGCGCGCCATCCGATCCTGCGCACCGCCTTTGCCTGGGATGGCCTGGATCAGCCCCTGCAACTGGTTTACCAGCAGGTCCCAGAGGCCTGGGAAGAGCACGACTGGCGTGGCCGCGATGTTAGCCCAGAGGCCCTGGCGGAGTTCGCCGAGCAACAGCGTGGCGTGGCATTCAGCTTTGACGTGCCCGTGTTGCAGCGGGTCCAGGTATTGCGCCTGGACGCCAATCGCTCCCGCTTGGTGTGGACGTACCACCATCTGCTGCTCGATGGCTGGAGCAGTGCGCGGATGATCGAGCAATGGCTGGGTCTGTATGTCGGTGAAGACACTGGCGCCCAGGCCGGCCGTTATGGCGACTACATCGACTGGCTGCAGCGCCAGGATCCGCTGCGTGGCGAAGCATTCTGGAAGGCCCGCACCGCGACACTCGATGCGCCGACCTTGCTCGCCGGGACCGCGACCGGGACCGCGCCGGCGTCGCAGCACCTGCTGGAGTTCAATCTGGAGGTCCAGGCGACCGACCGCCTGAAGGATTTTGCCCGCCGCCAACGGGTCACCCTCAATACCCTGGTGCAAGCGGCCTGGCTGCTGCTCCTGCAACGCCACAGCGGCCAGCGCGTGGTGTGCTGCGGCGTCACGCTGTCGGGGCGTCCGGCCGATCTGGCCGGCAGTGCCGAGATGCTTGGGCTGTTCATCAATACCTTGCCGCTGATCGCCGAGCCGCTGGTCCAGCAGCCGTTGGCTGACTGGCTCTTGCAGTTGCAGGGCGAGACCTTGCAGTTGCAAGAGCAGGCGCAGGCGCCGTTGTACGAGGTGCAGCGCTGGGCGGGCAGTGCCGGCCAGTCACTGTTCGACAGCTTGCTGGTGTTCGAGAACTACCCGGTGGACGCAGCCCTGCGCAGCCGTGCGATCCAGCGGCTGGGCATCGCTGGGGTGCACCAGCGCGAGTCCAGCCACTATCCGCTGACCCTCACGGTCAACCCGGGTGAGCAACTGCAAGTGGCCTTCGCGGCCCGTAGCGAGGCATTCAGCGAGGAATTCCTGGCACAACTGGCGGGGCACCTGGGTCAGTTACTGCGCGCGCTGCCGGGGGATCCACAGCGCTGCCTCGGCGAGCTGGCGATGCTTACGGCACAAGCCCGTGAGCGAGCCATCGACCGCGCTCGGCAAACCCCGGCGCTGGCGGAGGGGCTGAGCCTGCCGACGCTGTTCGCCGAGCAAGCGCGGCGCACGCCGTCTTTGCCGGCGGTCAGCGACGCCGCGGAAACGCTCGACTATGCCAGCCTCGATCAGGCCTCCACGCGCCTGGCCCAGCACCTGCTGGCCCATGGTGTGGGGCCGGCGACGTTGGTCGGGGTGTGCCTGGAGCGTCGGGCCCAGTTGCTGGTGACCTTGCTCGCCGTGCTCAAGGCCGGTGCTGCCTACGTGCCGCTGGACCCGGAATTCCCGGCTGAGCGCCTGCGCCACATGCTCGATGACAGTCAGGCGCGCTGGGTGTTGACCGACAGTGCGTTGCTCGAGCAACTGCCGCCAGCCACCCCCGGCCAGCAGCGCTGGTGCCTCGACCAACTGGACTTGCCGGCTGCCGAGCCGACCTCACAAGGTCTGCCGAGCATCGACCCGCAGCAACTGGCCTACATCATCTATACCTCGGGCTCCACCGGGCTGCCCAAGGGTGTCGCCGTGCACCACGGGGCACTGGCCAACTTCCTGTCGAGCATGGCCCAGGCTCCTGGCCTGGCAATCGGCGAAAAGGTCCTGGCGCTGACTTCGCTGTCCTTTGATATCGCGGCGCTGGAGCTTTACCTGCCACTGGTGTCGGGCGCTAGCGTGGTGATGGCCGATCGGCTGCTGGCCCGCGACGCCGGCCGCTTGCTGCAGTACATCGCCGACCAGGGCGTCGGCTGCGTGCAAGCCACGCCGTCGACTTGGCGGATGCTCAGTGAGCATCCGCAGTTCAGCGCCCTCAATGGGGTGCGCGCGTTGTGCGGCGGCGAGGCCTTGGCCAGCGATCTGGCGGCACGCCTGCAGACTGTGGTCGGTGAGTTGTGGAACCTCTATGGCCCGACCGAGACCACCATCTGGTCGGCGCGCATGCGCCTGGACCGTGATGCACCCCAGGTGCTGCTCGGTGAAGCCATCGCCGGCACCGCCTTGCATGTTCTCGACGAAAGCCTGGAGCCAGCGGCCGAAGGCGTGGCCGGTGAGCTGTACATCGGTGGCGTCGGCCTGGCCCGCGGGTATCACCGCCGTCCGGGCCTGACGGCCGAGCGTTTCATCGCGGCGCCCTTCGGCGCTGCTGGCGAGCGTTTGTACCGCACGGGCGACCTGGTGCGCTGGCGCGGCGCGGCGCTGGAGTACCTGGGGCGGATCGACCAGCAGGTGAAGATCCGCGGCTACCGCATCGAACTCGGTGAGATCGAAGCCTGCCTGCGCCGCTTCCAGGGCGTGCGCGAAGCCGCTGTGGTGGCGCGTCCCGGACCTGCCGGGAGCGTGCTGGTGGGCTACGTCGAAGCGGATGCGGCGCCTGAGCTGGCGGCACTGCTCAAGCAGCAACTGCAAGCGGCACTGCCGGATTACATGGTGCCGGCGCAGATCGTGGTGCTGGCGCGGATGCCGCATACGCCCAATGGCAAGCTCGATCGCAAAGCGTTGCCGGCGCCTGACTGGCAGGCACGCCAGCATGTCGAGCCGCGCACGGCGCAGGAGCGTCAGTTGGCGGCGATCTGGTGTGAGCTGCTGGGCCTGGAGCGCGTGGGCATCGACGACGATTTCTTCGAACTCGGCGGACATTCGTTGCTCTTGACCCGCCTGGTGTCGCGGATCCGCGAGACCTTTGGCCTCGATCTGCCGATTCATACGCTGTTCGACTACCCCAGCGTCGGCGCCCTTGCCGCACAGCTGGAACATGCACCTGCCGTCGCTGACGACGGGTTGCAGCTGGATTTCATGAATGATTTGCTGGAAGAACTGGAGCAGGCCGAATGAGTAGTGTCCTAGACCCCAAGGTAGCGGCGCAGGACCGTGAGTTTCAGGCCATCAGTGCGCGCCTGGCACAACTGCCGCAGGACAAGCAGCAACTGTTTCTCGCCAAACTGGCCGCCGCGGGCGTCAACCTGCGGCGTCTGCCGGTACCGGGCCTGGCGCGTGACGGGGCCCTGGCCCTGTCTGCCGCGCAGAGCCGGCAATGGTTCATCTGGAAACTCGATCCCCAGGCGCCGACCTACAACCTGCACCGCGCCGTGCGCCTGACCGGCAAGGTCAACCAGGAAGCTATCGGCAATGCATTGCGCGAGATCCTCGCGCGGCATGAAAACCTGCGCAGCCGTTTCCATGAGGTGGACGGCCAGCCGCACCTGTTGATCGAACCCAAGGTCGAACTGGACGTGGTTTACCAGGACCTCGCCGAGCTTGCAGCGCCAGCGCGTCAGGCGCGGGTCGACGAGCTGCACATGGCGTGCGCCATTACCCCTTATGACCTGGCCAACGGACCGTTGCTGCGCGTGACCTTGCTGCACCTGGCGGCCGATGAGCATCTGCTGTTGCTGGGGGTGCACCACATCGTCGCCGATGGCTGGTCGATGAACCTGCTGGTGGACGAGTTCACCCGTGGCTACAACGCCCATTGCCGGGGCGTGGCCGCTGAGTTGCCGGTGCTGACGGCACAGTACGCCGACTGCGCCGCATGGCAACGCAAGTTGCTGGCAGCGGGCGAGGGCGAGCGCCAGCTGGAATATTGGCTGCAACGCCTGGCCGGTGAGGCGCCGTCCCTGGAGCTGCCGTTCGACCACCAGCGTCCGGCGCGGCCCAGCGGCCAGGGCGCAGTGCTGTGCTTCGAGATCGAGCCGGCACTGGCCGGGCGCCTGCGCAAGGTGGCCCAGGCCCGTGGGGCGACGCTGTTCATGTTGCTGCTGGCGGCGTTCAAGGTGCAGTTGTATCGCTACAGCGGGCAGGGCGACCTGCGCGTCGGCGTGCCGATTGCGGGCCGGGGCAACAGTGAAAGCGAGCGCCTGATCGGCTTCTTCGTCAACACCCTGGTGATGCGCACCGCGCTGGATGGGCGTGAGTCCTTTGAAACCCTGTTGGCGCGTGTGCGCCAGGGCGCGCTGGCCGATCAGGCCAATCAGGACCTGCCATTCGAGCAATTGGTCGAGGCGCTGGCGCCGCAGCGCAGCCTCAGTCACAACCCGCTGTTCCAGGTGATCTATAACCACCAGTGGTACGACAGTGCGGCCCTGCAGACCCTGGACGGGGTGGTCATGCAATCGTTGCCGCCGGTCATGCGCGCGGTGGATTGCGATCTGGCGCTGGACACTGCCGAGGATTCCACCGGCCGCCTGTTGTGTGAACTGAGTTACGCCACCGATCTGTTCAGCGCGCCGCGTATCGAGCGCTGGCGCCGGCACTTCGAGGCGCTGCTGGAGCAGATTGCCGACCACCCGCAAGCGCGCCTGTGCGATTTCGATTTGCACGAGCCGGCGGCCTGGCAGCAGTTGTTAGCCTGGAACGCGCTGCCTGCCAGCATCCAGGACGAGCAACGGGTAGACCTGCGGATCGCCGAATGGGCGGTGCGTACCCCAGACGCCCCGGCCGTGCGTTGCGGCGAGCAGGTCCTGAGCTTTGCCGAGCTTGAGCGCGAGGCCAATCAACTGGCCTGCTACCTGCACGCCCGTGGTGTCGGTCCCGAGTGCCGGGTCGGTGTCGGCCTGCCACGTTCGCCACGGTTGCTGGTGGCGCTGCTGGCGGTGCTCAAGACCGGTGCGGCCTATGTGCCGCTCGACCTGGACTACCCGCAGGAGCGCCTGGTGTACCAGATCCGCGACGCCGGCCTGGCCTGGTTGCTGGGCGACAGCCGTGACCCACGCCGGGCGCCGCTGCCCGAAGGGGTCGAGCGCCTGGACCTGGACCTGCTGGACCTGACGCGCGAGCCTGACCTGGCGCCGCCGGTCACCCCCCATGCGCACAACCTGGCGTATCTGATCTACACCTCCGGTTCCACCGGTTTGCCCAAGGGGGTAGCGGTGGCCCATGGTCCGCTGGCCATGCATTGCCGGACCATCGGCGCGCGCTACGAAATGACCCCGGCCGACCGTGAATTGCACTTCATGTCGTTCGCCTTCGACGGTGCCCACGAGCGCTGGCTGACGGCCCTGACCCACGGTGCCAGCCTGGTGCTGCGCGACGATAGCCTGTGGACGCCGGAGCAGACCTACCAGGCCATGGGCCGTTACGGGGTGACCATCGCGGCCTTCCCGCCAGCCTACCTGCAGCAGATTGCCGAACACGCCGAGGGCCGCGATGACGTGCCTGCGGTACGGGTCTACTGCTTTGGCGGGGACGCGGTCCCCCACGCCAGTTTCGAGCAAGTGCGCCAGGCCTTGCGCCCGGCGTGGATCATCAACGGCTACGGGCCGACCGAGACCGTGGTCACGCCTCTGATCTGGAAGGCCGGCCCGGCCGATCACTGCCAGGCCGGTTACGCGCCGATCGGCGACCGCGTCGGCGCACGCAGTGCCTGGGTCCTGGACGCTGACCTGAACCCAGTGTCGACAGGCGTGTGTGGCGAGCTTTACCTGGGTGGCGAAGGCCTGGCCCGGGGCTATTTCCAGCGTCCGGGGCTGACTGCCGAACGCTTCGTCGCCGACCCGTTCGGCGCGCCGGGCGCACGCCTGTATCGCACCGGCGACCTGGTGCGCCAGCGTGCCGACGGGATCCTCGATTACCTGGGCCGGGTCGACCATCAGATCAAGGTCCGTGGCTTTCGCATTGAGCCGGGGGAGATTGAAGCGCGCCTGCGTGCCGACGCCCGGGTGCGCGAGGCGCTGGTGGTGGCGCGCGAAACCCTCACCGGCAAGCAACTGGTGGCTTATGTAGCGGCTGACGATGAGCAGTTGGGCGCTGAACTGCGAGCGTCGCTGCGTGAACAACTGCCGGACTACATGGTGCCGGCGCGGATCATGGTGATGCCGCAGTTGCCGCGCAACGCCAACGGCAAGCTGGACCGCAATCAACTGCCCGAGCCGGTGTGGCAGGCAGACAGCGAAGGCTACCAGGCCCCGGAGGGCGAACACGAGCAACTGCTGGCGCAGATCTGGAGCGAAGTGCTCGGCCTGCCGCAAGTCGGCGCGCTCGATCATTTCTTCGAGCTAGGCGGCCATTCGCTGCTGGCGGTGCAAGTGGTGGCGCGCCTGAAGAAACGCCTGGGCCTGGAAGTGCCGGTGCGCCAGCTATTCGATACGCCGCGCTTGCGCGACCTGGCGGTGACCTTGGCCCAGCCCGCCAACGCCAGCGCCGCGCCGTCGTTGCACGCGTTGACGCATACCGACGGCGCACCGCTGTCGTTCAATCAGCAGCGCCTGTGGTTCCTGTGGAAACTGGCCCCCGAGAGTGCGGCCTACAACATTGCGGGTGGCCTGCGTTTACGCGGCACGCTGCGGGTGACCGCGCTGCAGGTGGCATTCGAGCAACTGCAGGCGCGCCATTCGGCGCTGCGCACGGTGTTCGAGGACGATGGCGAGCGGGTGTGCCAGCGGGTCATTGATGACCTGCCATTGGCGTTCAGCGAAGTCAGCCTGCAACACCTGGCGGCCGATGAGCGCGAAAGCCAGTTGGCCCAGCGCATGGCCGAGGAGGCGAGCTACGCCTTCGACCTGGCCGCTGGCCCGTTGATGCGGGTGTGCCTGGTGCGCCTGGCGGCAGAGGAACACGTGTTGCTGCTGACCCTGCACCACATCATTGCCGACGGTGCCTCGGTGAAACTGCTGCTGGAAGAATTTGCCAGCTGTTACCGCGCCCAGTGCGCCGGCGCGGTCCCACAGTTGCCAGGGTTGACCATCCAGTACGCCGACTTCGCCGTGTGGCAGCGGCAATGGCTGGACAGCGGCGAGTGCGCGCGACAGTTGGCGCACTGGTCGCGGCACCTGGGCCGCGAGCATCCGCTGCTTGAACTGCCCCTGGACCACCCACGTCCGGCGCAGCAGAGCTTTCGCGGCGACAGCTGCGAATTCGCCGTGCCGGCGGCACTGGCGCAGCAACTGCAGCGCCTGGCGCTGGAGCAGGGCAGTTCGCTGTTCATGCTGTTGCTGGCAGCTTTCGGTGTGTTGCTGATGCGCTACAGCGGTCAGCGCGACCTGCGGATCGGCGTGCCGATTGGCGGCCGTCAGCAAGAGGAAACCGAGGGCCTGGTGGGCTTCTTCGTCAACACCCAGGTATTGCGCCTGCAGATCGACGGCCAAGCCTCGTTCAGCCGGCTGCTGAGCCAGACCCGCGACGACGTGCTGGACGCCCAGGCCCACCAGGACCTGCCGTTCGAACAACTGGTCGAGGCCTTGCAGCCGCAACGCAGCCTCAGTCACAACCCGTTGTTCCAAGTGCTGTTCAATCACGATCGGGTCGACAGCCTGGCCAGCCTGGCACTGCCGGGGCTGACGGTCGAGGCGCTGGCCGGCGCCCGACGCAGCACCCAGTTCGACCTGGTGCTGGACACCCGCGAGTGCGCCGACGGTCAATTGCTCGGTAGCTTCGGCTATGCCAGCGACTTGTTCGAGCGTGCCACGGTGACACGCCTTGGCGGGCACTTCCTGCGCTTGCTGCAGGCGATCGCCCAGGCGCCAGAAGAGGCGGTGGAGCGCCTGCCGTTGCTCGCCTTCGAGGAGCGCGAGCAACTGCTGCAAGGCTGGAACGCCACCGAGCGCGACTACCGCCAGGTGCCGATGCTGCCGCAACTGATTAGTCACCAGGCCGAAAAAACTCCCCACGCCTGTGCGCTGGTCTACGGCGAGCGCCAGTTCACTTATGCCGAGCTTGAGGCACGGGCCAACCGCCTGGCCCACTGGCTGCGCAGCCAAGGGGTGGGTTGTGATGTGCGGGTCGGGGTGTTCGCCGAGCGCTCGGCAGAACTGGCCATCGCTTTGCTGGCGATCGTCAAGGCGGGCGGCGCCTATCTGCCGCTCGATCCGGACTACCCGGCCGATCGCCTGGCCTTCATGCTCGAGGACAGCCACGTGCCGTTGTTGCTCACCCAGCAGGCGCTGCTCGAGCGCTTGCCGGCGTGCAACGCGCCGGTGTGGTGCCTGGACCGCGACTGGGCGCAGACCGACGACCAGCCCGAGCACGCGCCCGCCATCGAGTATCCGCCGCAGAGCCTGGCCTACTGCATCTACACCTCCGGCTCCACGGGCCGGCCCAAAGGCGTGGGCAACCATCACGCGGGCCTGCTCAATCGCCTGCAATGGATGCAGGACGAGTATCGCCTGGATGGCGATGATCGGGTCCTGCAAAAAACCCCTTTCAGTTTCGACGTGTCGGTGTGGGAGTTCTTCTGGCCGTGGCTGGCCGGCGCCACACTGGTGCTCGCCGAGCCTGGCGCACACCGCGATCCGGCGCGCCTGCGCGAGGTGATTGTCGAACAGCGCATCAGCACGCTGCACTTCGTGCCGTCGATGCTCCAGGCGTTCGTTGCCGCCGGCGAGCTGGCGGCCTGTCGCGGGTTACGCCAGGTGATGTGCAGTGGCGAGGCACTGCCCCATGAGTTGCAGCAGCAATTCCAGGCGCAGCATCAGGCGGCGCTGCACAACCTTTATGGGCCGACCGAAGCGGCCATCGATGTCAGTTACTGGCATTGCGTCGACGAGCCGGGCCGGCACAGCGTGCCCATCGGCCGGCCGATCGCCAACACCCGCTTGATGATTCTCGACAGCCAGTTGCAGCCGGTGCCGGTGGGTGTCGCGGGCGAGCTGTACATCGCCGGCGCCAACCTGGCGCGGGGTTATCTGGGCCGAGCGGGGCTGACGGCTGAGCGGTTTGTCGCCGATCCGTTTGGCTCTGGGGGCGAGCGCATGTACCGCACCGGCGACCTGGCGCGTTGGCGCCCGGACGGGGTGATCGACTATGTCGGCCGGATCGACCATCAGGTCAAGCTGCGCGGCCTGCGTATCGAGCTGGGCGAGATCGAGGCGCGGCTGCTCGAGCATGGCGTGGTGCGCGAGGCGGTCGTGGTGGCCTGGCCGGGCGACGCGGGGGCGCAGTTGGTCGGTTATGTCACGCCTGACAGCCCGCAAGCCGACCCCCAAGGGTTGCTGGACGCGTTGCGCGAGCATCTGCGTGAGCACCTGCCGGACTACATGGTGCCGGCCCAGTTGCTGTACCTGGAGGCCATGCCGCTGAGCCCCAATGGCAAGCTTGACCGCAAGGCGCTGCCTGCGCCGCAATGGCAAGCGCGCAGCTACCAGGCCCCGCAAGGTGAGCGCGAAACGCTGCTGGCGGCGATCTGGCAAGCGGTGCTGGGGGTGCAGCAGGTTGGCCGCGACGACGATTTCTTCGAGATCGGCGGTCATTCGCTGCTGGCGGTGCGGATCATTTCGAAAATCCGTGAAGTGTTCGCCATCGAGTTGCCGCTGCGTTCGCTGTTCGATACGCCGAACGTCGCAGGGCTGGCCTTGGCCCTTGAGCGGAGCCGCAGCACCTCGGCCGATGGCCCGCAGCGTCGGCAACGCCCGGCCCGTGCGCCGTTGTCGTTTGCCCAGCAACGCATGTGGTTCCTCTGGCAACTGGACCCCGCCAGCGACGCCTACAACATGCCGGTGGCCCTGGAACTGGTGGGCGCGCTGGACCGGTTGGCCCTGGAACGCGCCTTCAGTGGCTTGCTCGAGCGCCACGAAGCGCTGCGCACCTGCTTCCCGAGCGAGGGCGGCGAGGTCTACCAGCAGGTGCTGCCGGCAAGCGGCTTCAGTCTGTCGTTCAGCGACCTGCGTGCCGCCGCCGATCCCCAGGCTGAGGCGGCAGCCTTGCGCGCGCAGCAGGCCCACGCCGGGTTCGACCTGGTCAAAGGCCCCTTGCTGCGCGGCCAGTTGCTGCGTTTGGGCGAGCAGCAGCACCACGTGCTGTTGACCTTGCACCATATGGTGGGTGATGGCTGGTCGATGGAGATCCTGGTCCGCGAGCTGGGCCAGCTGTATGCCGCCGAGTGTGCGGGGACTGACGCGGCATTGGCAGTCTTGCCGATCCAGTACATCGACTATGCCCTGTGGCAGCGCGACTGGCTGGCCGGCGGGGAGGGCAAGCGTCAGCTCGACTACTGGCAGGCGCAGTTGCAGGACGCGCCGCGCATCCTCGAATTGCCGGCCGATCACCCGCGTCCGGCGCAGCAGAGCAATCGTGGCGCGAGTGTCAGCGTCAGCCTGCCGGAGACGCTGGCGGCCAATCTGCTGCGTCAGGCGCAGGCCCATCACGTGACGCCATTCATGCTGTTGCTGGCAGCCTTCAATGTGTTGCTGCAACGCTTGAGCCGCCAGGATGACCTGTGTGTCGGGGTGCCGGTGGCCAACCGCTTGCGCGGCGAGTGCGAAGGCCTGATCGGCCTGTTCGTCAACATCCAGGTGCTGCGCACCCGCATCGATAGCGCGCAGCCGTTCAGCGCCCTGGTGCTGCAGGTACGCGACAGCGTGCTGGCGGCCCAGGCGCATCAGGACTTGCCATTCGAGCAACTGGTGGAAGCGCTGCAACCGCAACGCAGCCTCAGCCACAACCCGCTGTTCCAGGTGCTGTTCAGCCTGCAGCGGCACGACGTGGCGCTGCGCGATCAGTTGCCCGGGCTGCAGTTGTCGAGCCTGCCGGGCGAACGACGCACTGCGCAGGTTGATCTGGGGCTGTTTGTCGATCAGCGTGGCGAACAGCAGTTTGATTGCACCTTCAATTACGCCAGCGATCTGTTCGAGCGCGCCAGCATCGAGCGCCTGGCCGGGCATTTCCTGCAACTGCTTGAAGCCCTGCTGGCCGAGCCTGCCCGGGCACTGGGGCGGGCGCCACTGCTGGCTGCCAGCGAACGGTCGGCGGTACTCGCCGCCGGTGCTGCCCACGACCACGGGGTAACCGATTTTGACCTGGTGCAACAATTCCAGCGCCAGGCCGCCCGTGTGCCGCAGGCGATTGCGCTGCGCCAGGCAGATCTGTGCCTGAGCTACGCCGAACTGAATCGCCAGGCCAACCGCTTAGCCCATCGCCTGCAAGCCGCGGGCGTGGGTCTGGATGTGTTGGTGGGCGTGTGCCTGGAGCGCGGGCCACAGCTCCTGGTGGCCTTGCTGGCCGTGCTCAAGGCCGGCGGCGCCTATGTGCCGCTGGACCCTGAGTTCCCGGCCGAACGGCTGCGGCACATGCTCGATGACAGCGGCGCTGCGTTGCTGCTCAGCGAGACCTCGTTGCAGCCCGCGCTGCAGGCGCTGGGCACGGTCGCCGAGTGCTGGTGGCTGGATCAACTGGAGGAGCCAGGCCGCGACAGCAACCCAACACCGTTGGCCGGCGGCGAGCATTTGGCCTACGTGATCTACACCTCCGGCTCTACCGGCAAACCCAAGGGCGTGGCCGTGCGCCGTGCCGGGCTGGGCAACTTCCTGGCGAGCATGGCCCAGGCGCCGGGCTTGGAGCAGAGCGGTCGATTGCTGGCCCTGACCTCGTTGTCGTTCGACATCGCGGTCCTGGAGCTGTATTTGCCGCTGGTCAGTGGCGCCGGCGTGGTGCTGGTGGACCGCGACACCGCCCGTGATCCGGAGCGCCTGTGGGCGCAGATCGAACAACAGCAAGTGACCGCGATCCAGGCCACGCCTTCGACCTGGCGCATGCTCGCCGAGCATCCGAGCCTGCCCGCCCTGGCCGGCCGCCAGGTGCTGTGCGGTGGCGAAGCCTTGCCGGCCGATCTGGCGCGCAGCCTGAGCGCGGTCGCCGGTGGTTTGTGGAACCTGTATGGCCCGACCGAGACCACGGTGTGGTCGGCGCGTTACCGGCTGGACGCCGAACACCCGCAAGTGTTGCTCGGCGAAGCCCTGGCCAACACCGCGCTGCACGTCCTCGATGATGACCTTGAGCCGTTGCCGCCAGGCGTGGCCGGTGAGCTGTACATCGGCGGCGAAGGCCTGGCACGGGGTTACCACGCCCGGCCGGCACTCACGGCCGAGCGTTTTGTCGCCGACCCATTTGGCGACGGCGCGCGGCTGTACCGCACTGGCGACCTGGTGCGCCGCCGCGCCGATGGTGCGCTGGAATACCTGGGCCGGATCGACCAGCAGGTGAAGATCCGTGGGTTCCGCATCGAGCTGGGCGAAATCGAAGCCTGCCTGCTGGCCGAGCCGGGGGTGCGCGAAGCGGCGGTAGTCGCGCGGC